>JAEEHP010000281.1 GCA_016280855.1 Bacteroidaceae bacterium
ACAAAAAAGGGCGTCACCGGTTGGAAATAAACTTTGTCGGCAATGCCCTCAGAGGTTTGAATAGTAGCGATGTTTGGGTTGACGAGTACACTGGAAATACCTTCCTCGCGTAACGCTTTCAGCGCCTGCGAACCGCTGTAGTCAAACTCGCCGGCTTGTCCGATCTTAAGGGCACCGCTGCCTAAGACCAGCACCTTCTTCATTTCTTTTTTCATGTGTGTAAAGCTATTTTGTTAACTGAAAATGATGGTTTTATTCTTGTAAGTGAGAATTTTCCGCTCTATGTGTTTGCTTACTGCCCTTGAGAGGACGATTTTCTCCAAGTCCTTACCTTTGTTGGCCAGGCTCTCGGGGGTGTCCTTGTGGCTGATACGCGTCACGTCCTGTTCGATGATGGGACCCGCGTCGAGGTCTGCCGTCACGTAGTGACTGGTGGCACCGATGATTTTCACACCACGCTCCCACGCCTGATGATAAGGTTTAGCGCCCACAAAGGCAGGCAGAAACGAGTGGTGTATATTAATAATGTGATGTGGGTAGCGAGCTATCATGTCGTCGCTTATGATCTGCATGTAACGTGCCAGAACGATGAACGTCACGCGTTCGCGCTCCAGCAGTTCCTTCTCGGCAGCTTCCACCTCAGCCTTGTTCGAATGATCCTTGTTGATAGACCATACATAATAAGGAATATCGAACTGCTCGGCCACGAAGCGCAAGTCCTCGTGGTTGCTCACAATGCAGGGAATGTCCACATTCCATTCTCCCGCCTTGTACCGCGCCAGGAGGTCGTAGAGGCAGTGGCTCATCTTGCTTACGAAGATAGCCATGCGGGGACGCTCATCGGAGAAATACAGATTGAACGTCATCTGATAACGAGGAGCGTAGAGTGTAGAAAGGTATTCGCTGATTTTCTCACGGGGGATGCGGAAACGGTCCAGTTGCCATTCGATGCGCATGAAGAACATACTGTCCTCACGATCGACATACTGATCCAAATAGACGATATTACCCTGATTATCGGTGATGAACTTTGTCACCTCGGAAATAATTCCGGGTTGATCGGGACAGTGTAGCAACAGGATGGCGCTTGCTTCCATAGGCAATTGAATGTTTGCTTCTGGGCTGCAAATTTAGTAAAAACACGAGAGATTAACGATTAAAGTTTAAAGAATTTGTGCCAATTGCTTTCTTTTCTTGATATATTTCGCCTCTTTTGCAATCTTTTTGCTACCTTTGCACCCTAAAATGTAAATAACGAATCAGTAAATCGTCAATTAAGATGGTCTATCCACAGACTTTTGAAGAAAAGATAGGGATGAAGGACATCCGTGCCATGCTGCGCGGCCATTGTCTGAGTGCGCTGGGCGAGCAGCGCGTCGAGGAGATGACATTCGCCGCCGATGCAGCCCTCTTGCAGGAACTGCACCAGCAGGTAGGTGAGTTCGTGCGTATGGAGGAAGAGACCGACGGCCTGCCCGACAGCGGTTTCTACGACCTTCGCCCCACCCTCCAGCACATCCGCATCGAAGGAACATACATCGAAGTGGATGAGATGTTTGCGCTGCAGAGGGCGTTGGAATGCATCCAAGGGATAAGAAAAGTAATAGCGGAACCAGCCCCGGACTCTCCCCCCGCCCTCCCTGTTCGGGAGGGAGCAATTACCGAACAAGAATGGCAGTCATCGCAAAAAAGTGTGCCATATCCAGCTCTCGCACGTCTTGTCTATTCTCGATTTCCATTACATACCGCTCCCTCCTGTGCAGGGGGTGGATCTGCTCATCTTCTCTTACGCCGCATCTCCCAAATCCTCGACAAGTTCGGGCACGTGAAAGATTCAGCATCATCAGAGCTGGCGCGGATACGTCGCGAACTGGCAAGCGCCGAGGGCAGCGTAAGCCGCGTGCTGAACAATATATTAAGGAACGCGCAGGCGGAAGGGACGGTTGCGCAGGACGTGGCTCCCACGATGCGCGACGGACGATTGGTCATCCCTGTGGCACCAGCCCTGAAACGTAAGATCAAGGGTATCGTGCACGACGAGAGCGCCACCGGCAAGACGGTGTTCATCGAGCCGCAAGAGGTAGTCGAGGCCAACAACCGTATCCGTGAACTCGAGGGCGAGGAGAAGCGCGAAATCTTGCGCATCCTGCGCGAGTTCACCGATGAGGTGCGACCGATGGTGCCACAACTTTTAGACAGCTTCGAGATGCTTGCCGATGTGGAGTTTGTGCGGGCTAAGGCACGCTTTGCCAAACAGATAGGGGCATTCACCACGACTCAACCACAGATAGCGAAGCACCCGCTCATCGACTGGACTCTGGCCGTGCACCCGCTGCTTCGTCGCTCACTGGAGAAGCACGGACGCAAGGTCGTGCCCCTGGAAATCGAGCTGACGCGTCGCCAACGCATCCTGCTCATCTCTGGCCCCAATGCCGGCGGCAAAAGCGTATGCCTGAAGACGGTGGGACTGCTGCAATACATGCTACAATGCGGACTGCCCATCACCGTAGGCGAGCGTTCGCAGCTGGGTATTTTTGAACACATCATGATTGACATCGGCGACGAGCAGAGCATTGAAGATGAGCTTTCAACCTACAGTTCTCACCTGCTGAATATGAAGCAGATGATGCGCCACGCCGACCCTGCCACGCTGCTGCTCATCGACGAGTTCGGCGGCGGTACGGAACCTCAAATCGGAGGTGCTATGGCCGAGGCTGTGATGAAGCGTTTCGTGGAGCGCGGAGCCTTCGGCATCATCACCACTCACTACCAGAACCTCAAACATTTCGCCGAGGAAACGGAAGGCGTTGTCAACGGTGCCATGCTCTATGACCGCCACCTGATGCAGCCGCTGTTCCAGCTGCAGATCGGCCAACCCGGCTCGAGCTTCGCCGTAGAGATAGCTCGCAAGATTGGCATCCCCGAGGATGTCATCGCCGACGCCTCGGACATCGTGGGTCGCGACTACATCAACGCCGACAAATGGCTGCAGGATATTGTGCGAGACCGCCGTTACTGGCAGCAGAAACGCGAGAACATCCATAGCCGTGAGAAGCAGATGGAGCAGACCATAGCCAAATACGAAGAGGAGATTGCCGAGCTGCAGCGCAAGCGCAAGGAAATCATCCGTAAGGCGAAGGATGAAGCCGAACAGCTGCTGCTCGACTCCAATGCTCGCATCGAACGCACAATCCGCGAGATACGCGAGTCACAGGCCGAGAAAGAAGAGACGCGCCGCGTGCGCCAGCAACTCGAGGACTTCAGAATCAAGGAGGTGGAAAACCGAGAAGGACTGGGCGACGAGGAGATAGAGCGCAAGATGGATAAGATCAGGAGGAGGCAGGAACGGAAAAGAGAGAAGACCCCCTCCCCGCTTCCCCTAAAGGGGGAGAGTGGTTACCAATCAAGTACAGAAGGAACCAAGCCCCAGAACATTCTACTCTCCCCCAAGGGGAGCGGGGAGGGTGTCTATGTCCGACTCAAAGGTCAGACCTCCGTGGGTCGACTCTTTTCCGTTGACGGCAAGAACGCCACGGTACTATTCGGACAGATGCGGACGACGGTGAAAGTGGACAGGCTGGTGCCGGCCCAGGAACCCAAGAAGCAGGACTCACCGACGGGCGCCACTTTCGTCAGCCGCGAAACGCAGAACCTCATACGCGAGAAATCGCTGAATTTCAAGCAGGACATCGACGTGCGAGGCATGAGGGGCGACGAGGCGCTGCATGCCGTGCAGCTCTACATAGACGATGCCATCCAGGTCGGCGTGGCCCGCGTACGCATCCTCCACGGAACAGGCACCGGAGCCCTCCGCCAGCTCATTCGCCAGTACCTCCGCACCGTGCCGTCCGTCATAGATGCCCGAGACGAACACGTGCAATTCGGCGGAGCCGGCATCACCGTGGTGGAGCTGGCATGATGACGATCTGGAAAAGTGGTCATTTGGTCAAAATCTATTTTGGACTTCGATCTTTTTTACAAATATAATATTAATATTATCAATAATATTTATATTAAATTTGATGTTAATTACGAAATCCATTTTCGTTTTTGACAAATGACCATTTTGAGCATTTTGACCGCAAAACGGAAATGATGACGAAAAAGGAATGATGCGGGCGAAGGATTCGTTAACCGCAAAGGAAATGTCGTACCTTTGCAGTGTCAATATAAAGAGGGATATAAGAGACCAGTCAAACTCTCCTAAGAGACTTCGCACAGTCTCCTAAGAGAGCCGGAAAAGAAGCCACGGCAAATGGAGAGAACAATGTTAAAAACAACTCGATTTTATGTTTGATAACATATTTCTCAAAAAGTTTTATAAAAAATGTGGTGATAATCAAAATTTGTTGTAACTTTGACACCAAAAGTAGCCTATTAGGCTCGATTACTAACTGACGATGGTGCACAGTGTGCATCATAACCAAAAAGAAATCAAGTAAATCAACATTAATAACAACATGCAAAACAGTATTCTCAAGCGACGACTTGCTAAAAGCGCAAGTTACGCGTGTGCTGCATTGATGCTCATGTCCGGCGGACTGGGACTCTCATCCTGCGAGGATGACCTGCTCACAGGCACGCCGACGTGGCTCGGAAGCAGCATCTACGAAGAGCTGGAGAGCCGAGGATCGTTCACTCAGACCCTGGCGCTCATCAACGACCCCGACTTGTCGGAGACCAACTATCCGGACCTACTGCGTCGTTCGGGTAGTATGACGCTCTTCGTGGCAGACGACGCAGCGTGGAACCGCTATCTGGCCAAGCGCGGGCTCACCTCTGTGAGTCAGCTGCCGAAGTCGGAGAAGAAGAACCTGCTAAAAGCAGCGATGATCAACAACGCCTACCTGATCGAGCTGCTCAGCAACACACCTGGCGACCCCCCAACCGAGGGCGCCTGCATCCGCCGCGCATCACGCGTTGACGTGACGGACTCCGTACGCATTCTTGCACAGGAAGATTTCCCTGAAGTCAATCCCAACCGAATCGACGTCGAAGGCAACGTGACGGACTACTGGGCTGCCGTGCGCAACCGTCCCGCCATCAAGATCATCGACCGCTACCGCGGCGACAACGGCTACACCGACGATGCCAAGCCCATGGTGCACTTCCTGCCCAAATACCTCTCGCAGAACAACATCACAGGCGAAGACCTGGAACTGCTCACCAACGGAGCCATCAAGAACGAGGCTGGAAGCACGGAGCGCAGCTACATCAACGGCCTGCCCATTGCCCTCAACGAAGGCAAGTGGCCCGACAAGGACGTCGAGACCGACGGCTCTGCCAAGAAGTTCCTCCAGGACATCACTTGCCAGAACGGATACATTCACATCCTGGACAACGTGCCCGAGCAGCTGAGTAGCATGGCCGATATCATCCACTCGAAGCCCCAGTTCAGCATTTTCAGCGAACTGCTCGACCGCTGGAGCTATCCTTATTTCCTGACGGTTCAGGAACAGGATGGTCAGCGCGACTCGCTGTTCTCACGCCGTTACTTCAACACCTCCGGCAATCACGCCCTGAAGACTGTCGTGGAGACCGAGCGCGCCGTCAACGGCATCACCTTTGACCCGGGATGGAACACCTATGTGCTCTACACCTCCGGCAACCGCTACACGATGGCAGAAGATGCTGCCGCCATGATGGTGCCGACGAATGATTTCATGAACAACTATCTCCACAATGCCGGCGCCGCCATCGGCTCGAAGTACGGCTACGACTGGAAGAATGTTCCTGACAACGTGGTGCTCGACTTCATCAACAACTGCATGCAGGTGAGCTTCCGCAACACCGTGCCCTCGAAGTTCAAGTCGGTGAAGAACACAGCTTCCGAGGTGATGGGCATCACCACTGCCGACATCGACAGTTGCTTCATGGCCTGCAATGGCGTCGTCTATCAATTAAATAAGGTGTTCGTGGCACCTGAGCATCAGTCGGTGTTCTTCCCCTGCGTGCTCCGCTCCGACGAAGACCTGAACACCATCTACACCACCATCGCCGACACGCGCTACGAGAACCACGCCACCTGGACGGTGAGCGGTGAGTACCGTTCGTATGTCAACTCGATGAGCAGCTCCTACAGCTTCCTCATCCCGCGCGACAACGTCGAGTACAAACTGACATCGATTCAGTCGCAGCCCTTCCTCGAGTACATCGACCCCTACTCCTTCACGACCTCCACGCCCCTGGGCTTCCGCTTCTACGTCGATCCGACGCAGACGACGCTGCCCGTGAGCGCCAAGGCTTTCAAGCTCGACTCCCTGGGGCACATCACCGACGAGGAGGTGCGTAATCAGGCTCCCGACATGGCGGTCATCAACAACCGCCTACGTGACATCCTCGATAACATTATCATCGTCCATGGACAGCGCGGTACCCAGACCTTCCGTCCCGGTCAGGAGTTCTACCTGAACAAGGCCGGCGGCCCCGTGCAGGTGCGCTTCAATGGCGCCACCGTGACAGGCATCGCCGGTTCGCGCCAGACCGAGGCAGGCACCTTCCTCGAGGTAAGTCCCGAATTCACGTTCGACCAGACCATCGAGGGCAACGGCGTCGCCTACCTGCTCGACTCCATCCCGCAGAGCACGCTGACAAGCCCCTTCAAGGTGATGACCGACACGGCGAATCACCCCGAGTTCAAGGAGTTCGCCCGCCTGCTGCGCACCAGTTCCTTCGTGACGCAGGCCGGTTCGCAGTATGAAGGCCACACCACCATCGACCAGGCCATCACGCTGATGAACAACTACCACTACACCGCTTTCATCCCGCAGAATGCCGCCATCGAGCAGCTCATTGCTCAAGGCAAGCTGCCCACCGTGGACCAGAGCGACGAATGGGCCGACTACCGCGAAGCTTTGGAGGTCTATCAGAAAGAACATGAGAGCGACCTCACCGACGAACGCAACGCCGAGATCGACTCGCTCTATGAGCGCGCCAAGTCCTACGAGGCCAAGATACAGGATGTCATCGACAACTTCGTACGCTACCACATCCAGGACGGATCGGTCTTCCTCGGAGGTGCCGACTCCACGGGTGTCTATGAAACGCAGGTGCTCGACACCGCCATGAACCGTTTCCGCCGCCTCACCGTCAACAACCAGCAGCGCATCATGCGCGTCACGGATCTCACCGGACAGACGGCCAACGTCATCGACGGCGACGACAGCAACCTCGTAGGACGACAGTACCTCTTCGGCAATTCTTCGTCCTCAAGCGCACAGAAGCAGAAGCTCATCTACAGCTCAGCCTACGCTGTCGTCCACCTTATCGACCGCGTGCTCTCCTACGGCAACGAGCAATTCCTACCCGACGGCTTCCCCAAGCCCGAATATCCAGAATGGCTGCCTAAACCGTCACTTATTAAGTCCAGAAGAAGATGAAAACACTCAGATATTACATAACCGCGAGCCTCATGCTGGTCTCCACGCTGGCCATGGCTCAGATTTCACGCATCAGCGGTACCGTCAGCGACGATATCGATGTGCTGCCGGGTGTGAACGTGGTCGAGATTGACGAGTCCAACCGTGTCGTCAACGCTATTGTGACAGACATGAACGGTAACTTCGTCCTCCCCATCAAGAGCCCGAAGAACAAGGTGAAGTTCAGCTTCATGGGATTCAAGACCCAGGTGCTGCCCATCAACAAGACCGTGTACAAGATCAAGATGGAAGAGAATGCCAAGACGATGAAGGAAGTCGTGAAGACCGCTACGAAGAAGATGAAGACCTCTGGTCTCGCCATCCCCGAGCGCGAAGTCAGCTTCTCGGCACAGAGCATCTCGGCCAAGGAATTCGAAGGACTCGGCATCACCTCCGTCGATGAAGCCCTGCAGGGACGTATCGCCGGTCTCGACATCGTGGCCAACTCCGGTGACCTCGGTGCAGGTACATCCATGCGTCTGCGCGGCGCCTCCACCGTATCTACCCTCACCTCCAACGAACCCCTCATCGTCGTCAACGGCAACGTGTGGAATGTGGACCTTTCCGACTTCGACACCGCAACGGCCAACGACGAGAAGTTCGCACAGTTGCTGAACGTCAACACCGAGGACATCGAGGATATCAAGGTGCTGAAGGACGCTGCCGCAACAGCTATCTGGGGTTCCCAGGGTGCTAACGGTGTCATCGAGATTACCACCAAGCGCGGTCGCCGCGGTGCGCCGCAGGTGACCTACTCCGTCAAGCTCACCATGACCCACCAGCCCCAGGGCATCAAGCTGCTCAACGGCGACCAGTACACGATGCTCCTCAAGGAGGAATATTTCAACCCCGAACAGCGCACCTTCATCGGCGACGTCCAGGAACTCAACTACAACGAGAACGACTCGGAGTTCCTCATGTTCAACAAGAACACCAACTGGGTTGACCTCGTCTCCAAGAACGGTCTCCGTCAGAATCACTACATCAGCGTTGCCGGCGGCGGCGAGAAAGCCACTTTCCGCATCTCCGGCGGTTATGACCACGAGACGGGTACCATCATCGAGCAGAAGCTCAACCGTTTCTCCACGCGTATGGCTCTCGACTACTACGTCAACGACCGCATCAAGATCCTCTCCAACTTCTCGCTCACCTACACCAAGAACGACCGCAACTACGACGGCCTGCTCGGTATCGCCTACACGAAGATGCCTAACCTCTCGCCTTATCGCTACGAACGCGACGAGAACGGCAACGAGTACAACACGGGCGAGTACTACATCATCCCCGAGTATGCCTTCACCAACCACGGACAGCTCTCCGTAGATGATCGCAACAAGTTCAGCGACCAGCGCAACTCTCACAACCCGCTCGCCAGCGCCAAGTATGCCAAAAACATGCAGACGACCTACGACATCTCGCCTGAACTCGAACTGGAATACAAGCTGCTCGGTCTCGACGACGAACGCACACAGCTGAACTACAACGGACGCGTCGTCATGAACGTCTATAACGACTACACCGACCAGAGCTTCCCCCGCTCGCTGCTTAGCACCAACTATTATAATAATGGTACGGCCTACAGCTACAGCCGCAAGAACCTGGCCTTCACGACGACCCACACGTTGACCTTCGTGCCGAAGTTCAAGAATGAGGACCACAGCCTGCGCATGCTGGGTCGCTTCCAGCTCGTCAGCGGCAGCTCCAGCAACCAGAGCACCAACGTCAATCGCCTGCCCAACCTGCTGGAATCCGTCACCGCAGGCGCTCATGTCACAGGCATGGGCAGCGGCTTCAGCGAATGGCGCTCACTCTACTACACCTTCTCCTCTCACTACGCCTACAAGGGCCGCTACGTCCTCGCCTACTCCATGCGTGTAGACGCCACCACGAAGTTCGGTCCCCGCAGCCGTTGGGGTGTCTTCCCCGCCATCTCCGGTAAGTGGCTCATCAGCGACGAGCCCTGGATGAAGGGAGCACGCGAGAAGCTGCAGATGAATCTCTTAGCCATTCGTCCAGGCTGGGGACGCGTGGGTAACCCACCCGTTGCCGACTACCTCTACATGAATATGTATTCTCCAGGCAGAACCTACCTCGGCACACGTTCCATGAACCCCAGCGGCATGAAGCTTACTGACTTCCATTGGGAGAACATCTACACCTACAACCTCGGTATCGACCTTAACTTCTTCGACGACCGCTTGAAGTTCGTCGTCGATCTCTATCGCCGCGACACGAAGGACATGCTGATGGGCAACGTCGGCATTCCGACCTCCAACGGTTGGGCAGGATTGGCCTATAAGAATGTCGGCGACATGCGCAACGACGGTTGGGAAGTGCAGGTCATGGGCGACCACATCCTCAAGAAAGGCAAGTTCTACGCCGACCTGTACGTCAACTTCGCCAACAACCGCAACGTCATCACCAAGATGGATCCCCTCGTGCTCAAGTCGCTCAACATCGACTGGGTGGAAGGCAACCGCAGCGTGCTGCAGCGCGTACAGGTCAACAACCCCTTCGGCTCTATTTACGGATTCCGCAGCAAAGGCGTTTACCAATACAACTTTAATACTGCGCGCGATCTCGCACGCGCGGATCAGGCCAACGGCACCAATGTACTGCAAGAGAACATCGACGCCGGACGCACCTACCCCATCGCCATCGGCGAAAGCGGACAGTATGTCAAGGACGCCAAGGGTGACCCCGTGCAGATGCGATTCTGCTACAAGACAGAGAGCAACACGGGCTACTACTTCAAGGGTGGCGACGCCATCTACGAGGACGTCAACCACGACGGTAACATCAACCAGCTTGACATCGTCTATCTCGGCAACTCGCTGCCGCGACTCACTGGCGGTTTCGGTTTCACCCTCCACTACGACCGCTGGGCGCTGCGTGCCAACTTCAACTATCGTATCGACTACGACATCCTGAACATGGCACGCCTCGACATGGAATCCATGATCAGCAACAACAACCAGAGCCAGGCGGTCAACTACCGCTGGCGCAAAGAAGGCGACCAGACCTCCATACCGCGTGCCATGTACGGCAACAACTCGCAGTACAACACCCTCATCAGCGACCGCTTCGTTGAGGACGGCACATTCTTGCGTCTGAACTACCTGCAGATCAACTACAGCTTCGATCCCAAGAAGTTGAAGAACTGGCACATGAAGACACTCAACTTCTACGCCAGCGCCAACAACCTCTTCTGCCTTACCAAGTACTCGGGCGTAGATCCCGAAATCGGATACGGCGGATACGGCGTGACGACAGACTCCTCCAAGACACCGCGTTCCAAGTCTTATACTGTAGGTCTCACTATTGGTTTCTAAACTCGCAATCCATTCAACTATGAAAACGATAAGTCAATTGATAAAAAGCAGCGCAACGCTTGTCATCGCTTGCCTTGCGCTGACGGGATGCGCCGATTTTCTCGAGATTACGCCTCGCGACCAAGTCACGGAGGACAATTTCTGGAATGAGAAGGCCGACATCGACCAAATGGTTGCCGGCTGCTACGCTTCGATGCAGGCCGATGCGTTCATCCGACGCTGCATCGTATGGGGCGAGCTCCGAAGCGAAAACATATATCCTGGCTCCAACGCTCAGAACAACGAGGACATCTACCAGTCGCTGCGTGAGAACCTGCTCACCACGAACAGCTATGCCGACTGGTCTTCGTTCTACATCGTCATCAACAAGTGCAACACCATCATCGAGAAAGCACCTGAGGTGAGCCAGAAAGATCCCTCCTACCGCATGAGCGACGTCAGAGCTACCATTGCCGAGATGACGGCATTGCGCTCGCTCTGCTACTTCTACCTTATCCGTGCCTTCGATGCCGTGCCCTTCACGCGTCAAGGCGTAGAACAGGAAGATGAAGTCGTGGCAGAACCCGCCAGCTCTTTCAACTACATCCTCGGCGAAATCATCAAGGATCTCGAAAGTGTCAAGGGAGATGCACTCGAACATTATGCCGCCATCAACGATCAGGACGGCATAGGACTGCGATTCAACAGCAACTGCAACCGCATCACCCGCAACGCTATCAACGCCATGCTCACCGATATGTATCTCTGGCAAGGCAACTACGACAAGGCCATCGCCTGTGCTCAGGAAGTGCTGGCGGCAAAACGCAAGGACTACGATCGCGAATACAAGAGCCAGACCTCATTGGCCAACTCAGCGCCCCAGCTGGTGGAAGCGCCACACGGCCTCATCGTACCGCTCTACGTCAACACGCAGGCTAACCCCTCCGTGTCTGCCAACGCCATCTTCGGCACCGGCAACAGCTTCGAGAGCCTCTTCGAGCTGTCTTACAATCCCAACGGAATCGATGATGAAACTTACATCCATAGTTCTGCATTAGGCACGTTGTTCGGCAACAATCTTCCTCAGAATCGAGGAGGCAACAACGGCATCGGCCTGCTCACCGTCAACCCAGCCTTTGTGGCTGACGCGCCGACGAGCTGGAAGATCTTCCGCAATCAGTATGACGTGCGCTACTACAACACCATCCAATCCGTTGACAACAACTACGGCGAAGGTTACATCCGCAAATGTGTAGCCTCGGAGATCAATCTTTCCGACCTCAGCGGAAGCGTACCCTACAACAACTACAGCCAGGGCTCTTTCCGAATCTCCGCCACCACACAGGACCGCAACTGGATCTTCTACCGCCTGACAGACGTCATGCTCATGGAAGCAGAAGCCTACCTGATGAAGGCCACAAGCGAAGAGACCGAAGAGAACACGGAACTCCTCGAGAAGGCGTTCGACCTCATCTACCTCGTGGACCGTCGTTCCATCGTGGATCGCGGCCGCTACCTCAACGAGAGCTCTGCCGAAGCCAAGAGCCGCGGACAGCTCATCGAACGCCTGCGCCAGGAGCGCAATGCCGAGCTGATGTTCGAGGGCAAGCACTGGTTTGACCTCGTGCGCTATGCGAAGCAGGCTGGCAGCCTCGACATCATCCAGAGCACCGTCACCGCCAAACTCTCCGGCAACGTGTCCTTCCCGTCGATGGCACATCTGTTCTGGCCCTATCACAAGGAAGAATGTAAGAAGAATCCCAACCTCGTGCAGAAATCCATCTACGGCGAGGGCAAACAAACCTTTGAGTTAAATTAAGCGTAATCAAATGACAATGAAAAAGCTATATCTAACAGCTCAAAGCTATGTATTCATAGCCTTAGCGATGCTCACTTTAGGCTTGGTGTCGTGCAACGACAACGTGTCCGGCGACGACCTCTACACCTATAAAGCCGAAATGGTGAGCGACTATATCCGCAACAATGCGGAATTCTCAGAGTTCGCCAAGATTGTGGAGAAAGCCGGCAAGATGGAACTGCTCTCAACCTATGGCCGATACACCTGTTTCGCACCCACCAATGAGGCTGTCAACGACTATTTCAAGTCGATGGGCATCTCATCTGTCGATCAGCTCTCGCCTGAGGATTGCGACACCATCGCCAGCACGCAGATCGTCGATCGCATCTACTCCACGGCCGACCTGATGAGTCTTGCCGGAGGCTTCATCCCCGAAGCGAACCTTCTCGGCCGCAACCTCTCGATTGAGCAACTGCCCGTGGTCGAAGATGGCGACACCGTGAACACCACCTTCCGTATCAACCGCTCCGGACTGGTCATCATCGCCTTGGCCAACGACTCCGTCGAGAACGGTATCGTGCACCCCATCAGCACGCTCATCCGTTCGTCCAACGAGACGCTGCCCACCATCATGAAGGAGGACGATGCCATCAGCATCTTCAACACCTGCATCGAGATGACAGGCCTCGACGAGCAGTTGCAGCGCATCCAGGACATCTCCTACGATCCGCGCGATTACGAGTACATGGAAGGACTCTACCGTTCCCACGAACACCGCAACTACTGCCATGTTCCCGAGACACGCAAGTACGGCTACACCGTCTTCGCCGTGCCCGACAGCATCCTCAGCGAGATCTATGGCATCACGAACTGGGACCAGTTGTATGACTACGCCTGCTCCAAGTATCCCGAAGGAGCCGGACAGGATTTCTACGGCAAGAGCCGCGAGGCACTCCAGGATGTGCGCAACCCGCTGCACAAGCTCATGGCCTACCACATGCTCGACCGCAAGGGACTCTACAACAAGCTGTACACCAACTGCACCATCTTCCGCAACGAGATCAACCCGACGGAATGGTACTCCACGATGAACCCGCTTTCGACGTTGAAGGTGGAATACGTCTATGCTACGAACAAGTTCCGTGGCGACTCGCAGATACGTTCCCTCTACCTCAACCGTATGTATGACCCCGATCGTCAGGGTCTCACCATGCGTGGCGCTATCGTCAGCCCCACCGTTCGCGAAGGACTGACCCAGCAGGCCGTCAATGGTATCTACTACTACATCGACCGCCTGATTGACTACGGACAGGAGACGCAGGAAAAGGTCTTCAACGCACGCATGCGTTTAGACTTCTACGACATCTGGCCCGAGCTGATGAACAACGACATCCGCACCTCCGAGACCGGTCTTGCCGAGTCCACCGAAAGCAAAGATGCCTCCTGCCGCAACTACATCTTCCCCCACGGCTACTTCGACAACGTCGAGACCAACGAGGACGGCGACTTCATCTATCAGGGATGCCGCAACTACTACTGGAGCTATGAGGGCGACGAGTTCAACCTCCGCTCCGATGCCAACGTCTATGACATCACGTTCAACCTGCCCTCCGTGCCCACAGGTCAGTACCAGATCCGCCTCGGCTTCTGCCTGATTCCTACGCGAGGCATCGGACAGTTCTACATCGACGGCGTACCTCAGGGCATACCTCTCGACATGCGTGGCAACGGCGGCAACTTCAGCGGCGTCTGGGAAGCACGCGTCGGATGGCGCAGCAACTACACCAGCCTCAGCGAAGAAGCCAAGAAGCAGACACGTAAAGACCTCGCCAACCAAGGCTGGTTCTATGGTCCTAAGAGTGTGCGCAACATCAGCACTGGTGGCGGTTCCGTCAAGGACGATAACCTGCTGAGCGCATCCAACTCATCACCCTTCTGTAACAACAACGGCACCGTCCGCCGCCTCATCTATCAGGGGCCGCTCGACGGCAACGTGCAGCACACGATGCGCATACGCTCTGTCTATGCTGTCGGCGGCGCCGAGCTGATGTTCGACTACCTCGAAATCGTCCCCAAGAGCGTTTACGGCATCGAGGGCGACGGCAAGGGTGAAGACGACCTTTAAAACGTTATTCTTGAGACGTCAATCCTTAAACGTTAAACGCTAAACGTTAAACGACAAAACGATATGAAACAGTTTAAATATATTCTCCCCGCCCTTGGTTGTGTGTGCTGCGTATTCGCTACAGCCCTCACCTCCTGCGCCGACGAATGGGACGACCACTACCAAGGCAGCCTCGACACCTCAGCCAATGCGCCTACGCTCTACGAGCAGGTGAAAGCCGACCCTGAGCTGGCGAACTTCCTGCGCGTTGTGGATCACGTTGGCTACAACGCCGTCCTCTCATCGCCGCAGACATTAACGCTGTGGGCGCCTGCCATCACCGCCGCCCAGGCCGACAGCATCAACAAGCTCTATGATGAGCAGCGACAACTCCTCGTCACTCTGCCCGACGGTTCCAAGCGGAACACGAAGGACAAGGACAACACCGCCGTCACTCAGTTCATGCAGAACCACATCGCACTCTTCGGACATTCCGTCAACACGAACTACGAAGATTCCATCCGCATGATGAACGGCAAATATATGGTTCTCACCAGCAACGACCTTGGCGGCGTACCCTTCGTCAAGAAGAACATCGTAGCCTCCAACGGTATCATGTACAAGCTCGGACAGAAGGAACCCTTCTTCCCAAACGTACGTGAAGGGCTGTCGCTGGATCCCGCGCTGAAGAGCGTCGCTGAGTTCTACCGCAAGTTCGACCTGTATGATCTCGACGAGACGTCATCCGTGCAGATGGGTGTCGTCGATGGTGAAATCGTCTATGCCGATTCTGTCACCATCCTCTCCAACCGCTTGCACAACACGCTGGGCTACATCCAGCGCGAGGACAGCTCCTACCTCTTCCTCGCTCCTTCCACGGAAGTCTGGAAGCGCGACTCCACCAAGTACCACGAGTACTTCAACTACATCAGCACGATGGAAAACCGTGATTCCGTGGCAGGACTTAATGCCAGCATGGGTGTGCTCCGCGGACGTCTGTTCAACCTCAACATGCAGCACGACGAATACGTTGACTCCATCTTCAACACGCTATATGTCCGCCATGCCGATTACTACGGTCTTAACGTATTCTATAACCCGAAGGGCGCCTGGAATCCAGAGACCAACGAAGGCATCCTCGGAGGACTGAAACCGCAGCAATGCTCCAACGGTCTGCTGTACGTTGACAACGAAGGTCGCATCGATCCCAAGCTCACCTTCATGCAGAACCGTTGCCTCCTCGGTTCCAATATGCGCTATCGCACGACGCCGCAGCTGATGGTGAACGCCGAGCGCCAGCCTCAGGTGGCCATCACGACCCACTACCTGCTGGATTCCATCCGCATCGACGGCCAGCTCCACGATTTCTCCATCCTCAAGGACAACTACATCGAAGTGGCTCCTATCACCTACCAGAATGTGACAAACCGCAACAGCTCCATCTACTTCACGCTGCCGAACACAGTTTCAGGTGTGTACTACAATGTGTATGTCGTCATGGTTCCTGCCTTTGCCGCTCAGGACGGTTATATTGAGGACCGTGTGCGCCCGACGCGATTCCACGTTTACTACAACGAACGCCTGATGACACCCCGAACGAACACGTCGCAGACCAACCCCAACGAGGATCCCGAATTCGAGAGCCCCGACCGCGATCGCGCACTCACCGTTCCTGAAGGCGAGACCCACGGCAGCGGCACGAACTTCGACTACAATGGCGACCAAGTGGACATCATCTGTATCGACAAAGCCCGCAAAGCCACCGTTTCCGGTTTCAACGCTTTCGGCTCCGTGTCAGCTACTCAGCGCTATCGTCTCACGACGGACATCCGCGCTTCACAGATCAACAACAATACGCACACCAACATCATGCGTATCAACCGTTTGATCTATATTCCGTTTGAAACAGAAGAAGAGGCGAAGAACTTCGACCTTCAACTGTCCGATCTGTCTAACCTTAAAGAATATAAACAATGAGAAAAGTTGGCTTAATTTGTTTCTCCATGTTCTTGGCTTTGCCACTCGCTGTCGTCGCTCAGGATGAAGTGATGGAGGAAGAAGTAGATACGACCGTTGTTCGTCGTATCCATAAGACCGCCAAGAAACAGGAGCCCACACGAGAGATTACAGGACGTGTAGTGAGCCAGCTGAACCACACTCCTCTCGCAGGTGTGCTGGTTCAATCCATTGCTGGCGAAGGCTACTCTGCGCTGACCGACGAGGACGGAACATTCACCCTGAAAGTGCCTCTCTACAGCTCGGCCATCGACGTCACCATTCCTGGATATAATAAGGTACGCGTAGGCCTCAACGAAAGCGGCCACCTGCGTGACATTGTCATGCAGAGCGACGCGGCTCGCGCACTCTACGGCGCTGACGACAACATCCTCAACAACGCCACAGCCTCCGACTTCGGATTCTCCAATGCGGTGAACATCACCTCCGAAATCCAGAACAAGCTCGGCGCTGAGGTGCGCGTCAACGAACGCAGCGGCATCACCGGCATCGGCAGCTATATGCATATCAGCGGCGTCAACAGCTATATGACCAACGCTCAGCCCCTGGTTGTCATCGATGGCGTAATCACCGAGATGGAGTACGGACGCGAGATGATCCATTCCGGATTCTACAACGACGTGCTCTCCAACTTCAACGTCAACGATATCGAGAGCGTGGAAGTCATGCGCAACGGTACCGCCATCTACGGTGCCAAGGGCGCCAACGGCGTCATCATCATCAAGACGAAGCGCTGCACCTCCATGGCTACCCGCATCGCCGCTTCCGCCAGCGTGGGCGTTGAATTGGTTCCGCGCCATTATAACATGCTCTCCGGTCACGACTACAAGACCTATGCCAGCGGACTGCTCAGCACGACGGGCACGAAGCTGCAGACCTTCAAGTTCCTCGACGAGCGCACCTACAACCCCGCCGACCCGTACAACTACAACTACTGGGTTAATAAGTACAATAACAACACCAACTGGGCCAATGAAATCTTCACCGAGGCCATCGCCCAGAACTACGGTTTGAGCGTCCAAGGCGGTGACGACGTCGCCAACTATATGCTCTCCATCGGCTACAGCCACGCCGGCGAAACCATCAAGGAAGGCAACTACAACCGACTCAACGTGCGCTTCAACACCGACGTGAAGATCACCGACTGGATCGACTTCCGCTTCGATGCCTCGTTCAGCAACACCACGCGTAAGCTCTACGACACAGGTGCTCCCGAGGACTACGACAACAGCACCATCACCAGCCTGAACTTCCTCGCCTATGCCAAGTCGCCTATGCTGAGCCCCTACAGTTTTGTGGCAAGCGCTACAGGTCCCGGCGTCATCAACGACACCCACCTCGACATCGACGATGAGGATTATCTGGCTGAGGTCAGTCAGCTTCGTGGCTCCAACTACGAGCTGGCCAATCCCCGCTCAATCCTCGAGTACGGCACGGCTCAGAACAAGAACTACTACGACAACTCGTTCCTCAGCCTGGCCATCACCCCCACCTGGCATCCCAACAAACACCTCAAGTTCAGCTCGCTCTTCAGCTATCAGCTGGTCAACACCAACGAGAAGCACTACATCCCGATGAACGGTGTTCCGCGATTCTGGGTAGCCAGCTTCCACCAGTTCATGGACAACATGATCGGCTCGCTCTACAGCAAACAGAACGATATCACGAGCGACACGAAGGTGCAATGGAACAACCGCTACGGCGCCCACAGCATTGACCTTATGGGTGGCTTCCGGTTCATGAACCAAAGCTACACGCTCACCCGCCAGACCGGTTACAACACCGGTAACGACAAGACCCCGTTGATCTCCAGCACCGACCAGAAGCAGATCGGCGGCAACATCGAGAACTGGGCTTCGCTGTCGTGGTATGCACAGGCACGCTACAACTACGCCAACCGCTACTACCTGCAGGGCGACGTAGCCATGGAGACCAACTCCCAGTTCGGTCGCGATGCCAAGAGCGGTCTGAAGCTCTTCGGCGTGGCATGGGGCATCTTCCCCAGCTTGCAGGCCGGATGGATTATCACCAACGAGAAATGGTTCGACGTCAAAGGCATCGACTACCTGAAGCTCACCGCAGGTTACGGCATGAGCGGTAACGACGCCCTCCCCTACGACGCCTCTCACAGCTATTTCAAGAGCACGATCTACCAAGGTCAGGTGCCGGGTCTGAGTCTCGAGAACATCGGCAACACCGAGCTGCAATGGGAAACCACGGGTCGCCTCAATGCCGGTCTCGAGGGACGCTTCCTCAACAATCGTCTCGCCTTCGGATTCAACTTCTTCAAGAGCTGGACCAACAACCTGCTCACCCTGCGCTCGCTCAACTTCCTCACCGGTATCCAGCAGAACTGGAGCAACGGCGGCAGCCTCGAGAACACAGGCTTCGACGTCAACCTCACAGGTCACATCATCTCCGGCAACAAATGGAACTGGAGCGTAGGTGCAAGCCTCGGACATTATGTCAACGAACTCACAGCGCTGCCCGACAACGCCCAGTACGACGACAACCAGGTCCTGGGAGCTACAATTCGCAGCCAGGTGGGTAAGTCCATCAACTCCTTCTACGGTCTGAAGACCGACAAGACCAAGAACGGTACCATCGTCTATGCCACCAGTGAGGAAGCCGCCCAGGACGGCCTGTTCCGCCTGCGTGCCGATGGTGTCACCAAGGACTACTTCTCGGCTGGCGACGTCAAATACGTCGATGTTGACGGCAACGGTGAGATCAACGATAAGGACCGCACCTTCATCGGCGATGCCAACCCCGACTTCTACGGCAACATCTGGACAACCCTCAGCTACCGCAACCTCACCCTCGATGCTAGCTTCAACTACTGCCTTGGCAACGACGTGTACAACTACATGCGCCAACAGCTTGAATCGGGGAGCCGCTTCATGAACCAGACATCGGCTATGGCCAACCGCTGGACCTATGAAGGTCAGGTCACCGATATACCTCGTGCCACTTACGGCGACCCGATGGGCAACAGCGCCTTCAGCGACCGTTGGATAGAGGATGGCAGCTACCTGCGCCTCAAGCAGATCACGCTGAGCTACAAACTGCCCATCAACAACACCTACATCCAGGGTATCACCCTGTGGGCACGTGCTACGAACCTCTTTACTGTAACCAAGTATTTAGGCATCAACCCCGAGTTCTCGATGGGCAACAATGTCCTCTACCAGGGCATCGACAGAGGCCTCCTCTCTTCTGGCCGCACCTTCAACCTTGGCGTCAAGATCAACCTCTAAACGACATCAGATATGAAAAAGTTTAAATATATCCTACCTGCCCTTGGTCTTGTCAGTTGCTTTGCCACAGCGACCCTCACCTCCTGCGATGACATGCTCAACTTGGGCAACGATGACATCCTCTATGCTGACAAGAACCATCTGACAACGGCCAACGACACCGTGAACTCCTATGTCGGCATCCTCGTTCAGCTCCAGAAGATAGCCATTCGCACCAACCTCTTCGGTGAGCTGCGTGGTGATCTCGTCGATGTCACCTCCAACGCCAATGCCAACCTCAAGGCTATTGCCGACTTCACCGTCGACGACGACAACACGTACAACAATCCTCGCGACTACTACGCCGTCATCAACAACTGCAACTACTACCTCGCCAACGCCGACACCGCCCTCCGCGAGTCGCGCTACGAGAATGGTGCACGCTCCGACTTCTACGTCTTCCGTGCCGAGTATGTCGCCGTGCGTGCCGTACGCGCCTGGCTCTACCTGCAGTTGGGTCAGATCTATGGCGCTAACATTCCTCTCGTGACCGAGCCCATTCTCTCCCTCGACGATGCCGACAATGCGCTGGCCAATGCGCCGAAAAAGAACCTCAGCGGACTCTGCGACTACTTCATCGACGATCTGAAGCCCTACGTATCGTGGTTCAACTATTTCACCCACTCCAGCGGCTACAACAGCCACATGCCTGCCCGCATGAGTGTGTTCCCCGTCTCCCTGGTGCTGGGCGACCTCTACCTCTGGTCGTCATCCCTGAAGCGCGATCCCCAGCTCGCTCGCGAAGCTGCCAAGTGCTACTTCGACTACATCGACTGGACGCCAGGCGGCAAGAACTCCAACTCGGGCTACAAGCATAAGACGGTGGTCAAGAACATCTCCGTGAATTGGCCTGTCAGCAGCCTCAGCAGCGGAAACTTCACGATGGCTCCCAACGGTTCCGACAATGCATGGTTCAACACTTCGTCCTTCGGTACTGACAATTCAGAGGTCATCACCGCCATCGGCATGGACTCCGCTTCCGCCGAAGGTCACTTCAACGAGCTGCGCTACCTCTACTGCTACAACCGCGACGAGAGCAACGTCGAAGCCAGCTTCAAGCCCTCAAAGGCGTGCTCCAACTACAGCGACAGCCAGGTCTATTACGACTACTATGTCAGCAACGGAACGGTCAACTACACGACCGTCGGCAACTCACAGCTCACCGAGGATCAGGTCAACGGCCACGTCGTCGGCGACCTCCGCTTGGGAACAACCTACTCCATCCAGCAGCGTCAGGACATGATGCAACAGATGATCAACAAAGCCTACTATCCGCAGGACGTGATCATCTATCGTGCCGGCGACGTCTATCTGCGTCTGGCCGAAGCCCTCAACTATGCCGGCTTCCCCAAGTTCGCCCTCGCCATCCTGACCATCGGACTTGACAACAACGTTATCAACGGTCTCGTCCTTCCCGAGTGCATCAACGCTCAGGACAGCGCCTTCGTCCAGTACTTCGACTTCAACGTCAACTTCTACAGGACTCGCGCCACCGGCTATGCCTATGGCAACATCTCCCTCGATATGGGACGCGACCAGAGCGCACCCGCCAACCTCAATCAGATTGGCTTGCACCAACGCGGTTGCGGTTGGGCTTACGACAATCCCTACTACTATCCTGCAGAAACAGACATTCCCTCGGATATGACCGGCTATCCCGAAGAGCCCCTCTACTTCGATACGTCCTACAAGAACAATGCCAGCATGAAGGCTGAAGTCTATCTCGACAGCCTGTTAGCCATGAACCAGGAATTCGTAGATCAGATGATCGCTGCCAAGGGCGAAGGCTACGAGTTGCCCAACCTCGAAGCGTATGCCAACAACTTGGAACGCCTTGATGCTATCACGGCTTACGAGGAGTTGCTGCAGGCATACGCCGTAGAGCTGTCTCTCGACTACATTAATGCTGTTCAGGAATGGTACAAGCAATATGGCTATCCGCAGGTGCACACGCGCCAGATTGAGGTCGTCGACAGCCTGATCGATGTCGAGTCGGCTCTCGAGACGTGCTTCGAAGGCTTCCGCTTCGGCTATCTCATGCGCGATGCCGAGCGCAAGGGCGATCCCACGGTGCTGGCCAACAAGGTTGCCAAGCGCGATGAGTCGCTGCGCGGCAAGCTTTCCTCGAAGAACAACTGGTTCATCCGCTGGAACGGACAGATTGGCCAATAAACCGCTGTCCTTTCCCTTCCCCTTTCGAGGCTGTGTCAAATGAACGACACAGCCTCAATATTTTGCAACAATATAGCACCTGGCACACTTCTTCTTAAACAAGCGCATTATAATTTGTTGTCTTATAAAAAGTCTGTGTCTACGAATTATCGCCAAAAAAAAGAGCTGCAGCGTAGTGCTGCAGCTCTTTTTTGTTGACGTTTTGAGTAACAAATTTCGTGAAGAGGAGGAGACTCGAACTCCCACGTCACAATTGACACTACCCCCTCAAAGTAGCGCGTCTACCAATTCCGCCACCTCTCCATGCTTGAAATGCAATGCTTTGTTGTCTCTGTGCCCAGAACAGGACTCGAACCTGCACGTCTCTCAACACTCGCACCTGAAACGAGCGCGTCTACCATTCCGCCACCTGGGCAGGCTGAGTGAACTGACAAATCATTCACATCTCAAAGAAATGAGCGGCAAACGAGACTCGAACTCGCGACCCCGACCTTGGCAAGGTCGTGCTCTACCAACTGAGCTATTGCCGCATTTCTGTTACTCAAAACTGTCAAACATCGTATGCAATTCTCGATTGCGGGTGCAAAGGTACTGCTTTTTCTTGAAACGGCAAGCGTTTTTGCAACTTTTTTTCTCCTAAACGCAATTTTTTAGTGTTTTTCCACCCTACAGCTGCTCAATCCATGCGGTCGCGGTAGTCTTCATAGCGAAATTCGCGAAGAACATCAATCGTACCATCGAGGCGCCGGATGGCCAGGGAGGGATGGTGAACGCCGTTGAAGGTGGTCGTCTTGACGGTCGTGTAATGGATCATGTCTTCGAACACGATCTCGTCGCCGACCTGCAATTCATGATCGAAACTCCAATCGCCCATGAAATCGCCGCTCAGGCAGGAATTGCCGCCGAGGCGATACACGTACGGTCCCTCATCGCCCATCGCAGCACCTCTGACTTCGGGCTGATAGGGCATCTCGAGGCAGTCGGGCATGTGACAGGTGAAGCTGACGTCGAGGATGGCGGTGCGGATGCCGTGGTTCTCGACGACATCGACGACGGAAGCCACGAGGTGGCCCGTCTGCCATGCAAAGGCGCTGCCGGGCTCGAGGATCATGCGAAGATGGGGATAGCGGGCGTGGAAGCCGCGGAGCGTTTCGACGAGGAGCTCCACGTTGTAGTCCTTACGGGTCATCAGATGACCGCCGCCGAAATTGATCCACTTGAGCTGAGGGAACCAGCGCGAGAATTTTTCTTCGATATGAACGAGCGTGCGCGCGAAGTTCTCTGCCGAGCTTTCGCAATGGCAATGAATATGAAAGCCTTCGAGTGCCGACGGGAGCTCGGCAGGAAGATCCTCAGCGAGGACGCCGAAACGGGAGCCTGGGGCACAGGGGTTGTAGAGCTCTGTCTCTATCTCACTATATTCGGGATTGACGCGAAGACCTAAGGAAGGAGCCCCACCCCACTGCCCCTCCCTCACAGAGAGAGCGGGAGTAGGTTTGAACCTATGGAACTGGCTAAGGCTGTTGAAGGTGATGTGCGAGGAGCAGCGGAGGATTTCGGGGAAATCGTGCTCCGTGTAGGCCGGGCTATAGGTGTGCGCCGGGGCGCCGAACTCTTCAAGCGCCAGACGTGCCTCATCGGGCGATGATGCTGTGGTGGCGGAGATGTACTCGCGGAAGATGGGAAAAGTCTTCCACAAGGCAAAGGCTTTGAAGGCGAGAATGATCTCGGCACCGCTGCGATCAGCCACATCGCGGATGAGGGCGAGGTTGCGACGCAACTTTTCTTCTTCGAGGAGATAATAAGGTGTTGTCAAGGGAGGGGAGAGTTGAAAGTTGAAAGTTGAAAGTTGAAAGTTGAGAGTTGAGAGTTGAGAGTTGAAAGTTGAGAGTTGAAAGTTGAGAGCGGAGAGTTGAAAGTTGAGAGTTGAAAGTT
Source organism: Bacteroidaceae bacterium (assembly GCA_016280855.1). Classification (GTDB taxonomy): domain Bacteria; phylum Bacteroidota; class Bacteroidia; order Bacteroidales; family Bacteroidaceae; genus Physcousia. The sequence goes on from JAEEHP010000281.1 coordinate 24,051, forward strand.
AATAGACAAGTTTCACGTTGTCAATCCAGAAGGTAGTGCCGACGGCACCGACGAAGGCTGTGCCGAAGCTGCTGGCAAACTGGAGGCAGAGGTGAGTGGGCGTGTCGTCAGGCGACCCCCACCCTACTTCCTTCACTTTGACGATCTTACCTTTGCTGTTGAGGGCGTACTTCTGGTCGTCGCCGCCGTCCTGCAGCTTCATGTAATCCTTATAAAAGGACTCCCTCGTGATGTCGCCGTAGTGAATCTCGAACTGTGCGCCGTCCACCCATTCGGTGTTCTTGTTGAAGCGGTGCACGAGGGTTCCTATGCGCTGGGCGTAGAGATTGCCCTTCTCGTCCTCCCAACGCTTCTGCAGCAGCAGGATCACGCCGGGCATGTCCATTCCCGGGATGGTCTTGACGGGGCTGAATCCCGTCTGACGAACGCGATCGGGCTTACCCGAGAGCTTCACCTTGTAGTCGAACTGTATGGCCTTCGGCTTATAGGCGAAGGGAATGCCGAAGTCGAGATAGCCGTAGGGGTTGGAGCTGGAGGTGATGGGCTCGCGCATCTTGCCGAGGTAGATGGAGCCGGCGGCGAGGACATGCACGTTGACCAGTCCCAGCACCTTCACACCCACGATGTGACTGACCATCTTGACGCACTTGCCGTCCTTGTGGGCTTCCGGGTACACGGTGACGTTCGTCTTCACCACGCCAGCCACCTTCGCCATGATGTTGCTGTTAGCCCACGGCGAGCCGCCTTGGTTGACGAACGGTTTCCTGCCGTTCCACGTGCCAGTGGGTCCTATCTCGTACAGCGTCGTGGTGTTGCCCCCGATGATCTTGGATTCCTTAATCTCGCGGGTTATCCATTGGTCGAAATTGGAGAACTTGAGTTGCTGCGCCTGCATAATCAGGGGCATCGCTATCAAGATGAATGAAAACAGCGTTCTTCTCATGATGCTTCTTAGTTTGCTTCCGGGCTATTCGAGCCCTATTTCATCAACTTGTTCCGGCTGAATCGTCAAAGCGTTCAGCGCTTCGAGGTCACCGCTGAAGAGGTTGCAATCGACATATCCGTCGATGCCGTCGATGTGTCCCACGTCGGTGTACTGCCAGAACGCCCACGGCCCTTTGTATTCGAGCTGCCCGACATAATAATGGGCAATCCAGTAAGGGTAGTCGTTGAAGAAATCGTCGCTTAAATATTGTAGCTTGAATTTGTATCCCGTGTAGATGATGGGCTTCACCCCATAGTGTTTTTCAACCTCCTGCAGCCATGTCTTCACGGCTCGCTGCAGCTGAGCCTTGTCCAGTCTTCCCGCTTTCTCCACGTCGAGCACCGGCGGCAGATCGCCCTCTTCGAGATGGACTTGTTTGAGGAAGAACTGTGCTTGTTTGCGCGCATCAGCATCAGGGCTGAAGAAGTGATAAGCCCCTCGCGTGATGTAGTTTTGGCGCGCCTGATAAAAATTCTCATTGAAATTCTCGTCGATGATTGAGATGCCCTCCGTGGCCTTGATGAACATGAAGCTCAGGGGGTGTCCTTCGACGCGGGCATTGCGCAACTTGTTCCAATTGATGCGCTCCTGATAGTGGCTGATGTCGATGCCCCTCACCTCGTAGCCCTCGGGGTAGTCGGGGTCGCCGTAGATGGCTTTCCAGCGGAACGAGAAGGGATCGACGAAGAAATAATTCAGCAGAAAAAAGTAGCCCACAACCACGCCAACGCCAGCCACGAAAGCCCACCATGGCAGCCGCCGCCACCAAGGCCGGTGAGCCTTCGGGCGATGCGAAGTGCTGCGCTTGCGATGACTGGAGCGCGTCTTCGTGGGACGTTTCCCTTTCGAAGCGGTGCCCGCACTTGAGCGCGCGGGCACCGTCTTCTGGGATGAGTTGTTGGTTGATACCACCAAAGCCGTCGTTAAGCCTGTTCGAGCTGCAGCGTCTTCGTGGTCTGGTCGCAGACCTCAGTAGGACCGAAGTACTGGATGGGACCGGGGTACACGTAGCACGTGTTCTTGGCCCACTCCTCGCGATGTGCTGCAAAGAACTTGAAGGGAGCGCCGTCGAGCTCCACCAGAGCCTTGCGGATCACGGGCTTGTCGGCACCGTTGCGGCGTTCGATGTTCATCATCATCGTGATGGGCACACCACCGGCAATCCACTCGGCAGCAGGCTTTGTCGTGTTCTTGATGATGCTCATGTAACCCGTCTTGCCCGATGCGATGAGGCGGCTGGCGTTGAAGCCGAGGCTATAGCAGTAGTCGGCATCGTAGTTCGAGGGTGCTGCGCAACGTCCTTCGTAGCCGAAGAAGTGATGCTGGGCGCTGAACTTAGGCGCACGGCCCGTCTCCTTCAGGCGCTTGGCCACCATGCGGCTGAGCAGCTTCTCGGTCTCGATCAGCGACACCTGCACGTTGCCGTGGGGGTCACGGTCGAGGCAGAGCTGACGGGCCACATCCTCGGGCAGGCTCTCCAGAACGGCGAGGTTGTCCTTGGCGATGGCGCCCTTGACGAACTTGATTTGCGCTTCAGCGCTCTCGAACTCGCGGCTCTCGCCCGTGGCGGGGTCGGTGAGCACCTCGTTGAGCTCCTTGATGAGCTTCTTGATGGCGGGGATGAATTCGATCAGGCCTTCGGGGATGAGGATAGTGCCGAAGTGGTTGCCCTGCTCAGCACGTGCGGCAACGATGTCGGCGATGTAGTTGACGACGTCGTCGAGGCTCATCTCCTTCTGCTCCACCTCCTCGCTGACGAGGCAGATGTTGGGCTGCGTCTGCAGCGCACATTCGAGGGCGATGTGGCTGGCGGAACGGCCCATGAGCTTGATGAAGTGCCAGTACTTGCGTGCGCTGTTGCAGTCGCGCTGAATATTACCGATGAGTTCGCTATAGGTCTTGCAGGCGGTGTCGAAGCCGAAGCTGGTCTCGATCTGCTCGTTCTTCAGGTCGCCGTCGATGGTCTTCGGGCAGCCGATGACCTGCACGCCGTACTGCTTGGCAGCGTAGTACTCAGCCAGCACGCAGGCGTTCGTGTTCGAGTCGTCGCCGCCGATGATGACCAAAGCCTTGATATTCAGCTCGCGCAGGATCTCGATGCCCTTCTCGAACTGCTCCTCCTTCTCCAGCTTCGTGCGTCCAGAGCCGATGATGTCGAAGCCGCCCGTGTTGCGGTATTCGTCGATGATGTCGGCCGTGAGTTCCATGTACTTATGATCCACGAGACCGCCGGGGCCGAGGATGAAGCCGTAGAGCTTCGAGGCTGGGTTGATGCTCTTGACGCCGTCGAAGAGACCGCTGATGACGTTATGGCCGCCAGGAGCCTGACCGCCGCTGAGGATCACGCCGACGTTGATGGGCTCGAAGGTCTGGGCAGCGCCAGCCACGAACTCGACAACGGGCAAGCCGTACGTGTTGGGGAACAGTTCTTTGATCTTAGCCTGGTCGCCGACGCTCTGCGTGGCGGCACCTTCCTTGGCTGCTACAGGACCCTGCAGAGCCTTGGGGAGCTTGGGCTGATAGGCAGCCCTCGCGATTTGCAATGCACTCTTAGTCATTGATTTGTGATAAATGTTTTATGGATGAATAATGCTTGTTCGCTGATGATGCCACAAAGGTAGGCACTTTTTTTCAGATAGCCAAAGGATTCACCTTTTTTAAGTCGTAAATGACAAAATTTAAAACCAACCTGCCGCATTGTCGATAATAATCGCTATCTTTGCGCCATGAAAGCTCATGAGAACGCCATTTTCAACCGCGTGCGTCGCCTCGTCGGCGATGCGACATTGGACACAATAGCCGCCAAGCGTGTCATCATATTTGGAATCGGAGGCGTAGGCAGCTGGTGCGCCGAGAGCCTTGTGCGCAGCGGCATCCATCATCTCACCATTGTTGACCGCGACCGCATCGACATCACCAACGTCAACCGCCAATGTCCTGCCACCACCTCCACCATAGGAGCATCCAAAGTAGATGTCATGAAATCAAGACTTTTGGACATTAACCCTCAAGCAGAGGTTGAAGCCCTCGAAGAAGTCTATAGCAGCGATACGCGCGATCGTTTTCACCTGGCCGACTACGACTACATCATCGACGCCATCGATTCGCTCTCGTGCAAGGCCGACCTCATCCTCACCGCCACCGCCCTACCTGCTCATGTCCGTTTCTTTTCGTCGATGGGGGCAGCCATGAAGACAGATGCCTCGCAGATTCGCTCCGATGAGTTCTGGAACGTCAAAGGCTGCCCGTTGGCCCGTGCCCTGCGCCAGCATTTCAAACGCTCGAAGACCTTTCCCCGTCGCAAGTTCCGCGTAGTCTTTTCGCCCGAACTGCAGCCCAACCTCGGCCCGCTGCCCGCCGACTCCGCACCCTACAACGGCACCCTTGCCCACACCACCGCCATCTTCGGCTTCACCCTCGCCGGACTCGTCATACAGGACATCATCGCGCAGGCAAATATTTAAGCAATGATATATCAGTAGGCACAGAGAATGTTTTATAAGACAACGAATTATACAAATTAGACGAATTATTTCTTGTCCTATAGTCGTATCTTCTTATAGACACGATGCAAGCTAATATTCGTTTAATTAGTATAATTCGTTGTATAAAGAAGAAGGAAAATTGTTGGCTGATAAAGAGCTATCGTTGGTCGTTTAATAGGCCAAGATGTGCCATAGCTCTCGGATGCGGGCTTCGGGATCCCATTGACCGCGGAATGTCCAGCGGGCAGTAATCTCGTGAGAAGCAGGGGCTTCCTTCATTTGATTGAGGTTGTCACGGAGCCACCCACTATGGCCGCCCTCGCGGGAGCAATTGAAATAAAAGGCACGCAGGCCCCACGGGTCGGGTTGCTTTTTAATATAGGCATATTCGATGTCGCGGTCGAGAATCTGCGATGACATACGACAGTTGAGGAGGATGAATTGGGCATCATGGTGGTAACGGCCAAGCGGTGTGGGAGACTTGGCATCGAAATAGGAATCAGTGATGACAAGCTTCTTGTCCTTGTCGTTACTGCCATCATGCCAGATGATGGCGCGGCGGTTGCCGAGGAAATGACAACGGGTGGCGTAGCACCAGCCGCGCGGACACAGGAAGTCGATGCCCGGGCAGCGTAGGAAGAGGTCGGCATGGTAGGAGAAGCCGCCGCCCGGAGGCCACAGCGACAAGGCGTCGTTGCCGTCGGCCCATACGTTGCAGTTGATGACGATGGTACGGTCGGCACGTCCGTAGATGGCCATCTCATTGGTGGTGTTGCCGGGCTCCACGCCCGAGCCGAAGTTGTTATATACGGTCGACCCGCTGATGATGCAGTCGTCGGCACCTTCCTGCAGCATGATGACGCCGTTGCCCACAGGCTTGCCGTGGTAGGTGGTGTTGGTCATCTTCTCGCGGGCCTCAGCCAAGATGAGGATGGTGCTGTCGCGGTCTTCGCCTACTAGCACGATATTCGGTCGGTCGATGATGACTTTCTGATGATACACGCCTTTGCGGATGAGTATCTTGAAGGGTTCCGTAGGCTTTAAAGGAGCTAGCTCGATGGCCAGTTGTATGATGTCGACGGGATGAACGACGCCGTCGACGTCTGCCTCGTGCATAGCAGGACGGCGAAACCATTCGATGCGTCCCGTTTCGTTGCCGCCAGGGGTTCGGAGGCTGATGTCGGCTCGGTCGCTAACATGATGCTTATCAGCCCATTGTTCGTAGAGGGCATAGAGGCGTGCAGGGCGGTTGCCGTACCACGCATAGCCGTTGCGACGCTCGCTGCCTATCTGTTCGAGATGGCGGCGGGGTATGCCGTCGCGGTCGCAGACGAAAGGTTCGGCGTGGACAAGGTCATAGAAGCGCGCCCAAAGTGGAGCAGCCTGAGCATCGCGCACTAGACGTGTGTCGGGCTGTGGTGAACCTGGCTCAGAGGCGCGCTCCACGCGGTAGCCCGTCAGCTTGTGGTCGTCGAACCAACGCATGGCGGCCGTCACGGCCTTCTTGACGCGCTCGGAGGGATGTTCCAACGCCATGAGCAGCTCGACGATGGCAGCACTCTCCACGGGGCAATAGGACGGCAACTCGTAGGCACGGGCTCCCGTGGGCTGCAACGTAGTGCGGTCGTGCTGT
>JAEEHP010000282.1 GCA_016280855.1 Bacteroidaceae bacterium
AGGCGGTTCCCAACTCTTTTGCCGAATGGATGCTGGCCGCTTCCCAACAGGGACTTGGCATCGACTTCGTCATCACCCACCCCGAAGGCTATGAGCTTGACCCGCAGTTCGTGCAGGGAGCTCGTGTGGAGTACGACCAGATGAAAGCTTTCGAAGGGGCTGACTTCATCTATGCCAAGAACTGGAGCTGTCCGGGCGTCACACGTCCCGAGGACTATGGCAAGGTGCTGCACGACTACCACACAATGATGGACTGGTGCGTCAGCGCCCGTCAGATGGCCGTAACCAACGATGCCCATTTCATGCACTGCCTGCCCGTTCGCCGCAATATGATTGTGACGGACGATGTCATCGAGTCGCCCCGCAGCCTCGTCATCCCCGAAGCGGCCAACCGCGAGATTTCAGCGCAAGTGGTCATCAAGCGGATGCTCGAAGCCTTATAGCAGGCTAAGGTCATAGGCACGTGCCATTGGGCATGTGCATGAAAACATCACCCCCGTTCCTTCTGCCAATGAGAAGGGACGGGGGTGAACCTATGAAATGACTCAAATATCGCGAGCTATAACCTTATAACCTTATAACCTAAAAACCTTATAACCTTATAACCTTATAACCTAAAGTTATTTCTTCTTCTCTTCTCGTTTCTCCTTGTCCGAGAGGCCGTAACCGTAGCCGTAGCCATAACCGTAGCCATAGCCGTAGCCGTAACGGCCGTACTGTTTCTGTGCGGCCTTGGCATCATTAATGATGATGCAGAGGTGGTTGAACTTCTTCTCGCGGTAGAGGCGTTCGAGCTCGGGCAGGTAGCGACGGTCAATCTTGCCTTCGCGAACCACGTAGATGGTCACCTCGGCCACGCGGTTGACGATGCCTGCGTCGGCCACGACTTGCGCCGGCACGTTGTCGATGATGACATAGTCGTAGCACTTCTTGAGTTCTTCGACGAGCTGTTCGAGGCGGTCGCTCATGAGGAGCTCCGTGGGGTTGGGAGGCACGATGCCGGCGGGCATCATATCGACGTTGTACTGCGGGCATTCCTTAACGACCAGACGCTCGATGTCGTCGGTGGAGCCGCGCAGGTAGGAGGTGAGACCTTCCTTGTGGATATTACCGGCGAGCTTACTTTGCGTACGCTTACGGATATCGGTGTCCACGAGCACGACCTTCTTGCCTGTCATGCCGAGTGTGACGGCGAAGTTACGCGAGATGAACGTCTTGCCCTCGCCCGGCATGGTGGAGGTGAACATGATGACGCGCGCATCCTTCTTGATGAAGCTGAGGCTGAAGCGCAGCATACGGAAGGCTTCGTTGATGGGGTCGGTCTTCTGGTCGCCCACGACAATCTCTGAATCCTTGATGCCTTCCTTGCGGTGAGGCACTTCGCCGAGGACGGGAATGGTGGTGTTCTCCTCGATGTCCTTGCGCCCCCGCACGTTCATGTTCAGCAGGTTGCGGAGGTAGAAGAAGGCGAAGGGCAGTGCGATGCCGATGAGCAAGGCGATGAGCATGATGATCTTCTTGCGCGGCGAGATGGGGGCATTGGAGCCGAAGGGCGTTTCGATGATGCGTATGTTCGCCTCGGTGATGGCCAGCTGCAGGGCCGTCTCTTCACGTTTGTTGAGGAGGTAGGTGTAGAGCGTTTCCTTGATGCTCTGCTGACGTGTGATGTCGATGATTTCCTTCTCCTTCTGCGGCACGGCAGCGATGTTGGAGCTCAGTCCGGACTCCTCCTGACGTGCACGCTGTAGCTGCAGGTTCAGCGAGGCGAGGTAGGCCTGCGTCGAGGCGATGATGGTGGCGCGCATCTGCATCAGGTCCTGATCGCGTTGCTGGATCTGCGTATTGTTATCGCCGGCACTCTCGACCAGACGGTTGCGGAGCAGCATGGCATCGTTGTACTTCGAGATCTGCGTCTGGATGCCCGCATCGGTGAGACCGCCGAGCGACGGGATAAGCTTGTTGGTGCCCGTGTTGGAACGCAGGTCGTCGAGGAGATACTGCACGACGCTGACCTGCGACTCCAGCTGTATGGTACGCTGGCGTGCGGCGCTCGACTGCTGGAGGTACTGGTTGGCGTCGCCCTTGACATCGACGATGCGGTTGGCCTGCTTGAAGCTTGCTATCTCGCCCTCGACCTTGCTCAAGTCCTTCGAGATGATGTTGATGCGCTCGGTGATGAAGGCTGCCGTTGACTCAGCGATGCGGTTCTTGTCGATGATGATGCTGCGCTTGTAAGCTTCGAGCACGGCGTTGAGGATATCCTCGGCGCGCCGTATGTTGTGGTCGGTGTAGGTGATGGCGACGAGCGTGCTCATCTTGTCCATCTCGCTGGCGTTGAGGGGACCTCCGTAGCTGTTTGCTGCGGCTTCGACGGTGGTGCGCACGACGGTGATTTCCTCGCCGTCGAACTGCTTGAGGTAACGCTTCTCGGGCATGAGCGTGATGTTTCCGACGGGCGTCTTCACCTTCTGTCCGAACTTGACGTACTGGTCGAAGCCTGTTTCGCCGTTTTGTGTCACGAGATCGGTGATGTGTCCCTTGTCGCCGCTAACGGTGACCTTGAAGCTGAAAGGATGCTTGGTCTCGGCGGAGTCGAACTGTGCGGTGAAAGGCTTGACATCGTAGAGACGCACGGTCTGCAGGCGATGGCGATAGATGTAGTTGACATCCAGTTTCAGCTCGCGCACGACCTCCTTCATGAGCTGATGGCTCTGCAGGATATAGACCTCGTTCTTGACGCTCGACCCCATCATGACGCCGTTGAGCTGCATGAGGGCGTCGGTGCCGCCACGATTGCTACGCGATGATCCTCCGTTGGACCCCGAGTCGTCCTTCACCAGCATGACGGCCGAACGCTGGTAGATGTTGGGCTTGGTCATGAGGTAGAGGTAACCGATGCCGAGGCAGAGGATGACGGAAAGGACGAACCATTTCCATCTGTAAATAAAGATGTCAATGATGTCGCGCAACGACAACATATTGTCGTTCTCCTGAGTGGTGCTGTCTTGCTTGATGATTGTTTCCATGTAGGATATAAAAAATGGGTGTTTTATGCTTAAAATGACTAAATGAGCGTGCAAAGTTAGGCATTTTCGTTCAATGAAAGGCATAAAAAAGTGAAAATTGTTGGTCAGACGGCATAAAATGACTACCTTGCGCCCCGAAAACCCCTAATAATGCATCTCATGAAGCCTTTTAAGCTCCTCTTATGCCTGTGTGCGTGCATTCCTTTGCATGTCGTTGCACAGCAACTGAAGCCGCAACGAGGCAATGCTTCCTACTATGCCGATTATTTCCATGGCCGCACGATGAGCAACGGCGAGAAATACCATCGCGACAGCATGACGTGCGCCCATCTGAAATATCCCTTAGGCACATGGCTGCGGGTGCGCAACCTGACCAACGGCAAGGAGGTTGTCGTGCAGGTGACGGACCGCGGTCCCTACTCGCGCAAGTTCTCCATCGACCTCTCGCGGGCTGCGGCGCGGCAGCTGGACATCATCCAGTACGGTTGGCGACCCGTTGAGATCACACCCTTCGTGCCTGGCAAGGTTCCCTTCGTTTACGAACCGCCGCGCGAGAAACCGGTGCTGAACCTCGGCTTCTCGACCGACGAGGACAACCAGCCGCCCTACTGGCAGGAGGACAGCATCTATCAGGCACGCCACCGGCTGTCGAGAACCATGGTGGCCATACACCCCGACACGCTCAAGGCTACCGTCCACGAGGACACGACGATTATCGAACAGGTGAAAAAGATTAAGCAATAACGCATTTCCTCTATTTATAAACAACGAATTATACGAATTTTACGAATTTGCGACGGCTATGCTGCGTCGCGGCTGCGCGAAGACAGGTGGTCGGTTCCATGGGACATGAAGAAGAATTCGTTTAATTCGTGAAATTCGTTGTCTTATAAAACATCTTCTGTGCCAACTGATATATTATTGCTAAAGATTAAGGCGCCCAAATAGGCGCCTTAATCCTTTTCTGACAGGTGAGATGTTTTTTACTTCACCACCACTTTCTTGCCGTTGACAATGTAGATGCCGCGCTGAGCCTTGCTGACGCGCTGGCCGGCGAGGTTGAAGATCTTGGCATCACCCGTAGCCTGAGCGTTGACGCTCTTGATGGCATCGGGCGTATCCTGTCCGAGGAAGAAGAGGGTGAAGTTATCGGCAGCTACCCACGAAGCATTTGTTGCGCTCACGTAGATACCGACCTCCGTCTGGCTCGTGCCGTCGGCGTAGAAGTCGCGGACCCATGTCTGGGGCTTGCCGGCTGTCTCGCTGATGCCCATGGGCGTCCAGTTCCACTCGCTGCCGTTCTTGGCATAGAGACCGATACCCTGGATGCCCTCGTCGGGAATAGCAGCCTGGTTGGTGGCATAACCGTCGCAGGAGAGGCGATAGTAGCCCTTCGGCAGGGTGACGACGAGGCGCTGGTAGATGGAACCGTCGCTGAGCACGGCACCGTCGGGACGCCAAGCCTCGACGAAGGATTCGATGGCAATGCCGTCCTCTTCATTGGTGTAGCTGGCGCCTTGGCGACCCTGGTTCTGACCGATGCGGCCGTTCTCGTCGGTGCCGTAGATGGTCCAGTTGTTGGCATTGCTGTTGAAGCTGTTGTTGAGGATCACACCGGTGATGTCGATGGGATTGTCGAGTGCAGCGTCGTTGAAGTCGGTGCGGTTGAGGCAGAACTTAGCCTGAGCGACGGGGAAGCTGTCGATGACCTTCTTCAGCTCTTCGTTGCTGGCGAAGAAGTAGTCGTCCTCCATCTTGTCGGCCAGTTCCTTGAATTCAGTGTCGGAGGAGGCGTAATCAACACCTTCGAGGAAGTTGAGGGCATCGATGGTAGCCTGTTCGAAGTTCTTGAGCAGGGCAGCACCCTCCTCGACCTGCTTCATGGCAGCGGTGAGGTCGCTCATGGCAGCCTTCTTCTCGTCGGACGAACCGTTGAGGGCAGTCTGTCCCTTCTGGATGGCATTGGCCAGCGTCTTCTGGTTGCCTGCGATGACCATGACGGCGTCCTCGTCGGAGTTAGCCTTCATGTCAGCCTCGTCGATGAGAGCCTGCAGCTCGTCGTTGATGATGCTCTCGTCAACGGCGTTGTAAGCGATCTCGAAGGTGTACCATACGACCCAGCAGTTGCCGTCCATCTGGTCGGCCTTGATGCCGAAGGTGAGGTCGCCGGCTTCGGTGAGCACGGTGCGTGTGCTGGAGGTCACCTTGCTGATGAGTGTGGGATCCTCGAACACGTTGTGTGCAGCTTCCTGGCTGTTGGGCACGTAGATGCCGCCGGCGTCGGTGTAACCTGCCTTGCCTTCCTCGCTGGTGCCGATCTCCACGACGTTGGTCAGCGGAGCGCGGTTGTGGCCGGCGAAGACGAAGGCATAATGTGCGCTGGGATCGTAGTTGCTGTAGTTCGTGGCGTTGTCAGCTGTGCGGTAGAAGGCACGCGTCGTGACGGTGTAAGTTCCAGCGGGCATGTCGGCGAGGGTCTGGCTGACCTCGAAGGGGCTCTGGTTCCACACCTCGGCGGTGCCGAACTGCGTCTTGAAGTTGCTGGCGCTGCCGTACGTCCACTGCTTGTCAGGCACGTTGCCGCCCTGCTGTGCGGTGGTGCTATAGGTGACGCCGAGGGTGTCGAAGAGCGGCGAGATGTCGAGATCCTCGTCCAGCTTCGTGCCGGCGCTGACGGCAGCATCCCAGGCCTTCTGCGTCTCTTCCTTGATGAGGGCAGGCAGGCTGGCGATGACCTCGTCGATCTTAGCCTTGTCCCACGAACCTTCCTGCAGGGCGACATCGACTTCGTCCTCGAGGTCGATGATGCGGCTCTGGATGTCGGGCTGACCGGCATACTTCGACTCAGCGGGATAGAGCACCTCGTCGTAGAACTTCTGCAGACGCTCGTAGTCGGCGATGCTCTCCATCACCTCCTGCAGCATCGATGTGATCTTCTCCATGGCAGCCTTGTTGGCCTCAGCGTCGGAGCTCTGCGAGCTGACGAGCGAACGGCCTTCGGAGACGGCGTCCTCGAACTCAGCCTTCAGGCCGGAGTAGAAGACCTGGTACTCATACTCCTCGGCGTTGTTCACCGTACCCTGCAGAGCAAGCAGCGACGGGTCGAACTCCAGCTCACCCTCGTAGAAGAGGGAGATACCGTCGAGGAAGAAGTGAGGCATGCTGGCCGAACCAGAGTTGGTGGACGTGTAGCCGAGCGAGAAGTTACCGGCGGTCTCGGCGTCAAGCGTGAAGGTGATGGTCTCCTTACCCCACTGTCCGACGGGGAAGGTGGTTGTCTCGCCCAGGTATTCGTCGCCGTCGTCGGTGATGAAGCCGATGAGGTTCTTGGCTACGGCGTTAGCGCCGCCCGAGTTGTAGTAGGAGATGGTGAGGGTGTAGGAGCCGGCGGGCAGGTTGACGTGCTGTGTGTACTGGATGCTACCGGTCCAACAGGTGACGAAGCCGAGCAGCTTGCCCGTGCTGCCGTCAGAGAGCGTGGCAGGAGGTGTGAACTGTGTGCCGCCGATCCAAGCCGTAGTACCTGTCTCGAGGACACCGCTGGCATAAGCATTTGTGGCGGGATGGTTGGCCACCCAGCTCTTCACGGGCTGCATGCCGTAGTGCGTGACGCCGTTCTTCTCCATGTCATAGTCATAGGTGCAGATACCATCGGTGATGGGATCGTCCATGGAGAAGTGGGGGTTCATGATGAAGAACTCCGAGAGGTCGGTGATGGCGTCGGCGTTCAGGGCCTTCTGCTTCTCGATGGCAGCCTCCACCTGAGCCAGCGTAGCGCTGGGATTGTTATAGACGGATTCTGAAGCGGAGGTATCGACATGCAGGCGCTTGCCTTCGTCGATGAGTTGCTTCAGCGTGGCCTTAGCCTCAGCAATCTGCTGCTGGTCGAGACCGGAGGGGTCAACCTTGAGCAGGCGCACGTTGTCCACGAAGAGGTGGGGAGCGGAGCCGGAACCGGCACCGAAGGAGTATCCGATAAGGACATCGCCCTCAGCGGTTGCTGCGAGGCGGAAGATGACGGTGTCCTCGACCCAGCAATCCTTGCCCTCGCCTTCGAGGACGGCCTGCTGGGGGAAGGAGTTCATCTTCGAACGGTAGTAGGTCTCGTCGTCAACCTTGAAGCCGAAGTTGTTGCTCACCTCGCCCGTTCCGGCGACGTTGCACACCTTGGCAATGAGCAGGTAGTCGCCTGCGGGCAGGCTGACATGCTGCGAATAGACGAGGTTGGCACCCCACACGGCCACCATACCGAGGCCCTGTGTGTCGCCGCCTTCGATGCGGGGGTAATACTCACCGCCCAGACCGGTCTGGCTGTCGAGGTCATAAGCGAAGATACCGGCTGCACGGGCGTTGCTGCCATCCGTGCGGGCGTCACGCGCCATCCAGCAGTTGTCCGAGGGGTCAGCAGCCGTCCAGCCCGGCACTTCCTGCTGCCCATACAGACCTTCGCCGCCAGCGCCGAAACCAACCTGGTCGGGGATGTCGTAGTCATAGGTGCGAATCGTGTAGGCCACAGGAGTACCTGTCTTGAAGTTGGCATTCTGCAGCTTCGAGGTCATATCCTCGAGCACCGTGAAATGAGTCTGAGCCGTTGCGCCCAGTGCCATCATCCCTAAGAGGAGGGATAAGAAGTAGCGTTTTCTCATACAGAATTTGTTTAGTTAATAAATGATGAAATAGTTAGCTTATTGCGTTTAATTGCTCTTTTGCGGGGCAAAATTACACTTTTTCTTTCTTTTTACAGCCTTTAACTATCTTAAAAAAGCAAAAAGACTTCACTTTTCACTCCTCAATCGTTAATCTCTATCTAATTTCCAAGTAACTTTTATTCTTCACTCTTCATTCTTCATTCTTCATTTCCCTCCCCCCCACGGGGGGAGCCGGAGAGGGGCTTTCATTCTTCATTCCCCTTCACCCTCACCGCCAGCACGGGAGCGATGTCGCCGCCGGGATGCGTTTCGGGCAATGCTACGTGGAGTCCTCGTTCATCGACGCTGTAGGGTACCTTGCCGTAGCCTAACAGCTTGACGCTGCGCACCTTTGCACCCGCCATCGTCGGGGCGCCGGTGGCGAAGCTCTTGATGACGACGCTGCGGTTCTCGGGCCACTGCATGACGGTGGCATAGATCGTCTTGCCCTTGGCATTGAAGCGGATGTCCCGGCTGGTGTAGTTGATGTTCTCGTTGAAGCCCTGTGCGTTGAGCGGGTTGGCCTTCTCTGCCAACGGCCCTTCGCCGAAGGTGGTCCACGGACGCGTACCTATTATACTCTCTTTGTTGACGTCCATCCACGCCTTCAGGTCGTTGAGTATGGCCATCTCCTTCTCGTCCAGCGATCCGTCGCCGCGGAGGGGCACGCTGAGCAACAGGCAACCGTTCTTGCTCACCACGTCCACCAGCATACGCACCACGCGGCCTGCCGACTTGTAGGCGCCGCGGCCGTAGATGCCGCGGTCGTAGTGCCACGAGCCGATGCACGTGCAGGTCTGCCAGGGCAGTGGCTGTGCGCGGTCGGGGATGCCTCGCTCCACGTCCCAGAGCATCAGCTGCTTCTGCTCGTCGTTGAGTATCTTGCCCGTTGCCACCACTTGCTGGCGGCCGCCGTGACGGTTGGCGCTGTGGTTGTAGAAATGGGCGAGGATGTTCTGCCCGACCTGGTCGTCGCAGCCGTAGAACGGCAGCACGGTGTCGTCGAAGTAGAGGATTTGCGGGTCGTAGTCGTTGATGAGCTCGAGCACGCGGTTCTGCAGCTTACGCTTGAAGGCCTCGGAGGGCAGCGACGCGCCGTTCTTCCAGTCCCACTGGCCGTGCACGCTGCCCGGGTTCTCCCAACCACGGCTGCGCTCATGGCGCTGGGCATAGAGTTCCTGCGGGTCGAGTCCCTTCCACCATTTCTCTGTGCCGTCGGGGTTAGGCTTGTAGCCGTCCTCGCGCGTCAGGTTGCCGTCGAACTTCTGTGCACCCTCGAACCACGTCCAGGCATGGGCGCCGTGGATGCTGACGCCTAAGGGCAGCTTGTAGCGCTTGCAGGCCTTAGCCCACTCGCCCACGATGTCGCGCTTCGGACCTATGCGCACAGAGTTCCACTCCTGATAGGGCGAGTCCCAGAGGTCGAAGTTGTCGTGGTGCTGACCCAGCGTGAAGAAGAACTGCGCGCCCACGCTCTTATACAATTTCACCAGCGCATCCGGATCCCACTTCTCAGCCTTCCAAGCGTGGCATAGATCCTTCATGCCGAAGTCGGCGGGCGAGCCGTAGTGCGCCACGTGGTACTTGTACTGCCATCCGCCCTCCTGATACATGCCGCGGCCATACCAGTCGCCGCTCTCGGCCTGGCACTGTGGTCCCCAGTGTGCCCAGATGCCGAACTTGACATCGCGGAACCACTCGGGGCACTCCCAAGCCTTCAGGCTCTCCCAGTTCGCCTCGAAGGGGCCGCTCTCGATGGCGACATCACCTGTCACTTGCGCTTGTGCCGTCAGCGTGAAGGCCACCGCCATCATCGCCGCTACGAATCCTTTTCTTATCATAATAATCTTGGCTTTTAAGGGTTTCTGCGTGCAAAGATATACAAAATAATGAAACGAAAGAATGACAAGGCTGAATTTTACGCTTTTTTTTGCCTTTCAGGCAATGGAAGCCCTATAGCTTTCGGCCGACAGTCCTATAGCTATCGACGTTCAGTCCTATAGATGTTCGCATCATGCGTTATTCCCTCATAATAGGTTATTGTAAATTGATTATTGAGATTTAAACAATCAAGTGATGAGTTTTTTGTTGTTTTTTCTCTTGTGAGGTAGCCCGGACCAAGTCGTCCGAGCCGGCCTCAACAAGATTCACTAGATAACTAACTAACAAACTACTTAATTAACCACTTATTTATTAACTATATTTTCTATTGATCAGTGAATATTTACGATATTATCATTTGACCACTTTCCTGCCGCCTACGATGTAGATGCCACGAGGCAGACCTTCGAGTGACGTGGTGCCTTGACGGACGATGCGGCCGTTGAGGTCATAGACATTGTCGTCAGCAGGCTGCTGTGAGCCTTCGTCGGCCATGTCAACGATGCCAGTCGGCAGGCCGTTGTTGTTGGACT
>JAEEHP010000283.1 GCA_016280855.1 Bacteroidaceae bacterium
CTGCTCGCGAAGGCGTATGTCCTTTTTCTTGAGCAGCCACCAGGGCAGACCGCCCATCTCCCATTCGGCACAGGCGTAAGGACCGGGGCGCACGATGACGTACATGCCATTCTTCTGAGCCAGTCGGCAGAAAGCAGCCACGTCATTTTGACCGGTGAAGAGGAAGTTGTCCATCTGCGGCTCGTGGAAGTTCCAGAAGACGTAGATGCACAGCGTGTTCATACCGAGGGCCTTGCACATCTGTATGCGTTGCTCCCAGTACTCACGTGGGATACGAGGATAGTGCACTTCGGCAGCTTTGACCACAAAGGGCTTGTCGTTGAGAAGGAAGGTCTTGTCGCCAACACGGAATGAGCCGGGCTTCGAGGCGGCGTTGGCTGCAACGGCGTTGCAACATACAAAACTGACTGCGAGAGCCAGCGAAAGAAGGAAGTGTTTCATACGATTTTGTATATTTATTGGTTGATTTTGCTGCAAAGGTAATCATTATTTTAATAAAAAGGATGAGTTTTGCTCAATTTATTTGCAAGTGTGCAAAAAAGAACGTACCTTTGCACACGTTTTCAAAAAATGTGCAATGAATTGTCCAAGTTTTAACGCCCGAATACAAAAAAGTATCCAAGATCATTGGGATCTTGACGCATTGTCGGATTACGGCGCTCAAACCTTCCGCTACAAGGACGTAGCCCGTATCATAGAAAAGTTACACATCATCCTCGAGGCCTCCGGCGTCGAACATGGCGACAAAGTAGCCATCTGCGGCCGCAACACGTCGCGTTGGGGTATCGCTTTCCTGGCTACCCTCTCCTACGGCGCCGTGGCAGTGCCGATCCTGCACGAGTTCCACCCCGAACAGATCCACGACATCGTGAACCACTCCGATTCCAAGCTGCTGTTCGTCGGCGACCAGGTGTGGCCGCAGCTCGATGTGGAGAAGATGCCCGGACTGGAAGGTGTCTTTGCCAACTCGAGCGATGAGTATCGTATTCTTCACGCACGTACGGATAAAGTAAGGTACGCGCGCGAGAACCTCAACCGTTTGTTCGGCGAACGTTTCCCGATGAACTTCCGCGCCCGCGACCTCAATTACTATGTCGATGACCCCGAGGAGATGGCTGTGCTCAACTACACGAGCGGCACGACATCGAACTCGAAGGGCGTCATGATACCCTATCGCGCCTTGTGGAGCAACGTGGAATTTGCCCACGAAGTGTATCACGACTACGTCAAGAAAGGCGACAACGTCGTGAGCATCCTGCCTACGGCACACATGTACGGCATGGCCTTCGAGTTCCTCTACGAGATGACATGCGGTGCCCACGTGACGTTCCTGGGCAAGACACCCTCGCCCACGGTGCTGCTGAAAGCCTTCTCGGAGCTGAAGCCCAAGGTGGTCATCGCCGTTCCCCTGCTCATCGAGAAGATCGTGCGCAAGGCTATCTTCCCGAAGATCAAGGCTCCCGCCATCCGGCTGGCCCTGATGACGCCCCTGCTTCGCGACCGTGTGAAGCTGAACATACGTCGCAAGATGCAGAAAGCCTTTGGCGACAATTTCTACGAGATCATCGTCGGCGGAGCTGCCATGAACCAGGACATCGAAGTCTTCCTCAAAGGCATCGGTTTCAACTACACCATCGGCTACGGCGCTACGGAATGTGCGCCCATCATCTGCTACGCACCGTGGGATAAATTCAAACAAGGCTCCTGCGGTAAGGCAGCGCCGCGCATGGAAGTGCGCATCGACAGCAACGACCCACAGAACAAGCCCGGAGAGATCTTGGCTCGCGGCATGAACGTCATGCTCGGGTACTACAAGAACGACGAAGCCACGGAGGCGACGCTCGACAGCGAAGGATGGTACCACACTGGAGACCTGGGCATCATGGACGCCGAAGGCAACGTGTTCATCCGCGGACGCATCAAGAACATGCTCCTCGGCGCCAACGGGCAGAACATCTACCCCGAGGAAATCGAGGACAAGCTGGCTTCGCTGCCCTTCGTGACCGAATGTGTGGTCATTCAGAAAGAAGAGAAACTCTACGGACTCGTTTACACCGACCCCGACGAGCTGAAGAAAGCACACATCAGCCCCAGCGCCCTCGAAGGCATCATGGAGGAGAACCGCATGCAGCTCAATCAGATTGTGCCCGTGTACTGCCGCCTGAGCGCCATCAAACAGATGCCCGAAGAGTTTGAGAAAACGCCCAAGAAGAGCATCAAACGATTCAAATACCTTAACTACGAAGTCTAAAAATCAACAAATAACTAACGATATATGGAGTGTAAGAGTTTTAACCTTTGCGTACAAGAAAGTTTACAGAAGCACTGGGACTTGGACGGTCTGAGTGACTACGGTGTCCAAACGTTCCAGAATAAGGATGTGGCCCGCATCATCGAGAAGCTGCACATCATCTTCGAAGCCTCAGGCATTCAGCACGGCGACAAGATTGCCATCTGCGGCCGCAACAGTTCGCGCTGGGGCATCGCGTTCTTTGCCACGCTCACCTATGGTGCCGTAGCCGTTCCCATTCTTCATGAATTCCACCCCGAGCAGATCCACGACATCGTGAACCACTCGGAGGCCAAGCTGCTGTTCGTCGGCGACCAGGTGTGGCCGAAGCTGGATGCCGACAAAATGCCCCATCTCGAAGGCATCATCGGCAACAACAACGACGAATATGCGCTGCTCGTGGGACGTACGGAAAAAGTAAGGTACGCGCGAGAGAACCTCAACCGCTTGTTCGGCGAGAAATATCCGCGCAACTTCCGTGCTTCCGACATCCACTACTACGTCGATCAGCCCGATGAACTCGCCGTGCTCAACTACACGAGCGGCACGACATCGAACTCAAAGGGCGTCATGATTCCCTTCCGCGCCCTGTGGAGCAACTACGATTTCGCCGTCGGACGCCTCGGCACCCAGATGGGTCCCGGCGACAAGGTCCTGGCGATGCTCCCCATGGCCCACATGTACGGCATGGCCTTCGAGTTCATCTACGAGTTCCTGCATGGTCTGCACGTTCATTTCCTGGCCAAGACACCGTCGCCCGCCGTGCTGCTGAGCGCCTTTGCGGACCTGAAGCCGAGGCTGATCGTTGCCGTGCCCCTGATTATCGAAAAGATCGTGCGCAAGGCCGTCATCCCCAAGATGCAGACTCCCGTGGTGAAGCTTGCCCTGCACACGCCGTTCCTTCGCGAACGTGTCAAGGCAGAAATCTGCCACAAGCTTCAACAGGCTTTCGGCGGCAACTTCATCGAGATCATCGTCGGCGGCGCAGCCTTCAGCCAGGACATCGAAGCCGTGTTGCACGACATCGGTTTCAACTACACCGTCGGCTATGGTACCACGGAATGTGCGCCCATCGTGTGCTACGCCGGATGGCAAAGCTACAAACCTGGTTCGTGCGGCAAGCCCGTGGACCGCATGGAAGTACGCATCGACAGCAGCGACCCGCAGCATAAGCCCGGCGAGATACTCATTCGTGGCACCAATGTCATGCTCGGATACTACAAGAACGAGGAAGCCACAGCACAGGCTTTGGACAAGGACGGATGGTACCATTCCGGCGACCTCGGCATCATGGATGAAGACGGCTTCGTGTTCATTCGCGGCCGCATCAAGAACATGCTCCTCGGCGCCAACGGACAGAACATCTATCCCGAGGAGATTGAGGACAAGCTGTCATCGCTGCCCTACGTGACAGAGTGTGTGATCATTCAGAAGGACGAAAAGCTATATGGCCTCGTCTATGCAGACCCCGAAGAAGTCAAGGCCGGAGGACTGTCGGATGCCATGCTCGAAGCCCAGATGGAGGAGAACCGTCAGGAGCTCAATCGAATCGTGCCTTCCTACGCACGACTCCATGCCATCAAGCTCGTTCCCGAGGAGTTCGAAAAGACGCCGAAACGCAGCATCAAACGCTTCAAATACCTCAACTACGAAGTATAGAAACGCTTTCCCGAAAGCATCGTTCAAGATACAGCCCTGCAAGAACTTATGTCCTGCAGGGCTGCTTCATTATTTGCATAATCGTTCCTTATACCGTCATTAGTCTTCAGTCACTTACGCTTCTGCGTTAAAGTAGCTGTTAAGCTCCGCTATAGCGCTTCCTTCCACGTTGGCAAGATCCTTGATCAACTTGCCTTTTTCGAGCAGGAGTATGCGGGTGGAGATATCCGAGACGAAGGACAGGTTGTGCGACGAGATGAGCACCGTGGTGCCGAGTTCGCGGTTCATGTCAGCGATGAGTCGCGCCACGACAATCTGCGACGAGGGGTCGAGGTAGTTGAAGGGCTCGTCGAGGAGCAGCACCTTGGGATGAATCATCATAGCCCCTATGATGCCTATCTTCTGGCGGTTGCCCTCGGAGAAGTCGCGCAGGTACTTCTTCGTGCCAAGGATTTCGTCGTGCATCAGGGGTTCGTACTTGGTGAGACGTTCGCGCACAGCATCTTCAGTGAGGCCGTAGAGCTTGCCGATGAACGTGAAATATTCCTCGGGGGTGTAGAAATCGATGAGGAAACGGCCATCGATGAACGACCCCGTGTAGCGCTTCCAGGCCAGGGAATCAGCGGCCTTGAAGTCGGCAGGGTGGCCGTCGCGGGCACCGGTGACGTCACGACCATCGGAGAGCACACGCCCGTTGTCGGCTTTGATGAGGTCGAGGATGAGTCGCAGGAGCGTGGTCTTGCCTGCTCCATTGTTGCCGACGAGGCCGACAAGTTCTCCGCTGCGAACGGTTAATTCGGGTAAGTCGAGGGCTACTTTGTCGCCATAGACTTTCTTGAGATTTTCTATCTTGAGTTCCATATTGAGCACGGGCACGTCCCGTAGTAAAATGTATAATGTATAATGTATAATGTAATGTGACTATTCTGACAGCCAACGTTCCATGATGGCATATCTGCGTTTGAACCACAGGGTAGCAATCCAATGGATGTACCAGCGATGAAGCAGAAGGCCGAGAAGGCCGAGAAGGGCGGTGGCGAGATGTGCCCACAACGTGGGCAAGAGGTAATAGGCGCCGAAGTAGATAATCATGGGCACGAACATGATGAACGAGAAGACGTTAAGCTGCTTGTTACCGCCCTGATAGTTGAAGAATGCAGAGGCAAAGAGATCCATACGCGAGCTGAACAGACAAGTGGCCATGAACGGCAGGATGAAGACACCGCACGAGAACAGCAAAGCGGCTAACAGCGCCAACGGCGACATGTGCATGAAGAGCACGGCGGGAATAACCAACAACGTCATGAAGACGCAGATGCCGCAGAAGAAGAGGTATTTGCGTCGCAGGATGCCCTCCACGGACCACGGCTTAGTCCAGATGCCGGAGAAGAAATTGGCCTCGATGCCCAACACCCATTGGGCAAGGATGATGCTTGGAAAGCCGATGGCAAAGAGCAGCATAGGATTGACATGCAGACCGAAATCTGTTTCCATCGATGGCGCCATCTGTTGCAGATACACATTTAACAAGAAGACAACAACGATGGAGATGAAGCTGACACGCAGACGTTTGCTGCGGAGGAGCTGTACCCATTCGATGCTCCAGACGGACACCTCGCCCAGCGAACGCGCAGCGGTGTGAACGGGAGCGTGCATCTCTTCGTTGTGATTGCGCAGACGGGTGAAATACCAATTGAGGATCACGCCGGCAACCACATTGATCATCAAGAGCAACAACGAACAGAGGAGCGTAGCCCAGACCACGGCAGCGGAATTAACGGGCGTGGAAGGGTCGTCGCCACTCAGTCCGACAACGACGAAACCGATGATCGACACGACATACGACGCCACGATCCACACTAAAAAGCCCGGCACCAACGGCAACGTCCATTGGTTGCCCGGAGCACGGCGCCAACAGTTCTGGAACAGCGCATTAACCATCACGCATGAATAAGTCAGCACGAGCGTCAGCGCCGCCGCCCATAGAGGCAAGATGAGTCCTGCGACGAATGTCATCAGCAACGGCAGCAGCCATTGCAGTCCGCCACAAGCCGTGTCCAAGAGGATGAAACGACTCCAGTCGCGCTGTGTGACAGGTCGCGAGCGCAGGTAATCGTCCATCTCGACGGGCGAACGACGCCAGAACAATTTCATCAGCAAATCAGCCGGAATGACAGAAACTGCAAGCATGGGCACGACGGCAGGCAGCTCAAAGGGAAGCGTGCGGTCCTGAAAATGCTCGCGAAGAGCGAAATACATCACCAAGATGATGACGATGAAATAGACGGCCAGAATGAGTCCGACGAAGAATGTGCGCCACGAGAAGTCGCGTCGTTTCTGCGTCACCCACATTCGAATCAGTTCTTTGAAAGCTACGGTCATAAGTCTTTTGTTTTGTTTTGCGGCACAAAATTAGTCATAAAAAGATATAAAAAACAAGTCTCAGGTGACTTTTTGCACTTTTTTCACAAAAAAAAGGTGTACCTTTGCACCCGCTTAAAAATTAAGTACGCGTTACGCACGGAAATTAAGGTGCAACTATCCATCATCAAAATCATAAAATAGAAATGAAAAGTAACATGAAATTGCAAGCGCTCGTTGTTGCAGCGTTTGGCGTGTTGTTGCTTTCGGCCTGCAAGGGCGAGCAGCAACAGCAGCAAGGATTGGCCAACACTCCGCTGGAGTACAAGACCGTGAAGGTTAAGGCCGAGAACCGCACTATTGAAACGAAGTATAGCGCCACCATCCGTGGCCGTCAGGACATCCAGGTGCTGCCTCAGGTGAGCGGCACGCTCCAACGCCTATGCGTCACCGAGGGTCAGAAGGTGTCGAAGGGTCAGTCGCTCTTCATCATCGACCAGGTGCCTTATCAGGCAGCGCTGAACACGGCTCGCGCCAATCTCGAGGCTGCCAAGGCCGCCGAGGCTACGGCCAAGCTGTCGTTCGAGAGTACCAAGAATCTGCACGAGCAGCAGATTGTCGGTGACTTCGACCTGCAGACGGCTCAGAATGCCTACGCCCAGGCCAAGGCTGCCGTGGCTCAGGCTACGGCTGCTGTCACTAACGCAGCCAACTCGCTCTCGTACACCGTTGTGAAGAGTCCTGCCAACGGCGTAGTAGGCACCCTCCCCTATCGCGTCGGTGCCCTCGTGGGTCCGTCGATTCCTACGCCGCTGACCACCGTTTCCGACAATCATCAGATGTATGTTTACTTCTCGATGAACGAGGCTCAGATGCTTGAGAAGATTCGCGAAGCCGGTTCCGCCGAGGCTGCCGTAAAGGCTATGCCTGCCGTTCGCCTGCAGCTCGTCGATGGCAGCGAATATGAGGAGACGGGCGTCGTGGAAACCGCCAGCGGCGTTGTGGATCAGTCCACGGGCAGCGTCAGCCTGCGTGCTGTGTTCAACAACCCCAAGGGTCTGCTCCACTCGGGTAGCACGGGCAACGTGGTCATCCCTGTTGAGATCAAGGATCACATCATCGTCCCCGCCGCAGCCGTCAAGCAGCTGCAGACCGTTCACCAGGTGTTCAAAGTCGTGCAGAAGGACGGCCAGCGCGTAGCCGAAGGCACTAACATCGAAGTGGCACCCTACAACACGGGCAAGGAATTCATTGTCCTCAGCGGCCTCAACGTAGGTGATGAAATCATCGCCGACGGCGCTGGTATGGTCAAGGAGGGAGCGCTTGTAAAATAAGGATCTAGAGAATCTAGAAGATCTAGAGAATCTAGAAGATCTAGAAGATCTAGACAATCTATGAAAATCAGAAAACAATGAAAGGCAATATATTTATCAAGCGCCCGGTGATGGCTATGTCTATCGCCATCGTCATCGTGTTGCTCGGCGCTATCAGCTATTTCAGCCTACCGGTTGAACAGTTCCCTGACATCGCACCTCCAACGGTTGTGGTCAGCGCGACCTACCCAGGTGCTTCTGCCGAAACAGTTACAAAGGCCGTTATCCAGCCGCTCGAAGAGAGCATCAACGGCGTGGAGAACATGACCTACATGACTTCGTCGGCCTCCAACTCCGGAACGGCCACGATTACCGTCTTCTTCAAGCAGGGTTCCAACCCCGATATGGCTGCCGTCAACGTACAGAACCGAGCAGCCATGGCGCAAGGTTTGCTGCCGCAGGAAGTCACCATGATCGGTGTCACGACGTTCAAGCGTCAGACCTCCATGCTGCAGATCAACTCTATCGTCAGCGATGTGCCAGAGTACGATCAGAACTTCATGGGCAACTATATGGCTATCAACATCATCCCTCAGCTCAAGCGTGTGCAGGGCGTCGGCGAAGTCTTCGCCATGAGCGCCAACTACTCGCTGCGCGTGTGGCTGAAACCCGAGGTGATGGCTCAGTATGGTCTCGTGCCCAGCGACATCACTGGCTGCCTGGCCGAGCAGAACCTCGAAGCCGCTGTCGGCAAGCTGGGTGAGAAACCTATGGAAGGCGGTCACGGAGCCAACGTCGATAACGTCTATCAGTACCAACTGCGCTATACCGGCCGTCTGAAGGAAGTCGAGGAGTTCAAGAATATCGTCATCATGGCCAAGGGCGACGGCACGATTCTCCGCCTGAAGGACGTTGCCAACGTGGAACTCGGACAGGCCGACTACGGTTACAGCGGTAAGTTCAACGGCAAGCCGTCGGTCACGTTCATGGCCTTCCAGCTCGCCGGAGCTAATGCTAAGGAAACCAACGACCGCTTCACGGCAGCCCTGCAGGAGATGGAAAAGACGATGCCCAAGGGCATTCATTTCGTGCAGCTGATGTCCACCAACGACTTCCTGCTCGAGTCCATCGCCAATGTCGAGGAGACGCTCATCATCGCCATCCTCCTCGTCATCCTCGTGGTTTATTTCTTCCTTCAGGATTTCCGCGCCACGCTGATTCCGTCCATCTCCATCATCATCTCGCTCGTCGGCACCTTCGCCGCGTTGCAGCTTGCTGGCTTCTCGCTGAACCTGCTGACGCTCTTCGCCCTCGTGCTGGCCATCGGTACGGTGGTCGATGATGCCATTGTGGTGGTCGAAGCGGTGCAGGCGAAGTTTGATGCGGGTTACACCAGCGCCTACCAGGCCACCAAGGATGCCATGTCCGACGTCACGATGGCCGTGCTCTCGTGTACGTTCGTCTTCATGGCCGTGTTTATCCCCGTGACGATGATGCCCGGCACGAGCGGCGTGTTCTACACGCAGTTCGGTGTGACGCTGGCCACGGCTGTCGGCATCTCCTGCGTCTCGGCTCTCGTCGTGTGTCCTGCGCTCTGCGCCATGCTCATGCGCCCTGCCAAGAGCGACCGCGTGGCGAAGAACCCCGTCAGCCGTTTCTTCCTTGCTCTTAATAAAGGAACGCGCAAGGGTTATGAGAAAGTCTATGGCGGCACGGCACGCAACTACAGCCGTCACCTCCACGGCGTCATCAATCATCGCTGGGTGGCTCCGCTGACCCTCGTCATCGCCGTGGTGCTGCTCGTCGTCTTCATGACTGCGCTGCCTAAGGGCCTCGTGCCTCAGGAAGACCAAGGCGTGCTGATGGTCGATATTACCTGTCCTCCCGGAAGCAACCTCGCTTACACTGAAGGTGTGCTCGACAAGGTGATGGCCATCGTGGAACAGGACGAGGACATCCAGAACATCTCGCGCACATCGGGTTACGGCATGATGGGCGGCGCAGGTGCTGCCAACGGTATGGTCATCCTGCGTCTGAAACATTGGGACGAGCGCAAGGGTCTCGAGCATAGTTCGAGCATCAAGAAGCTCATGCTCATGCTCAAATTCATGCAGGAGATTCCCGAGGCACAGATCTTCGCCTTCGAACCGGGTATGATTCCCGGCTACGGCCTCGGCTCCAACGTGGACCTTCACCTGCAGGACCGTTCCGACGGCGACAAGGGTGAGTTCCTCGATCTGACGCAACAGTTCCTCACGAAGCTGCAGGATCGCGAAGAGATCCAGATGGCCATGACCTCCTATGCCCGCAACTTCCCGCAGTATATGGTGGAGATCGATGCCGCACAATGTAAGCTCACCGGTGTCTCGCCCTCGGCCGTGCTATCGGCCATGAGCGGCTACCTCGGCGGTGCCTACGTCAGCAACTTCAACCAGTTCGGTAAGGTCTATCGCGTCATGCTGCAGAGCGACCCCAAGTATCGCACCTCGGAGTCCGACCTTTCGAACATGTACGTTCGCACAGCGGCCGGCATGTCTCCCATCTCGCAGTTTGCGAAACTCAAGCCCGTGCTCGGCCCCGAGATCGACAAGCACTTCAACCTCTTCTCCGAGATTACCTGCATGGTGCAGCCCGCTCAGGGTTATACAACCTCCGACGCTATGCGCGTCATTGATGAGGTACGTGCCGAGACATTGCCCGAACACATCACCTACGAATACGGCAGCATCTCGCGCGAGGAATATGAGCAGATGGGGTCCAACCAGACGATCCTCATCTACGCCATCTGCGTCATCCTCATCTTCCTCATCCTCTCGTGTCTCTACGAGTCGTTCCTTGTGCCCTTCGCTGTCATCCTCTCCGTGCCAGCCGGTCTGATGGGCAGCTTCGGCTTCGCCTGGCTGTGGAACTTCATCAGCGTGAGCCTCGGCCGTTTGTTCACAGGCAACGACCTCTACGTCATCGGACAGATCGAGAACAATATCTACCTGCAGACGGGTGTGATTATGCTCATCGGTCTATTGGCCAAGACCGCCATCCTGATCACGGAATTCGCCCTCGAGCGTCGCCGCAAGGGCATGGGCATTGTGCAGGCAGCCTACGCCGCCGCTGAAGCACGTCTGCGTCCTATTCTGATGACAGTTCTCACCTGCGTGCTCGGTATGTTGCCGCTCATCTTCGCCAGCGGCGCCGGTGCCAATGGCGACCGCACGATCGGCGTCGGCGTTGTCGGCGGTATGATCGTCGGCACCTTCGCCATCCTCTTCACCGTGCCCGTGTTCTTCATCTTCTTCGAGTGGATCCAGGAGAAGATCCGCCCCGCCATGAAGGTGGAAGCCGACCAGCAGTTCCTCATGGAGCAAGAGCATAGCAGACAAGAGAAGTTAGAAGCCGAAAAAGAAAAATAGAAGCCACCTCGTGTGCCCGTCGGTTCGCCGACAGGTACCCTCAAAATAACGACACAATGAAAAAACATCTCTTTCTTATTACAATAGTGGCTGCGAGCCTCACGTCCTGTGGTGTTTACAAGTCCTACGACCGCCCCTCAGACCTTCAGACCGATGGTCTTTACGGCTCGGCACAAGTCGGCACCAGCGAGCAAGGTTGGGGCGCTAAGGCTTGGCGTGAGTTCTTCACCGACCCTCAGCTGCAGGCGCTCATCGAGCAAGGCCTTTCGCAGAACCTTTCGATGCGGCAGCTCGACCTCCAGATTCAGGAGACGCAGGAGTACCTGAAATGCTCCAAACTCGCTTACATTCCCAGCCTTGCCATCGCGCCGCAGGGACAGCTCTCCAGCACCGACTGGAACAAGCCGCTGAAATTCTTCACCGTGCCACTTTCCGCCTCGTGGCAGATTGGCAGCTTCGGACAGTTGCGCAACGCCAAGAAGACGGCTGAGGTCGGTGTCGAACAGACGCGCACTGCCCGCCAGGCCGTGCAGCAGGCTCTCGTGGCCAATATCGCCAACATCTACTACTCGCTCTGCATGCTCGATGCGCAGCTCGCCATCAGCGAACAGACCGCCAAGAACTGGCGCGAGAGCGTGGAGCTGACGCGTAAGCTCATGCAAGCCGGACGTTCGAACAAGGCAGCCGTGGCGCAGAGCGAAGCCAACTGCTACAGCGTCGAAGCCAACCTTCTCGACCTGCGTGAGGCCATCATCGAGGCTGAGAACGCCCTCTGCACCATCATCGGTGACGCACCCCACCACATCGAGCGCTCATCGCTCAATAGCTTCCAGGCTCCTGCCGTCGTAGAAACAGGCGTGCCCATGGCCATGCTGCAGAACCGACCCGACGTGCGTCAGGCAGAGCTCGCCCTGGCCAGTAAGTTCTATGCCGTGAACACCGCTAAAGCAGCCTTCTACCCTGCTCTCACCCTCAGCGGAACGATAGGCTTCACCAACAACGGAGGTGCCATAGAGCTCAGCCCTGCCAAATGGATTTGGAACGCCCTGGGACAGCTGGCACAGCCCATCTTCCAGAACGGACGCCTCCGCGCCCAGAAGCGTGTGGCCGAGATGCAGCAGGAAGAAGCTAAGATGGCCTTCCAGCAGAGCCTCATCGCTGCCGGCAACGAGGTCAACACGGCGCTCGTCAAGCTGCAGACTGCTCAGGGCAAACGCGAGCTCATTGCCGGACAGATCAGTTCGCTCACCGATGCCGTACAAGCCACGGAAGCGCTCTACAAGGACAACGTCTCGCGTCAGGTCAACTACCTCAACGTCCTCACTGCCCAGACGGGCCTCCTCAGTGCGCAACTCGGCCAGCTGGCCAACCAGTATGCCGTCATCGCTGCCACCATCGAGCTCTATCAGGCGCTCGGCGGCGGCTCGCTGCAAGAGTAAGCACGTCACGATCTTATCATCCTACAGAACAAATGTGTGGACTGTCTGACAAGCGTCAAACAGTCCACACACTTATTTGTTAACCCCTCTAAGATTTAACCCTCGACGATTTCGCAGCAGGCGGGTTGCTTGAGGTGTTCGTCGAGCGTCACCTTGCCGATCTTTTCTGCCACGATGCGTCCGCTGACAGGATTCTTGATTTCCGTGATGGTGCCGCGGATGGTGGCGTTGATGTTCGTGCTGTCCTCGAAGGCACGGTCGCAGGCGGCGTCGAAGGTGCAGTCCTCGAGCGTGATGCCGTCGATGTAGCACAGTGGCTGTTCGCCTCCGATGTGGCAGCGCACGAGTCGCAGGTTCTTCGAGTGCCAGCCGAGGTACTCGCCGTCGAGGAACGAGTCGTAGATGGTCACGTTCTCCGTCTCCCAGAACGCATCCTTCGTGACGATGTGTGCGTTGCGTATCACGGCGTTTTTCACGTACTGGAAGACATATTTCGAATCGCTCTTGAGACCATCGACATCGATGTCCTCGCAAAACATGAAGGGATAGGTTCCTTCGTGGAGGCTCACGTTGCGCAGCTTCAGATCCTTTACCTTCCAGAATGTCTCGTCGGCGTCGTTCAATTGGACATTCTCCACCACGAGTCCTTGCATCTCGCGGAAGAACTTCGGCGCGTCGATTACGCAGTCGCGCATCGTCATGTCGTTCGAGTACCAGATGGCGGAGCGCGAGCCCACCTCGAAGAAACAGTCGGTGACGAGCGAACGATCGACATGCCACAGGGGGTATTTTCCGATGAAGCGACAATGGTTAACCTCGATGTCCTGACAACATTTGATGCCGCTCTCGCCCTCGTCTATCGTCACGTTCTCCAGTCGCGTGTCGCGGATGGCAAACAAAGGCCGTTCGCCTCCGAAGGTCTGATCTATAATAACCGTCTTATCCATTTTCTATCTATCTATTAAAACATTATCTTATTTTTCACTCTTTCACTTTTCACTCTTTCACTTTTCACTCTTTCACTTTTCACTCATCTTCATCCACTTCCCCCATTTCATCCTCGCGAGGAAGATGAGGCCACGGAAGGTGAGTTCGATGGCCATGCCCAACCACACGCCTTGCAGGCCGTAGCTTGGAGCCAGCAAGGCCGCCAGTGTGACGCGTACAGCCCACATCGACAGCAGGTTCATCATCGACGGCTTTCGTGTGTCGCCGGCACCTACGAAGCAACTCATTGCCACGATGCTGGCAGCGAAGCCGGGCTCCGCCCACGCCTCGATGCGCAGGCATTCGGCGCCCAACTGGCGCACAGCCTCGTCGGGGGTCAGCGAAGCCATCATCAGCGGCGCTGCCATATACATCACCACGCCCATGAAGGTCATCACGGCAATGCCCAGGAGCGTCGTCATCCACGCGAAGCGTTCGGTGAGGCGGTAGCGCTTGGCACCATAGCTCTGCCCCACCAGCGTCGTCGCAGCCTCGCCGATGCCGTAGCCCGGCATGTAGCAGAGGCTCTCGGCGGTGATGCCCAAGGCATTGGCAGCGATGGCCACGGCACCCAGCGGAGCTACAATCACAGTGATGGTGATCTGCGCCACATTCATCAGCACGCGCTGCAGGAAGATAGGCCCCGCGATGTTGCCCGCCTTGCTGAGCGTCTGGCGCTGAAGATGGAACGAGCCGCGCTCGCCCAGCAACCGCAGCTCAGGACAGCGCGCCACGGCGTACCACATCAGATAGCCAGCGATCACGCCCTCGGCCAGAAGCGTGCCCAAGGCAGCACCCGCCACGCCGAGACCGGCACCCGGAATCGTGATGCCTTCCACCGTTCGCGTAGGAAAGATAAGGAAGAAGTTGAAGGTGACGTCCAGCACGCACATGACGATGTTGGCCAGCGACGGCACCTTGATATTACCAGCACAGCGCAACATCGATGATGCCAGCATATTAGCCATCGCCAGCGGAGCGCCAAGGGTGAAGATGAGGAAATAGGTCGAGGCATCGGCGCAGATCTCCTCGCCGCCGCCCAACCAATGGGGCAAGGGGTTGGAAATCAGCGCTCCAACTAAGCCCGTCACCACGGCCAGCATCATCGAGGCGATGAGGCTCTGGCGGAAAACACTGCGGGCATGACCGAGGTCGTTGGCACCCACAGCATGAGCCACTTGCACCGAGAAACCCGTGGCAGCGCAAGAAATGATGCTCCAGAACAGCCACGTCGAAGTGGCGATGATGCCGATGCTCGCCGACGCCAAAGCGCCCAGCGAACCCACCATGGCATCGTCGATGTAGAACATCAGGATGCTGGACATCTGCGACAGGATGGCGGGCAACGACAACAGCGCCGTCAGCTGCAACTGTTCAGCCGTCGTCAGCTTGCCGTGCTCGCGAATGCGCAGTAGAAGAATGTCCTTTGTGCTTGCCATATTTCAAAAACGGCTGCAAAGGTACACAAATTTTGAGAAATCAAAGGCTTGAAAAAAGCCTTTTTACGCCCTTTTAACGTTTTTTCTCGCAGCCGATTCCACTCCATCGGAGGAAAAAGCGTACATTTGCACGTCAAATCAAAAGCCAAAGCTCATGAATGGTCAGGAATTGCTCATTGCCGCTATCATTATCGCGCTCGTGATTGCCTTCATCATCTCGATGGTGGTGGTGAATGCCAACGCGAAGAAGATCATCGACACGAATACGCATTTAGTCGAGAACCAGCACCAACTGGTGGAAATGAACCGTCGGCAAGGCAGCGAGATCGAGAAACGCATGAACGAGCTCGAGCAACAGAGCAGTCAACTCGAGCAGCAGAAGAGCGAGCTCCACGAGCAGAAGGAGATGATCGCATCGCTCTTGCAACAGCAGCAGGAGCTGGCACAACAGCTGAAGAACGCCGTGCCTAATGAGGTGGCACAGCTGCAACAGCAGACTAAGGAACACCGCAAACACCTGGAACGGGCTGCCAATATGACGGATGAGGAGCTGCTGCCGTGGATTGACACCCAGATGGACGAGAAACGCCTGTTCACCGACCCCACCCTGTCGCTGAAGAAGATGTCCAAGGCTTTGGGCGTGACGCAGAAACGGTTGGGAAGCCTGTTCAAGAGCCAGCCGAAATACAGCAACCTGAGCGAATACCTCAACGAAAAACGGTTCCTCTATGCCTGCAAGCTGCTGCGCGAGGAACCGAGCTGGACCATTGAGGCCGTAAGTATCGAAGCGGGCTTCGGAAGCCGACGATCGTTCCAAATAGAGACCAGACGACGACTGGGAATCACGCCCGTGCAGTACCGTCTGTCACAAGGACTCGACGTAGCACCCAAGCATAAATAACGATGACGGCGATGGTGGGAACCTCCAGCGACAGCGTGCCTAACCACGAGTCGGAAGGGAACAGCAGATAAGTCAGCACAGGAATGATGCTGGAGATGAGGATGTAGAGCGCCATCCAGATGCCTACCTGCCGCAAGCGACCGCGGTAGCAGTAGGCGATGGCACATCCCAGCGGCAGATAGATCACCATCAGCAACACGGCGACGCACAGCCCGACGGGGTACATCAAAACCGGAATCATCACCGTGAAGAAGCCGGCGACGTTCAGCACGACGACGATCCACCACGCCACGGTCATCGGCCTATACAACGGCTTCATGCCGCGCAGCAGCCCCACGTACATCACCAGCGCACCGAAGGTCTGAATGATGGCCAACGCCCACGACGCATGTTCCTCCATCCAGTGGAGCAGCGGCGTCCAGTTGCAGACCGCCTGGATGAGGCAGCAGACAAATGCCGCCTCGATGAGCCAGCGAGGCAGACCGCTGTCGACGTGGTTCACACGATATCGGCTTTCGATGCTTTGCGCCAAGGTGGCGGCGCTAATGTCCTTCTGAGTGCTCTCCATACCTTGATAATGATCTACGGATTATGTTTGTGCAAAGGTAAGTAATTTTTAGCAATAACAAGTCCATCTGCCCCTAAAAAATAGAGCAAGGCATCCGAAAAACGCATTTTCTTCGCATAATCGGCATTTCAACGCAACAAATCCGACGATTTTTGACGTGAAGTGCAGCTTTTCTCGCATCAAAACGCTACCTTTGCAACCGCAAAACAAACAACCCCCTTTTATTTTATTTACTTAATTTATTCAAACAAACAATGAAAAAGAATCTTTTATGGATGATGGCCGCCATCCTCTTCTGCGGTTTCGTAATGACAGCATGCAGCAAGGACGAGAAGACCGACGACGGCGACCTCACCGTCAAGACTGTTGAAGTGAACTACAGCATCAAGCTCAACGACGACACCAAGGCAGCCATTCAGAAGGCCTACACCTGCACCATTGAGTACTACGACCAGAAGGGCAACCTCGTCAGCGTAGAACCCCTGAAGTACGGCAACAGCGAGTGGAATAACGGCTTCACCATCAACACGTTCCCCGGAAAGTTCGGCGTACGCGTCACCATAGCTCCCAAGGCTGACCTCTCTGGCGTCGCCGACAACGAGACCTTCGACATCATCTACCAGTTCGCTGTCTATGGCAAGCCCTCAAATGCTGAAGGTGAATACACCGAAAAGATTGGCGCTGACGGCACCGTCAAATACCAGCAGTCCAGCCCGAAGGCCTTGGCAGAAGATGGCGACAAGCTCGTCGACACCTTCTTCTACGATGTCGATGCCAAGGGCAATATCACGAAGGTGAAATAATTCCATCCCCTTTCTATAACGCGAACGGGTGCCGGTCCTTTTTTTTGAGACTGGCACCCGTTTATTATGTGTTTACGCTTACGTCCTTTTCTTCTTATTCACTCACGCCGCAGTTTGCTAAGTGCCGAGCTTGGTGGATTGGCGCAAAGAGCAATTTGAATGCTGATGCCAGCTGGAACGTCAAGAGACGAACCCTCCCCCCCATAGACACGGAGGCAGAGAAATGAAAAGCGCTGTGCCTCCGTGTGTTTTATGTGTAAGAGGCAAGCAATCGTATAAATATGTGAAAAATATGCGTGAGAATTTGGTCGATTGGGAAGAAATGTGTACTTTTACGGCCGTAAAACCAAGAAGAAATTATGAAACGCGTATTTAACCTTTTGATTTTTATGTTCGTGTGCGCGCTCGCGTATGCGCAATCGGGCATGACGAATCCCGTGAAAGTGTCTCTTGAGCGGCGCGTCGTGAGTGGCCAGCCCGACCTTATCGACCTCGTGTTCTCCTTCGCCATCGACGAGGGGTGGCACGTGTATGGCCCCGAGAACAGCGGCGGTCCCATCGCGATGACGTTCAACGCCGAAACGCTGGAGGGCTGTAAGAAGGAGGGCGCGCTGAAGCTCTCGCCAGCTCCCAAGCGCGTTCAGGACCCCCTGTTCGAATGCGAGGTGACGTTCGTCGAGAAGAGCGCCAAAGCGACGCAACGCCTGCGGCTGACGGGCGGCAAATGGAAGGCTGAGGGTTATCTGCAATACGGGGCGTGCAACGACGAGAACTGCATGCCGCCGACGAATGTAGAGTTCAAAGAGGAGGGAGAGCAGACCCAGCCCCAGCCTCCCACAAAAGGGGAGGAGCTGTCACCTGACAAGGCTGAGGAGACAGCCGGACAAGCGGACGATGGACAAGCGGAAGTCGACAACGGACAAACGGAGAATGAAATACAAGGCAGCGACTCATTAGCAAATGCGACCGTCCTCCCCCTTGACGGGGAGCGTGGAGAGGGTCTTTGGGCGCCCGTCATCGACGAGCTGCACGCCTTGGACGAGGCGTCGGACACGCAGTCGCGCTCGCTGTGGGGCATCTTCCTGCTGGGCGTGCTCGGCGGCCTGATTGCGCTGTTGACGCCCTGCGTGTGGCCCATCATCCCGATGACGGTGTCGTTCTTCCTGAAGCGCTCGAAGGACGACAAGCGTAAGGGCATTCGCGACGCCGTGCTCTACGGCTTGAGCATCATCGTCATCTACGTGGCTCTGGGCTTGCTGGTGACGCTCATCTGGGGACCGTCGTCGCTCAATGCGTTATCGACGAACGCTATCTTCAACCTGTTTCTGTTCGCGCTGCTGGTGCTGTTCGCCGCCAGCTTCCTGGGCGGTTTCGAGCTGACGCTGCCGTCGTCTTGGAGCACGAAGATGGACGAGAAGGCTTCCTCGACAACCGGTCTGCTGAGCATCTTCTTCATGGCTACGACGCTGGTGCTGGTGAGCTTCTCGTGCACGGGACCCATCATCGGCCTGCTGTTGGTGGACATGGTCACGAGCGGCTCGGTCATCGCCCCTACGGTGGGAATGTTCGGGTTCGCGCTGGCGCTGGCCGCTCCGTTCACGCTGTTTGCCATGTTCCCGACGTGGTTGAAGTCGGCGCCTAAGAGCGGCAACTGGATGAACGTGATCAAGGTGGTGCTGGGTTTGGTGGAGCTGGCCTTCGCGCTGAAGTTCCTGAGCGTGGCCGACCTAGCTTACGGTTGGCGCCTGCTGGACCGCGAGACGTTCCTGTGCCTGTGGATCCTGATCTTCGCCCTCATGGGCTTCTACCTCCTGGGTTGGATTCGTCTGCCGCACGACGAGGACGAATACGACGACGAGGGCAACGTGGTGGCACGTCCCAAGATTGGCGTGACGCGCTTCCTCTCGGCGTTGTGCGTGCTGGCCTTCGCGCTGTACATGGTGCCAGGCCTGTGGGGCGCTCCGTGCAAGGCCGTCAGCGCCTTTGCTCCCCCGATGTGGACGCAGGACTTCAACCTCAACGCCAACACTGTGGAGGCGGTATATACTGATTACGAGGAGGGTATGGCGGCCGCGCAGAAGGCCGGCAAGCCCGTCATGCTGGACTTCACGGGTTTCGGCTGCGTGAACTGCCGCAAGATGGAGGCTGCCGTGTGGCCTGATGCACGCGTGAAACAGCTGATGACGGAGGACTACGTGCTCGTGAGCCTCTACGTCGATGACAAGACGCCGCTGCCAGCCACGGTGGAGATCACCGAGAGCGACGGCACGGTGCGCAAGCTGCGTACCGTGGGCGACAAATGGAGCTACCTGCAGCGCTCCAAGTTCGGCGCTCAGACGCAGCCCTTCTACGTGCTCGTCGACCACGAGGGCAAGCCTCTCGCCGGATCGTATAGCTACAACGAGGACGTGCCGGCATTCGTGAAGTGGCTGGAGAGCGGACTCAAATAGACCCCCTCCCCGCTCCCCCTTTATGGGGAGAGTGGTCAACTTCAAGTATAGATGGAATTGATTGATAATAAGAGTATTATAGGTAACAACAGAATATCATATAAATAACATAACTAACATTTACAACAAAACCTTTAAAAACTTACATCAAGATGAACACAACAAACAGTCATAACATCCTGTTCTCCCCCTTACAGGGGGAGCGGAGAGGGGGTCTGGGACTTCACTTACTCCTTTTCTTTTTTATTTTTAGTTGCTCTTCAACCCTAATGGCGCAGCCTGGCACCTGGGACCGCGAGAAGTATCCTGATTTGCCTAATCCCAAGCCCACGGTGAACATGAAGGCGGCAAAGAAGATGGTTGAGCGCATGAAGCGCAGCATCGAGGCCGGCAACGTGCGACCCGACCACCTGAACAACGCCTTACTGCCTTCGTTCCCGCCCATCATCAACCAGTCGGGCGGCTCGTGCGGCGCGGCATCGAGCATCTACTATCAGTTTACCCATCAGATTAATACGGCACGCTTCACGGCAGCCGACACAGACGAGCGCCGCTATGCCACCCACTTCGCATGGATGCTCAACACCAACGGCACCGACGGCACAGGCTACGACCGCCTGGGCAAGGACGTGGGCATCGCCAGCTGCGCCGTGTATGGCGGCACAACCTACAGCCGCATTTACGGACGCTCGGGTCAGGACGACCAGGACGACGACTGCGGCTGGATGCAAGGCTACGACAGCTGGTACTCGACGATGCACAACCGCATCGTGTCGGGCAACAGCTTTCCCTTCAACTGCGGCACGGAGGAAGGTCGCGAGCTGGTCAAGAACTACCTCTGGAACCGCTGTGGCGACGACAGCTATGCCGCAGGAGGCATCTGCGGCATCGGCGTGGCAGCGGGCCCCTTCGAGGGCAATATCCCCAAGACGCCAGCCAACGACGCCGCTGGCGTCACAGGCATGAAATACGTCACCGACTGGAACGAGACCTACAACCACGCCATGACCATCGTAGGCTACGACGACCGCGTGGAGTTTGACCTCGACAAGAATGGCGTCGTCGGCGAGGCCATGAATGCCGACGGCGACAACGAGGTCGGCGCATGGATTATCTGCAACTCATGGGGCGACGGATATGCCAATAACGGATTCATCTACTGCCCCTACGAGCGATCGAACAGCGTCAAGGGATGGCCCAAGGAGAACAGCTTCACGCCTGGGTACTACGACGTGCTGCGCGACTACCGCCCCCTGCGCACCATCAAGGTGAAGATGGCCTACAGCCACCGCTCGGAAATCTGCCTCCACGTAGGCGTAGCACAGGAGGTCAACGCCACGAAACCCGAGAAAGAAATCACGCTCACGCACTTCAACTTCGCCGGCGACGGCAACCGCGGCAAGACACAGCCGGCACCAGAGATACCTATGCTCGGACGATGGGCCGACGGCGAGCTGCACACCGAGCCCATGGAGTTCGGCTACGACCTCACGGACCTGACCAAGGACTTCGACCTCTCGAGACCCCTGAAATATTTCTTCTGGGTCGAGACGCGCTCATGGGGCGTAGGCGAAGGCACCATCTACGAGGCCAGCATCATCGACTACAACCTCGACCACAACGGCGTGGAAGTGCCCTTCCCCATCGCAGAACCCATTGCCGTGCCGAGTGCAGGACAGAAGACCGAGATGACCGCCGTCGTGAGCACCGACTGCGTACCCGAACCCCGCAATCCCGTCATCGACGGCTCCGAACTCTCGTGGCAGGCACCTTCCGGCAGCCGCTACGAACCCTCGTCGTATAAAATCTACAAGAACGACCAACTCTACACCACCGCCACCCCACCTTCGACCTCGGCATACGTCGATGCCAGCGGCAGCTACACCGTCAGCGCTGTCTATCTGGTCAACGGCAACGAGGCTGAAAGCAAGCCCTCGACCATCGCCGTAGGCGCCATTGAGCCGCGGACGGACACCGACAACCGCATTGGCGTCATGACGACAGGCAGCAAGATTATCATCCCCGACTTCACCGACCGCTCCTACGAGGACTTCACCATTGAGTTCTGGCTATGGATGGACGCCAAACCCACGGCCGACGCTTTCGGCTTCCGCATCAAGGCCGACACGACGCAGTACTTCTTTAAAATCCTCAAGACCGCCCATTTCGAGGTGGGCAACGACGGCGGCTCCTACACACGCTCTGAATCAGGCATCGTGGCAGGACGCTTCAACCACATCGCCATCGTCAACCAGGGCATCACGACACGTGTCTATGTCAACGGTTCGCGTAAGGTGAGCTGGAACAACGGCTTCAGCCACCACGGCATCAAAGGCCCTGCACGCCTCGTCATCGGCGAGACCGAGGGAACGACCACCAACTACAAGAAAGTCTATGACGCCCCATGGAACGGCTACATTGACGAGCTGCGATTCTGGACATACGCCCTCACGCAGACCGAAATCAAAGCTTCCTACAAGAAGGACATCGCCCATCCGCAGCTCTACGACAAACTGCTGCATTCCTATGATATGAGCGTGCGCGAGGGAGAATCACGCTACCTCATCGACGGATGCGGAGGATGCGACGGACAGCTGGTCGGCAGCGACGAGGCCTTCACCTTCGAGAGCCATCCCATAGGCGACGAGAAGAACCCCCTCGTCAACGAGACAACGGCCAACTTCGCCTGCGCCGCCAACGCGACCGTGGGCAAACCATTCCCCATCACAAACCTCAGCGACGTCAACACCAACACATGGAACTGGACCGTCACAGGCACCGAACAGGAGAACATCGCTGGCACAGTCAGCCCCGTTGTCGTGTTCACGCAAGCGGGTCAGCAGACCATCACCCTTCAGACAACCAACATCTACGGCGAAACAGCCGAGAAGACGGCTACGGTGAACGTCGCTGACGCCACTGTGCCCACGGTGGACTTCACCGTGCCCGATGGCGACGTAGCAGCTGGCGCACACGTCACCTTCGTCAACACCTCAACGCCCATCGAGGCCGCAACCTACGAATGGCAGATTGAGGGCGCCGAGAATACCGTCGTCAAGACCGTGAACGCCGCCGCCACCTTCCCCGAAAACGGTGAGTACACCGTCACACTCACCGCCTACAGTCCCGCCGGAACAGCTTCGGCGACGAAGACCGTCAGCGTCGGTGCCGTAGCACCTGAAGCTGCCTTCAGCATTGCCAACAACATCATCCTCAAGGGCGAGCAGGTCAATCTCATCGACGAGTCGCGCTTCAACCCGACAGCATGGACGTGGGACGTCGCCAGCCCGCTGACCATCTTCCGCATCGAAGGCAAGGACAAGAGCGTTACGCTGAACACACCTGGCATCTACGACGTCACCCTCACGGCATCCAACGCCAAGGGTTTCAACAAGATAAGCCGGCAGAAAGCCATTGTGGTTTGCAACGCCGACGGCAAGAACGGCCTCCACTTCGACGGCGTTGACGACCTCGTCGAAGCAGCCTCACCCTTCCCCTCCGATGCTACCGCCGTGAGGACCTTCACCGTGGAATGGTGGATGATGCCGGGCCGCGTCACCGACAACAGCTTCCACATCGGAGACAAAGCTTCGACGATGCAAATCGCTGTAAAACCCACCGGCGAGATATCCCTCGACGTGAAGGACAAGAACCTGACAACCCCTGCAGGAACGGTCATCTTCGACGAGTGGCACCACTACGCCATCACCTACAAGACGAGCACGGCATATATCTATCGCGACGGCGAACTCATCACCACGAGCCGCATCACCAATGCCAGCAGCTTCCCCGTGCCTGAGAGCTTCACCATCGGCGGCACCAGTCAGCCCTTCAACGGACTCATCGACGAGCTGCGCGTGTGGAACAAAGCCCTGGCCGCCAATGACATCATCCCGCTGGCCGACGCTCCACTCGAGGATCCCGAAGCCAACGAGGCCCTGCTGCTCTACTACGACTTCAACCAAGACACCGGCGACGTCATCGACCGCTCCGGCCACGGCAACACAGGCAAGCGCATCAACTTCGGACCCGACGGCGACGCCTGGGAGAGCTCTTTCGGCATCTTCTTCCTTAATCCTACCGGAGCCACGGCCGACGTCACCGACAAGTACCTCAAGAACTACAAGCACCCGTTCACGACCGCATCGGGCACCGTCAACCCCGCCAATAGCTCGCGCTACCGTAAGTTGTTGATGAACAACACCACATCACCCTGGAAACAGCTGAACAACGTCAAGAACGGCAGCATCCTCACCGAATGGCACGTCGATACCGAAAAGAACAACTACCTCACGCTCGAGGACACCTACTCCGGCTTCGAAAGCGTCATCAAGGACCTCATGATATTCCAGACCGTCGAACTGCCCGCAGGCGAATACTCCTTCACGGCCGATCGCGACGGCGACGACTATTACTACAACTGGCTGACCGACGGCACTTACATCGCTGCAGCGGCCGGCGACAAGCTGCCCTTGACGGCAGACCTGCAGACCGATGCCCTCGCGTGGTCGCCCCTGAGCACCAGCCAGACCATCACGTTCATGCTCGAAGAACCGGCCACGGTGAGCCTCGGACTCATCGCCAACATGAGCGACAAGAAGTGCGTGGCCGTTGGCAAGTTCATCCTCAAATGCAAGCAGCTCGTCCATGGCGACGGCAGCGATTTCGACGGCATCTGCACA
The DNA here is from genome assembly GCA_016280855.1 of Bacteroidaceae bacterium. Taxonomy (GTDB): domain Bacteria; phylum Bacteroidota; class Bacteroidia; order Bacteroidales; family Bacteroidaceae; genus Physcousia. Next base: position 24,300 of record JAEEHP010000283.1, read on the forward strand.
CCTGCACTCACCGCCAAACACGACCTGCAGACCGCAGGCGGAATCGGATGCATCAACGTCCGCGTGGACAAGCCGCAGCGCGTCGTCGTCAGCGACATCTCTGGCAAGCGCATCTTCGCCGACTGGCTCGACTTCGACGCCCGTATTCCCGTACGCCGAGGTATCTACATCGTCAACAACCAGAAGGTCATCGTAAGGTGAGACCTTAAGGCAACATAAGGAAATCATCGAAGTTAAACTATATAACAAAACGACAACATGAAAGCATTCGTTTTCCCTGGTCAGGGCGCCCAGTTCTCAGGAATGGGCAAAGACCTCTACGAGAGTAACGCCGAAGCAAAGGCATTGTTCGACAAAGCCAACGACATCCTCGGCTTCGAAATCACAAAGATCATGTTCGAAGGCACAGCCGACGAGCTGAAGCAGACGAAGGTCACGCAGCCCGCAGTGTTCCTCCACTCTGTCATCACAGCCATCTGCCTCGGCGACAAGTTCCAACCCGACATGGTCGGTGGTCACTCGCTGGGCGAGTTCAGCGCCTTGGTGGCTGCAGGAGCCCTGAACTTCGAGGACGGTCTGAAGCTCGTGAGCGCACGCGCACAGGCTATGCAGAAAGCCTGCGAGGCACAGCCTTCGACCATGGCTGCCATCATCGGTCTCGACGATGAAACCGTGGAACGCATCTGCGCCGAGGTAGCTGCTGAAGGCGGCGTATGCGTGCCCGCCAACTATAACAATCCTGGACAGCTCGTCATCAGCGGCTCCGTAGAAGCCATCGGCAAAGCCTGCGAGAAGCTCAAGGCTGCAGGGGCCAAGCGCGCATTGCCGCTGCCCGTCGGAGGAGCTTTCCACAGCCCACTCATGCAACCCGCCAAGGACGAGCTACAGGCCGCCATCGAAGCCACGGAGTTCCACACGCCCAAATGCCCCGTCTATCAAAACGTCGATGGACAGGCTCACACAGAACCCGCTGAAATCAAAGCCAACCTTATTGCCCAACTCACCGCCAGCGTACGTTGGACACAGGAGGTGCAGGCCATGGTGAAAGCCGGAGCCAACGAGTTCACTGAATGTGGACCCGGCAAGGCTCTGCAAGGCATGATCGCCAAGATCGCCAAGGACGTCGAGGGACTCGTCGTACGCAGCGCATCAGAACTCTAAATGAAAACATCATTAACCCGACTGGCAAGCATCATGCTCTTCGCAGGGCTGATGCTCGCCTGCGCTGGCACAAAAGAAGAACAGATGAGCAAACCCGTCATCTATCAAGTTTTTACACGACTATTCGGAAACGACAAGAACGTCAACATCAAGAACGGCGACCGCACACAGAACGGCTGCGGCACCATGAGTGCATTCACACCTAAAGCCCTCGAGGAAATTAGCAAACTCGGCGTCACACATATCTGGTACACCGGCATCATCGAACATGCCACCCAAACCGACTATTCCTCGTTCGGCATTCAACACGACCACCACGCCATCGTCAAGGGAAAAGCCGGGTCGGCCTATGCCATCAAGGACTACTACGACGTTGACCCAGACCTCGCCACGAGCGTGCCCGCTCGCATGAAAGAGTTCGAGGACCTGGTGCGCAGAACGCATGAGGCACACTTGAAAGTCATCATCGACTTCGTGCCCAACCACGTAGCGCGCGAGTACCACAGCGACGCCTGTCCCGAAGGCGTTGAAGACCTCGGTGCAAGCGACGACACGACCCAGCACTTCTCGCCGAAGAACAACTTCTATTACTTCCCCGGCGAACAGTTCCACACCGACTTCGACCTCCAGCAGGACGAAAAGGAGCCCTACGTCGAACAGCCGGCACGCGCCACCGGCAACGATGTCTTCTCCAGCTTCGCCAACCACGACGACTGGTACGAGACCATCAAGCTCAACTACGGCGTGGACTACCTCAACGGACGCTCGAAGCACTTCGACGAGGTACCATCGACCTGGGACAAGATGCTTGACATACTGCTCTTCTGGGCTGGCAAGGGCGTCGACGGATTCCGATGCGACATGGCTGAAATGGTGCCTGCCGAATTCTGGGGATGGGCTATCCCACAGGTGAAGGAGAAGCACCCCAAGGTCATCTTCATCGCCGAGATCTACGGTCCCGATGCCTATCGAACATATATCCACGAAGGACATTTCGACTACCTCTACGACAAAGTCGGACTCTACGACACGCTGCGCGCCGTCACCTGCGGCAACGCCAATGCTGACGCTATCACGTCGTGCTGGCAAGCCGTTGACGACATCCGTCCCCACATGCTCTCGTTCCTCGAGAACCACGACGAGCAGCGCATCGCATCGGACTTCTTCGCTGGCAGCGCCGAGAAAGCAAGAGCCGCGATGATCGTCGCTGCTACCATCAGCACGGGACCCGTCATGATTTACTTCGGACAAGAACTCGGTGAGCGCGGCATGGACGACGAAGGGTTCAGCGGACGCGACGGACGGACTACCATCTTCGACTATTGGACCGTCAGCACCATCAACCGATGGCGCAACCGCAACCGCTTCGACAACCGCAGGCTCACGCCCGAAGAATTGGAGAACCAGGCCTTCTACGCCAAGCTGCTCAACCTATGCTCGCAGGAATCGGCCATCGAGGAGGGCGATTTCTTCGATCTGATGTACGTCAACCCTCCCTCGCCGACCTTCAATCCCAAGAAGCAGTACGCCTTCCTGCGCCACTACGACAGGACGACACTCATCATCGCCGTTAACTTCGACGACCAGCCAGTGGAGGTCGACGTGAATATCCCCGAGCACGCGTTCAAGCTCTATCGCATGAACTCACGACTGAAGATTCGCGCCACCGACCTGCTGACGGACCAGCCCGTTGCCACCAGCTTCTCGCCACAACGTCCGTCGCACATCAGCCTGCCCGCCAACGGCGGAGTCATCCTGAAAATCAAGACACGATAAGGACAAACGCCTATCCACAAAAACAATTCGCGCGCGAACCTATTATTATAAGGAACGCGCGCGAATGTCGTTTAAGTCCTACGCTAAGTAGAAGGCACCGTTTCAAAGCAGCGAAGCCTGCGTTTACTTCTTGGCGAGGAGGTCGCGAATCTCAGTGAGGAGCTCTTCCTGAGTCGGACCGGCTGGAGCCTCGGGTTCGGGAGCAGGTTCTTCCTTCTTCTTGTTGAGCTTGTTCATGCCCTTAATCATAAGGAAGATGCAGAACGCGATGATGAGGAAGTCGATGATGTTCTGGATGAACTGACCGTAAGCCAGAACGGCCGTGCCGGCTTCCTTAGCCTCGGCCAGCGTCTTGAATTCGCCATCTCCCAGGGTGACGAAGAGATCCGTGAAGCTGATGCCACCAGTCATTTTGCTGATGAGCGGCATGAGCACATCGTCAACCAAAGAGCTGACAATTTTACCAAAGGCACCACCGATGATTACACCGACTGCCATGTCCATTACATTGCCTCGCATTGCGAAGTCTTTGAACTCTTGAACGAAATTTGCCATGATTTAATATAATTTATGGGGTTTCATGATGCAAATATAAAACAAATTTTGTACTTTTGCAGCGAAAAACAGAAAAAAATGACGAAAAGGACCCTAAATTTCCTGATTTTGGTTGTCACAGCGGTACTATTTGTGGCTTGTAAGAGCGCGGAGTACTGCAATTGCGGATAATTATGGGGTCACAACAACAGATAAACAACAAGCATTGTATTTTACAGTTAACATAGTATTGTTTTAACCCAAAAAGAAAACAAAAGAAAAAATGACAAAAGTTGCTATTAACGGCTTCGGCCGTATCGGTCGCCTCGCTTTCCGTCAGATGTTCGAGGCTGAAGGTTATGAAGTAGTCGCTATCAACGACCTCACCAGCCCCAAGATGCTGGCTCACCTCCTCAAGTACGACACCGCTCAAGGTGGTTTCTGCGGCAAGTTCGGCGAGAACAAGCACACCGTTGAAGCTGGTGAAGACTTCATCGTTGTTGACGGCAAGAAGATCACCATCTACGCTATTCCCAACGCTGCTGAACTGCCTTGGGGCAAGCTCGATGTTGACGTCGTCCTCGAGTGCACCGGTTTCTACACCTCCAAGGAGAAGTCGATGGCTCACATCAACGCTGGTGCCAAGAAAGTCGTTATCTCCGCTCCCGCCGGCAACGA
>JAEEHP010000284.1 GCA_016280855.1 Bacteroidaceae bacterium
CGATTACCTCGTCCTGATGCCCATCAAGGCAGAGGCCGGCCACAACTACAAGGTGACCTTCACCGGAAGCACCGGCTACGCCGCCGAGCGCTTCGAGGTGAAGGCAGGACGTGAAGCTACGCCCGAGGGCCTCAACCTCACCGTGATTGCGCCCACCCCCTTCTGTTCGGAAGAACCCACCTCCTTTGAGGGTAACATCACAGCCGAAGCCGACGGACTCTATTTCGTGGCTATCCATGCCATCAGCGACATGTACAACAACAATCTCGTGGCTTGCGAAATCTCAATCGAAAAGGGTGCCGAGCCCACTGCTCCCGCTGCCTGTGATCTGACCGTCACGGCTGGCGAACAGGGCGCCAAGATGGCCATCATCACCGTCACCGCTCCCAACAAGGCCGTCAACGGCACCGACCTCACGGAAAACCTCACACGCATCGAACTGATATCTGACGACAAAGTGATCGACACGAAGGAGGATGTTGCCCCAGGTGCTATCATCGAGATGACCGCCGCTGTCGAAAAGCCCGACTACTATACCTATCAGGTGCTGGCTCACAACGCATCGGGCGCTGGCCTCCTGAGCGAAAAGGTGAAAACTTGGATTGGTCAGGACCTGCCCGGTTCCTTCTATGGCCTGCAGGCTGTCGACAACGGCCAGAGTATCGACTTCAGCTGGACACGCGTCACCGAAGGACAGAACGGCTACTTCCTGAATCCTGACGACGTAGAGTACCAGATATTGAATGCCGAGTTCGATGGTTGGTCGTATGCCTACACCGACGTTGTCGGAAGCGTGAAGGGTGCCGACCACTTTACGCTTGACTTCAACACCGACGAGGGCGCACAGCAACTCAAGACCTGGGGCGTGAAGCCCGTCAACGAAGCTGGCGAAGGATATCCCCAAAGCGTGACACTCCTCACGGGGAGCTCCCTACTCCCTGCCTTATCAGGAGAGTGCTGCAAATGGCGAACTTGCCTCACTTTGGCAGGTCGATAGCGATGGCTCACTCTATTGCATCAACGAGGCTTCGGACGGCGACGGGTACGGCATGGCCTTGACCACCACATGGTTCACCGGCGGACACTTCATCAAGTCTGGTAAACTCGCGCTGCAGGATGCCAACAACCCCACTTTGCACATCGACGTGAAAGCCAACGGCATCGGCAAGCTCCAGATCAAGGGCGCCAAACTGCACGAACCGGCCGAAACAATCGAAGAGGTGGCCATCGGCGAAGAATGGACTACCTTGGATATTCCTTTGGCTGACATCAAGGACGCTCGCTTCGCTACGCTGACCTTCGCTGCCGACTTCTACAATCCATCGACCACTGACTGGATGACAGGCGAGATTCAGACCTGGGGTGATGTAGTGTTCTTCGACAACATCCGCATCACCGACGACGGCATCGATGGCATCGAACAAGTGAACTCGACCGAAGCCTCCAACAGTGTCTATACGCTCGACGGCCGCCGCGTAAAGGCCGATCCGACTGCCAAGGGCCTGTATATATTTGATGGCAAGAAGACACTAATTAAGTAAAACTCTCTATATTGTTTGTATAAACACACAAAGTAAAACTATGAGTAAAAAATTTCAATCCCTATTGGTAGCAGCCACCCTATTGGTAGCGCTGCCTGCCAATGCACAGGTGGCAAAGCAGGCTTTCAAGAAGTCTGCTTCCAACGTCGAAACAGCCACCGTGAAACCTGTTGAGATGAGTGCCCAGAAGAAACGGACAGCCCTGGAACTCCAAACCGCCAAGCGTGAGGGCGACATGCGCGCCCTGATGGAACTGAAGGACAACAGAATCAGACCTCAAGGACGCAAGAACTTCGCCCCTCGCAAGGCCAATGCTTCAGAGGCAGAACCCGTCACGGTGCCCTACGAGGCTGATTTCTCGACCTCCGGAGAAGCAATGGACGAAGACTTCATCATCATCAACAACAATGAGGACCTGAGCGATGGCGAACCATGCACCTGGACGTGGAGTGCCAGCAATGGTGCCTACTATATCTACAACGTGGATGGAACGACACCAGCCGACGACTATCTGGTGCTGCCCATCCGACTGGAAGGTGGCAAGACCTACGATGTCACCGTGAACGCTGCTTCGTGGAACTACCCCGAGGAATTTGAGGTTGTGGCCGGCACGGAATGTACAGTAGCCGCCCTCACGACCGAGGTTATAGGCAAGACCACACCCGAAAATGATGCCGCCGACTTCAGCGGCACCTTTGCCCCGGCTGCCGACGGTGTTTACTATATCGCCATCCACGCCATCTCTCCAGCCGACCTGTATATACTGAGCATCTATCGCTTCAGCATCGACGTTGCTCCCGAGGCGGCAGCGCCTGAGGCTGTCAGCAACCTGACTGCCGCCCAGGTGCCCCACGAACTGAAGAACGTCATTACGTTTACCGCACCAACGACAACAATCAGTGGCGAAGATTTGACCGAGAACCTCACCATCGGCATCCTTCGCAATGGTGAAATAGTAAAGAGCCTTGAAGGGGTAGCACCCGGCTCTGAGCAGAGTTATACCGACGAGGTGGAGGCAGAGGCCACCTACCGTTATCAGGTGATTGC
>JAEEHP010000285.1 GCA_016280855.1 Bacteroidaceae bacterium
CGTCGCCAGGTGCTGCAGGCCGAGCAGGACAAGAAGAAGTACGACGAGATCACCGACGACGAGCGCAAGGACATGGAGGACTGCCGCAAAGCCATTGAGGCTGAGGAGCAGAAGCGCAAGGACGTGCTGGCCGACTACGCCAAGGACAACGAGCGCGTGCACCAGCTCATCGACCTGGCGCTGCTGCAGAACGGACTGCTCACGGGCGAGGCCCTGACACGCTTCGTGAAGCGCTCGGTGGAATTGCTTTAAAAAAAATCCCTCAAAAAGTTTGCACAGTTCGCGGAAACCGCTTATCTTTGCAAACGATTTGAGGGCACAAAGGCTCCTTAGCTCAACTGAATAGAGCATCTGACTACGGATCAGAAGGTTGTGGGTTTGAATCCCGCAGGAGTCACTCAACAAGCAATCGGCGCTATAGGGCGAGGTTGCTTTTTTCTTCCAAGTTACCAACACACATTATTTAGAAATAAGGAGCGTAAAAGCGAATATATGGAGAATAAGTTTTCACCTCAGATAACAGAAATCATCAACTACGGCAAAGAAGAAGCTGTTCGGCTGCGCGGGCAATACGTGGAGCCGGCTCATCTGATGCTTGCCATGATGCGCGAGCCGGATTGCACAGCGATGTCAATCCTCCTGCAGATTGGCGTCGATTTCCCTTTGCTCAGAGCCCGGTTGGAAGATGCCGTCAACGACGATTCCGCCAACCGCGATCCCCTGTTGAGCGCCGATGCCAGCCGCATCATCAAGCTGATGATTCTCGAAGCGCGGTCGATGAAGGCCGAATATGCTGAAACTGAACACCTGCTGCTGGCTTTCCTGCGCGACGAAAGAGGCGTAGTTTGCCACGAGCTCAACGAAGCACACGTCGATTACCAGACGGTGAAGAATGCCCTCACCCAAACGCAAGGTCCCGTGATGGGCTTCGGCTTTACCGACGAGGACGAGGACGAAGATGATGATGACGACGACGATGACCTCCACAACACAGGTCGAGCCAGCTTCTCGGGTCCCAAGACAGCAACGCGCGACAAAGGCAAGGGCTCTGGCACGCCGGCTCTCGACACCTTCGGAACCGACTTAACCAAAGCCGCCAGCGAAGGGCTGCTGGATCCCGTCGTAGGCCGCGACCGTGAAATTCAACGCGTAGCGCAAATCCTCTGCCGCCGCAAGAAAAACAATCCCATCCTCATCGGTTTGCCTGGCGTTGGCAAGAGTGCCATCGTCGAAGGCCTGGCCTTGCGAATCGTCCAGCGCAAGGTAGCACGCCTGCTGTTCGACAAGCGTGTCATCGTCCTCGACCTCGCCGGCGTCGTAGCGGGCACGAAGTATCGCGGTCAGTTTGAGGAGCGCATCAAGGCCATTATCAACGAACTGCAGGCTCACAAGGAGATTATCCTCTTCATCGACGAGATCCACACCATCATCGGAGCCGGCTCGGCTTCCGGAACCATGGATGCCGCGAATATGCTGAAACCGGCGTTGGCACGTGGCGAAGTGCAATGTATCGGCGCCACGACCATCGACGAGTACAAGAAGAGCATCGAAAAGGACGGAGCCCTCGAGCGCCGCTTCCAGAAAGTGATGGTCGAACCGACGACGGTCGAGGAAACCATAGCCATCCTCGAGAATATCAAGGAGCGCTACGAGGAGCACCACAACGTGCGCTACTCGGCCGAAGCCCTGAAGGCTTGCGTCACCCTCACCGACCGCTATCTGACCGAGCGCTGCCTGCCCGACAAGGCCATCGACGCCATGGACGAAGCCGGTTCGCGGGCACATTTAGTGAACATCCCCGTCAGCGAGGAAATCACGCGCAAGGAAGAGCTGTGTCAACACCTCAAGGAGATGAAGGATCAAGCCGTACAGCGGCAGAACTTCGAGCTGGCGGCAGAGTACCGCGACCAACTCTCGAACGAGGAAGAACGTCTGACGCAGATGAAAAAGGACTGGGAGCACCAGCTCAAGGAAGTGCGCGAGGAAATTACGGAAACGGAAATTGCCGACGTCGTGGCCATGATGACGGGAATCCCTGTCCAGCGCGTCGGCGAGAGCGAAAACGAGCGCCTGCGCCATCTCGGCGAGAACCTCAAAGGAACGGTCGTCGGACAAGACGATGCCGTGGACAAACTCGTGCACGCCATTCAGCGTTCACGCGTAGGCCTGAAAGACCCCAACAAGCCCATCGGCACTTTCATGTTCCTCGGGCCCACCGGCGTCGGCAAGACCTATCTCGCCAAGCGTCTGGCCGTAGAACTCTTCGGCAGCGAGGACGCCCTCATCCGCGTTGACATGTCAGAGTATATGGAGAAGCACACCGTCAGCCGTATGGTAGGTGCGCCTCCGGGATATGTCGGCTACGAAGAGGGCGGACAGCTCACGGATCGCGTACGCCGCAAACCCTACAGCATCGTGCTGCTCGACGAGATCGAGAAGGCACACTCGGATGTGTTCAATATCCTGCTGCAAGTGATGGATGAGGGACGCATGACCGACGGCAACGGCACCACCGTGGATTTCCGCAACACCGTGCTCATCATGACCTCGAACAGCGGCACACGCCAGCTGAAGGAATTTGGCCAGGGCATCGGCTTTACCCGTGGCGACACGCAGAACCGCGAGCTCGCACGCAGCATCATCCAAAAGACGTTGCAGCGCCAGTTCTCGCCTGAGTTCCTGAACCGCCTGGATGACATCATCTTCTTCGACCAACTCTCAAAGGATAGCCTGCATAAGATTGTGGACGTCGAGCTCATTCCGCTGAAAAAGCGCATACATGAAATGGGCTACGACATCCAGCTCACGGACGCCTCGCGCGAATGGCTGGCCACGAAGGGCTACGACGTGCAGTTCGGCGCCCGACCGCTGAAACGGTTGATCCAGACTTCCATCGAAGATGCCATCTGTCAGCTGATCCTCGACGGCAAGGTGCATGAGAAGCAGACCGTTGTCATCGATGCCTCCGCGCCCGATGCCAAAGAGCTCACGCTGTCGCCTTGCTGAACGAACGCTTCCACCAGATGAAACGAACAATGGCCGCCACCGTCACGATGGCGGCTGTTGTGTGTGAAAGGGTGGCGGGCAAGCCGAACGTCGTCGGAGAGATGAGGAGAAAGTCCACGACAACCATGGTCATGAAAATGCCTGGAATCAAGGTCAGCCAATAGCATTTGTGTTCGCGGACAAGATAAACCGTGGAGAACCAAAGTGTCACGGCGGCCATGGCCTGCGTACCCCAAGCGACATACTGCCACACGGTACCGAAACCTGATGGATTGCCGATCTGCCATGCCAGGAGGGCAATGCCGACGGCAAAGACGGGAAGGCTCAACAGCAAGCGCGAACGTGCAGAGACCTGTTTCAAGCCGAATGCTTCCGAGAGAATCAGACGGGCGGCGCGGAAAGAACTGCCGCCCGTCGTGATGGGAGCGGCCACAATGCCCAGCAGGGCCAGAATGCTGCCAAAGGTGCCGAGCCAGCTCGAGCAGATGATATTGACCACCGTGGGGGCATCGAAGAATTGGATGAGCGTAAGTCCCGAAGCCTGGAACTTCTCGACGACCTCGGGCGGACACACGTTCTGCCAGCCTCCTGAGAAGAAGAAATAGTTGGAAATCGTAGCCCAGACGAGCGCTACGACACCCTCCGTGATCATAGCGCCGTAGAAGATAGGTCGTCCCTGGCGCTCGCTTTTCATGCAACGTGCCATCATCGGCGACTGAGTGGCATGAAAGCCGCTGACGGCGCCGCAGGCAATCGTGACGAAAAGTGCAGGGAAAATGCTTTGTTTCAGACCGAAACGCTCGGCACCCCAGTTGCCAAGACCGTCCCACACTTCAGGAAGGACAGGGTGCTTGATCACCAGCACGATGCCTAAAGCAACAACCATGAACAGCATCGAAAGGGCGAAGGCCGGATAGACGCGACCGATGACCTTGTCAATAGGCATAATGGTTGTAGCGACATAATAAAGGAATATCAGCCCGACCCACATCATCTTCTCGCCCCAGATGCCGGAGAGAATGATGGCGGGGCAATAAACGAAGAAGGCACCGACCAACACCATCATCAGCATCGTGAACACGACCATGGCCTTGCGAGCCGTCGAACCGAGGTAGAGCCCCGTAAGCTCGGCCTGTCCGATACCGTCGTGACGCAGCGAGATCATGCCGCTGATGTAATCATGGACAGCTCCGCCGAAGATGCATCCGAAGACAATCCAGAGGTAAGCCGAGGGACCAAACCAGGCACCCATGATGGCACCGAAGATGGGACCCGTGCCGGCAATATTAAGGAACTGAATCATGAAGATGCGCCAACCGGGAAGGACGATGTAGTCGATCTTGTCGGCGCGACGAATGGCGGGGGTTAGACGATCGTCGGGACCGAACACACGTTCAGCGACACGGCTATAAAGAAGATACCCAAGAAAAAGGGCTACGAGACTGATGAGAAAAGAGATCATGTCGGATTATCTGGTTCGTGGATGAATAAGGACTATAGGCTTTCACACTCGGCAAGCCAGGCATCGCGGCTGGCATCCGAAGGCATGCGCCAATCGCCACGGGGCGACAGGCTCACGCTGCCGACCTTGGGACCATCGGGCATACAGGAACGCTTGAACTGATGGCCGAAGAAACGGCGATAGAAGTTGGTGAGCCATTTCTTGAGAATATTGACGGGATAAGCCGAGCCGAAAGCCCGCTGGGCCAGCATAAGAATCTTCGATGGACGGAAGCCGTAGCGAAGAGTGTAGTAGATGAAGAAATCATGGAGTTCATAGGGTCCTACCAAATCTTCTGTCTTCTGGGCTATTTCAGCTTTGGGCATCGTCGAAGCGGTTGCGGCAGCTGTCTCGGAGGGCAGCAGCTCGGGGCTGATCGGCGTGTCCACGATGTCCAACAGGATGTTCGATGCTGGCGAATGGGCATCCTGATGCGCCATCCACGTGACGAGGTGACGCACGAGGGTCTTAGGAACGCCGGCGTTGACACCATACATCGACATGTGATCGCCGTTGTACGTGCACCATCCCAAGGCGAGTTCCGAGAGGTCGCCCGTGCCGACTACCAATCCGTTCAACTGGTTGGCAAGATCCATGAGAATCTGCGTGCGTTCGCGCGCCTGGCTATTCTCGTAGGTCACATCATGAACGGACGGCTGATGATCGATATCCTCGAAATGCTGCAGAACAGCCTTACTGATGTTGACTTCCTCCATGGTAATGCCCAAGGCGTGCATCAGATCGACGGCATTGTTGTAAGTACGGTCTGTCGTACCGAAACCGGGCATCGTGACACCTACAATGCCATGGCGGTCGAGACCGAGAAGGTCGAAGGTGCGGACCGTCACCAACAGCGCCAGCGTGGAATCGAGACCGCCCGAGATGCCGATGACTGCCGTCTTGCAACCGATGTGGTCGAGGCGCTTGGCCAGACCTTCGCATTGGATGGCGATGATTTCGCGGCAACGGTCGTCGAGATGCTGACCCGTAGGCACAAAGGGATGAGGATCGAATGTGCGAGTGATTTCAAAATCGCGGGGCGTGATGAGCGCCGTCTCAATGAGATGATAGGGTGCCGTCTTCTCCTTGGCGGCACACGCCGAGAAGGTTGTATTGGCGCGACGGTCGGCACGCAGGCGTTCAACGTCGATTTCGCTGTCCAGGAGCTGGGGCTTCATCGCGTGGCGCTCGCCCATAGCGATGAGCTTGCCGCACTCGTAGATCAACGTCTTGCCGCTGAATACCACATCCTGGGTGCTCTCGCCAAAACCGGCAGCCGAATAGACGTAGCCGCAGATGGAACGGGCGCTTTGCTGTTGCAGCAGGCTCTGGAGATACTCGAACTTGCCGATGGCGTCATTGTCGGCGCTGAGGTTAAAGATGATCTCGGCGCCCTGCAAAGCCTGAGCACTCGACGGAGGAATGGGTGCCCAGAGGTCTTCGCATAGCTCTACGCCAAAGGTACACGACGGAGTACGAAACAGCTGACGAACGGACAACGAGACCTGTTGGCCGCAGAGTAGCACGGAGGCGTCCGAAGGAAGGTCGGCACCGCTCGTGAACCAACGCCGCTCATAGAATTCGTGGTAATTGGGCAGGTAGGTCTTGGGCACGAGGCCGAGGATGCGACCTTTCTGAATGACGGCGGCACAATTGACCAACGAGCCGCGGAAAGCGACCGGGAGACCCACGATGGAGATGATGTCCAGCGAACGCGAAAAGTTCATCAGATGGATGAGCGCCATTTCGGCCTCGTCGAGCAACAGCTGCTGGCCGAAAAGGTCGCCACAGGTATAACCCGTGATGCACAGTTCGGGCAGACAGATGATTTCTACGCCACGGCCTTCGGCCTGGATAATCAGGCTCTCCATTTGGCTCACATTGTACTTGGGGTCGGCAACGCGTACGGTAGGCACGCCCGTTGCAATCTTCACAAATCCGTAGTTCATGACTTCTTGGTTAAGTGATTTCGAGCGCAAAGATAGTGCTTTTTCATCGAAATGAATGCATAAACTGAAGATTTTATTCAAAAAGTTTGGTGGATGACGGAAAAAGCACTTACTTTGCGACGTTTTACTTAAAGAACCAACCTATTTACTCACTTAAAAACGATAAACTATGACGAAGAAATTTGTTTGCACCGTTTGTGGTTATATCTACGAAGGTCCCGAACCCCCTGAGCGTTGCCCACAATGCAAAGTGCCTGGAAGTAAGTTCAAGGAACTGAAAGAAGAAGGCGGACTCCAATATGTTACCGAACATGAGATCGGCGTTGCCAAAGGCTGCGACCCTGAAATCTGGGAAGGCTTGAAATCGAACTTCGAAGGCGAATGCACGGAAGTAGGCATGTATCTCGCCATGGCTCGCCAGGCTGACCGCGAAGGCTATCCCGAGATTGCCGAGGCGTTCAAGCGCTACGCTTTCGAGGAGGCAGATCATGCCAGCCGCTTTGCGGAGCTGATCGGCGAGTGCGTATGGGACACCAAGACCAACCTGAAGAAGCGTATGGAAGCTGAGTGCGGAGCGTGTGCCGGAAAGATGGCTATCGCCAAGAAGGCCAAGGCACTGGATCTCGACGCTATCCACGACACCGTCCACGAAATGGCTAAGGACGAAGCTCGCCACGGCAGAGGCTTCGAAGGTCTCTACAAGCGTTACTTCGGCGATTAAGCCACTCCATCTTTTAACGTAAGAGAAAGATGAAGGAGCTCAATGACTGAGCTCCTTCATTAGTTCTTGCATGATGTGTTCAAGCCCTTCGCGGTCGTCCTCGTCGAAGGCAGCCAGTTGGTCGCTGTCGATGTCGAGCACACCAACGACCTCTCCCCCACTCGCTTTCATAGGCACGACAATCTCGGAACGCGAAGCCGAACTGCAGGCGATGTGACCCTGGAAGAGGTCAACATCGGGGACGACAATCGTCTGCGCCTCAGCCCAAGCCGTACCGCAAACGCCACGACCTCGTTTGATACGCGTGCAGGCCACGGGACCTTGGAAAGGGCCCAGGTGCAGCCACGTCGGATCGTTCACCAGATAGAAACCGACCCAGAAGAACCCGAAGGCCTCTTTCAGCGCCGCCGACGTATTGGCAAGCAGACAGATGCGATCGTCCTCGTCAGCAATCAGCAAACGATAGTCCGCGAGGAAGGCTTCGTAGCGCTCACGCTTCGTCATGGAGGCGGGATATGAAAATGTCTGTTCCATCGTCCGTAGGGTTTATTTCGAGGGAGCGAGATAGCGGTCGCCCGTCGTGCCGACAATCACTTTCCTATAACGTTCGGGATAACCCGGACGGATGACGGGGACGTGGTCGCCGCCAACTGTGCGCTTGTACTGCCCGTCCACCTCCGGTTTCTCTGTCATATCGTTGTATTTCACGATGATACGTTCGAAGAGCCCGCGCCATCTGTCCATCATCAATCCGGCAGCTCTCGAAGTAAAGCCGGTCAGATGCTTGACGGCCTCCTCCTCGCTCATGGCAGCGGCTTCCTTGTCAGCGTCGGCTACCATAGTCTCGAACTCGCGGTCGAGCGTGTCGCGTCCGCGCTGCACCTCGGGGAAGAGCTGACTATAGCGTGGATAGACGAAGTTGGACAGGGCGTTCTGAATCCAATAGGCACTCTTGAGGGAGAAGGTGAAGGGGTCGGCGGTCTTCTCGGAATAGGCGCCCGGACAAAGCGTCGAACAGCAATAGACGGGAGCGTAAGGCACCATGTTTGCATCGTCGAAGCCTACCCACAGCACGCCACCGATGTGATTGGGCAGCCATGAACGCAGCTGGGCGAGATAGGTCACAGCGGTCTGCTGCGTGGAAATCGGGCGCTCGTTGAAGTACTTCTTGCCATCGACTTCGTAGTAAAGGGGCGTGGGACGGTACGGCGCTTCGTAGGGACCTGCGCCGAGGTCGGAGGTCATCTCCATTGGAGTACCCTCGAAATGATCGCGCATGGCCTGCTTCAGGTCGTTCAGGCTGACGGGACGGTCGGGACGGATGCACCAAGGCATCTCCTCGGCGTTGTCGTCCTTGCCCAGAACATAGGGAAGGTAACGGTCCATGCCAGCTGCCGAACGGTTGAAGAAGCTCCAAACACGCGCTTCACAGATGCGACGGGCGCCGAAGTCGTTGGGAGCATAAGCATCGCGGAACGAGAAGTCCTTGTCCTTGCCGCTGAAGTAGCCTTTTTCGCGGGCAAAGGAGATGACATCCTTCGAATACAGGCAGTTCTTCTTGTCCTTCAGGGGGAAAGTCGTAATGCGCGACTGGTTGGCGTGGCCCGTGATGCAGTCGTCGGGCAAGCGGCATGCCACCCACACGGCACCCTTGCGGCCAGGACCTTTGCCAATCATCTCGAGCACCCATACTTCGTTGGGGTCGGCGATCGTGATGCTCTCGCCCTCAGACCTGTAGCCGTAGGTCTCGACAAGCTTCGTCCATACGTCGATGGCTTCGCGGGCATTCTTGGCACGCTGAAGCGTCACGTACATCAGGCTGCCGTAGTCAAACAAACCCGTCGAATCGGCCAGCTCCTCGCGACCGCCGAACGTCGTTTCCATAATGCTGAGCTGCTGGTCGTTGATCTGTCCGATGACGCCATAGGTATATTCCGCCTCAGGAATCTCGCCGAGATAGTTGTTGGTCTCGTAGTCGTAGAGCGCCCTCATCTCGCCTGCCTTGTGGTGACCGGCCGGGTAGAAATGAAGATAGCCGAACGAGCCATAGTCGTCAGCGGAATACGTAATCATGACCGAACCGTCGGCAGAAGCGCCCTTGCCGACAATCAGATTGGTGCACGCCAAACCTTTCATGGCCAGGCACAGCGCTACCATTGTGAGAATCTTTTTCATCGTGTTGTCGTATGATTGATTGGATAAAGTGGTGCAAAGGTAATGAAAAGATTAGAGATGAGAAATGGGAGACGAAAGATTTTGCCCTTTTCATCTACAATTTGTCAATTATCATTTAGGATTTGCCGTTTCTTTCCCCGAAAAACGCTATCTTTGCGCACAATTTAGGCTCACTCATCATGAAAAAGCTATTCCTGTTCCTCTCGCTGGTGTCATGTGCAGTCATAGCCCTTGCGCAGGACACATTCTTCTCAGCGCCCATTCCGGACTCCGTATTCCAACGCATGGCTGACGTTTCCTTCCCTGTGAAAGCCGCAGCCGAGGCAGGTCTGAAGCGTGCAGACCTCCGATATGTCCGCGTCCTTCACTACGATTTCGAGGGGCAGGTGCGCGAGGGCGAGCTCGTTTGCCACCACTCCATTGCCGCTGACCTCGTCGATATCTTCCGTCAGCTCTACGAAGCCAAGTACCCGATTGCCAGCGTCCGACTGATTGACGATTTCGGCGCCGACGACGAGCGTTCGATGCAGGCCAACAACACGTCGTGTTTCTGTTTCCGTCCTATCCAAGGTTCCACGAAGCTTTCCAAGCACGCCCAAGGGCTGGCCATAGACTTGAATCCCCTGCAGAATCCATGTGTCCGCGATCGCGACGGGCGTCGCATCGTGGAGCCCTCAACGGCAACGCCTTATGTCAATCGCCGTCGCTCGTTCGCCCATAAGATCAACCGCTCCGACCGGGCCTATAAACTGTTCGTGCGCTACGGCTTCCAATGGGGAGGCTCATGGCGCACGCTAAAAGATTACCAGCACTTCGAGAAATAAGACACCTGTCAACGCGTCAACTTTTCAGCTCGTCAACGCATCTCTATTTCCACTTCCGCACTTTTGAGCAACGGCGAGATGAAGTGCAGACGTGCAGATGTCTGTTCGCCCCTCATGCCTTTGGCGATATAAGCCACCAGGCGTCCGCCATGCAAGCGGCAACGGCTGTCTGTTTTGTCCGACGTGTCGCGGATATCTCCGTTTTCCAATCCGAGCACCCGTGCTCCGCCTTCTGCGTAACAGGTGATCTCGTTGTCGGCAAGCGCCACGAGATTCCCTTCCTCATCTACCACTTC
>JAEEHP010000286.1 GCA_016280855.1 Bacteroidaceae bacterium
ATGCGGAAGTAGTCGTGCAGCTCAGGCGGCAGCAGCATGCTGAACCAGGTCGTCTTATAGAGGCCCTGCTCGCCGATGAAGACGAGCACGGCCTGGTTGACGGTGTCCTCGTCGAGCCAGCTGGCCACCATGCCCACGAGCCACCGCTTCAGCAGTTCGTAGAAGTACAGCTGCTCGTCGGTGTCGCCTTTCACGCTGACCGTCGCCGAGAGTTCGAGGATATAGTCCTGCCCGTCCCACGGCGGCAGGCGATTCAGGTAGTAGAGGAAGGGATGGAATCCCTGCACGTAGCCGGAGTCCAGCACGGTCTCCAGATCGGTCTTCCGTGTCGGTTTGACGGTCTGCAGGGCCGTCAGCAAGGTGTTCTTCAGCCGGTCGCACATCGGCTGCCAGTCGTCACTGACGAACTGAGTCAGTTCACTGTTCGCGCAGAACGGGTCTTCCATCGGCAGACGGGCCTCCACCCGGTGCTTCACGAGGTTCCACCTCAGGTGGATATGGTCACTGAGATAGGCTTTGATCTCCCCTACCGTGGCATATACCTCACGCCAGTTGGGCTTGTGCTCCCCTGCCCCATCGTCGGCGACAACAGCCTTCTTCCGTTTCTTCTTAGGTTTCTCTTCGTCCATAGGCAAAAAATGATTGGTTTTCTGCCACGAAGTTACGGCTAAAAGTCGGGACATGCAAGTTTTCGCGGCACAATCTTGCGTCGCGCCACGAAATAGAAACCTGTGGGGTTAACCGGGGTCTTCGAAACTGATGCGGAGGCGCATGCCAAGGGCATCGGCGATGCGCTCCAACTGTTTGAGCGTGACATTCTTCTTGCCACACGACACGGCATTCAGATAAGGGCGACTCACCCCTACCAGCTCTGCCAACTTAGTCTCATTGATGTTTTTTTTCCATCGCCTTCTTCAAGTCGATGCTTGTTTGTCTGTTCATTGAAATTGAAGTTTGATGAATACACAAAAACGAGGGTGCCTAGCGGATGAAGGCACCCTCTAAAAAAATAAAAAACATTTTGCATGACGTCTCACGACGTCACTTTAACCAATTAGTTTTTTTCAACCATGAATTTGAATATAGCGTCATCACGACGCGAGTTTGTAAACGAATACATATTTAAACTATCTATTGGACATAATAGGCGACACGCCTGCCGCCAATCTAACGTCTCACGACGTTTCAATTGAATATTGACTTAATAAATGCTACATCATCGCCATGATGCCAAATAATTACGACCCATATAATCCTTATTAACATAATCAAAATGAAAATTCCTTTCAAAGGACCCGCGTCATCACGACGCAGGAAACCCTCATAATTGGTCTATTAAAGTATTTGATGAAAAATTTGCCTTTTAGAGGCAATGCAAAATGACACACCTGTCATAGCTATATCATAAAAACCCGTCTGGCAAGCACACTGGCAACTAGCAATTATAATTCTCTTATCATTTGGACACTTTCGGTCGCCATGCCCCAACAGACAGGTCGATTTCTTCTCAGAATCTAAAAAGATAATCCGGCATCATCACGACATGGGATTATCAAAACAATCTATTAACCTTTTGCAATCGTCTCGCGACGACAAAAATTAAACTTATATAACCATGTATTAATCTATTATCCATGCGTCTCACGACGTGAAAAAGTACTTGATTTAAAAATTTAAAAAGAGATAATTGTAACACACTTGTCACTTAACGATCAATTAATCAAATTTATTTACCAATTTACGAAACACCTTTCTGTTCACATGACGTCTCACGACGTGAAGAAAATACTAATATAAAATGCAGAAATACAAACACGCCAGTATGAGAATTTCGACTAAAGCTACTAGCGCTGTAAACTGAACGGCATTCAACCGCCGCTCCGGATCACTTATGAACATCATATCAATCATCAAATTATATAGTTATCATTAGACATAGGCCTGCCGGAGCACGAGCTTGTGGCGGCGGGCACGGGAGCTGACATAGACAAAGCGGTACCATCTGGCGGACAGCCGCGCGAGCACACGGCGGAACAACCGCTGTGCGTCGTAATGGCACATCATGCCCAGATAGGAGTTCATCGTGGCCAGCAGTTCCTTCAGGACTTGCTTGCCCACTTTCCGGGCATCGCCCAGTATATGGTCGAAGCGGCTCATCTTGGAGAACAGGCGTCCCGTCGTGCGGTTGGTGACGTATTTCCTGCCGGGCTTGATGACACCGCCGATAAATTTCACACCTTTCTTATAATGCTGCAGATACATCTTTTTGGGATGCAGTCTGAGTCCGTGAACCTCCAGCCAGTCGGAAATCTTGTTGCGCACTTCCAGCAAGTGCTGTTTCGACGGATGCACGAGCACCATGTCGTCAACATAGCGTCCATAGTGCACGACACCCCACTCGCCCGTCACGAGGTGGTCGAGTTCGTCGAGATAGAGCAGTGCCAACAACTGCGAGGTCAGATTGCCGATGGGCAGTCCGCTTTTACCGTCGGTGCCCAGCAGCGACTTGTTGGCAGGCAGGCCCTTCCATTTCCGGCGGGGCACCTTGAACACGCAGTCCAGTTCCGGACGGTTGAAGATGGTCTTCTCCAACAGGTATTCCAGTTCGTCGTATTCCTGACCGCTGAAATGGCGTCCCACGAATCGCATCACGCAGTCGAAGAGTTTCTGTTTCTCTATCGACATGAAGAAGCCGCTGATGTCGAGCTTCATGATATAGCAGTCGCGGGTATAGTTCTCCGAGCAGTCGCGGATATGCTGTTCGATGTGCTGTATGCCGTAGAGCGTGCCCTTTCCCTTCTGGGTGGAATAGCTGTCGGGGTGGAACTGTTTCTCGAGCAGCGGATAGATACGTCGCGCGATGATATGGTGCACCACACGGTCGCGGAAGTCGGCGGCGAAGATCTCGCGCTTCACCGGGTCTTCGATGACGAAGGCTATCGAGCGGTTGGGCTCGTAGCGCCGTGCCTCGATTTCCTCCCACAGCCGGATACACTCCGTCTCGTAGTCGATCTCGAAACGCAGGGCATTCATCGTGTTGCGCTTGTTGTGGCGGCAGTCGAAGTAGGCTTCTATCACTTCTTCCAGTTCCATGTCTCCTTATTCTGTTTTCTCTTTGTTCACACTTTTGTTTTTCCAGGCCGTGGCCTGGCGCCCGATGGAATCGAGCAGTTTCAGCAGGTCGGCATAGCGGCCCGAGCTGATGACCTTCTCACGATAGACCACGCGCAGCAGCATCTTCAGCGTGCGGTGGCACACGAGCAGCTCCGTGAGGGCTGCATTCTTGTCATCCTGCAGGTTGGCACGGTAGATCTCCGTCAACAGTTGCAGGTTGGTGTCGATCATCCTGCCGCCCACGCTGTAGCGCAGCATCTTGGGCAGGTCCTTGGCCAGGTCGATGCAGTTCTCCAGCAGGTCGTAGCCCGCACGGAAGATGGGTAGTTCCTCACTTAGTGCCATACTTCAACTGCATCTGGTTAAGAAAGTTCATCGCGTCGATCGGCGTGGCACTCGACAGGTTGAAGGCCAGCAGCTCCTGCAGACAGCCGTCACAGGCTGCCGGGGCATTGCCTTCACGAGCGCTGACGTTCTCGTCGCCGTCTGTCTGTATGGCAGCCGTCTTCTGCGGCTCCTGTACCAGCGACAGGTCGGGCGTGCCGTCGATGCCGCTGAAGAGGAAGGTCTTCTCGTCGAGCTGACGTATCTGGCCCTTGTTTTCCTGGATACGCGTCTGCACCCGCTCCAGACAATTGATGGGGAACCCCACCGTCAGCACCTCGCCGCCCCTGCGCTGCTTGCGCATCACGCGGTAGCCCGTAGCCCTCGACAGGGCAAAAGCCCCGTGGCCGTAGGCGTGGTAGAACTGTCCCATGAGCATCAGGTAATACTCCCGCTGCCCGTTGATCTCCTGACGTCGCAGGATGTCTTGTTCTGTCATAATCTTGTTAATTCGCTTTTTTTGTTTTTATTCCCGTATTAAAAAAATAGTATCTGCTTGATAAGCGAAGACTGCGCGAACATCGTTGTTGTTGTTCACCTTATCGTTGTTGTTCACGTTGCTATTCTGACCGTTGAAGTTCAGGTTGTACGCGTTGTTGGTATTGTTCTCGTTCTCCGTAGTACTCCAATAGTTGGCAGAAGAAAGTCACCAGTTTTGTCTCTACTAGCACCAACGCCCTCCGACGGGACGGCCAGGCGAGTGTTTTACGATGCCAGTCGGTGACCCTTATAAAACAGATACAGCTCGCTCCTGCAAGCCGGAACCGGCAGGACTCCCGCAAGCGAATCTTAATATCCGATGCTGAAACCGATGTCTCAGCCGGATCGCTACCCCTCTCCAGGGGATTTGAGAAACTCCCGGGCGCCGCGGACGGGGCTTGCAGGCCCGCCCTACGGATGGGCCTGTTGGCCCCGCCCGAAAGTTTTAAATTGACACCACTATTCTAAATTGATAAAACTTGAATAGGCAAATGGATTAGAAAGCGAAGACTGCGCGAACATCGTAGTTGGCGAGCACCTTATCGCCGTAGTTCACGTTGCTAGCCTGACCGTAGAAGTTCAGGAGGTACGCGTAGTAGGTAGTGCCCTCGAGCTCCGTAGTACTCCAATAGAAGGCAGAATCTATGATGCCGCCGCCATCGGCAGGCAAGGTCTGCAACTGAGGCAGCATGTTATCGAAGTCTGTCTTTGAAGGCCAACGCCATGTACCACCATCAATAGCAGCAGGCTTGGCTTCGTTCATCCACTTCGGAGATGTTGCACTATAATCGTCTGCCCAGTTGGTACCGCTGATAGAATTCTCCAAAGCGATTGCAAGGCTCTCGCCGGTATTTGCACTCTTATAGGCAATATAGGCCTTTGCTGTTGTACCGGCTGTAGAAGCCTCGTCAGCACTATTATAAGCACGACCATTGGCACCGACAAACATACCGACAGTAGCCTCGCTCAGAGCAACGCCAGTAGGTGTAGCAGCCTTTACATGAACCGTGAAGGTATTTGACCGAATGCCACTAGCCGTATTCTCTGCATAAACAGTAGCAACAGGATCGGTGGTCACATCAGAGAAATCATAACCAGTTGCAGGAGTTACGACACCAGAGCTATTAATAGTTACAAGGCTCTCATCGCTTGATTTCCAAACAACAGACTTGTCATCAGCATTAGAGGGCAGCACCTCATCGACTTTGAATTTAACCACATTTTGGGCTAGAGCTTCCTGATCCTGAGAAATTGCAATGCTTGTAACAAATACAGGACCCTCACCGTTGCCGGGAAGCCAAGCCTCGCCATTGTTGGCTGCGCTGTCGTCCCAGTCAGAGACCTCAGCCTCGAACTCTACCTGACTCAGGCCGAGGTGAAGGTTGATCGTGTACTTCTTGCCGGCCTCGAGCTTCAGGGCGTCAGTACTGCCAGTCACGGTAATGGTCTTCGTGATCTTGTTCTCCACGCTCACACCAGCCGTCTCAAAGTCAGAGACGGTTCCGGCAAGCTTCTCATCCTTCGTCTCGATGTCATACACAATCGTCACGTTCATGTCGTCACCCGTCGGGATGACATACACGGGAGCCTCAACGGTCGTGCTGTTGAACAGGTTCTTCGCCGTCTTCGTCACACCCTCGGCGGCCTCACCCCACTTCTTGTCCTGGATGATCGTGGCGTTCAGGCCAGTCACCTTCTCGTTGCTGGCGGTGTAGCCTGTGCCCTCCTTGCCGTCCTTCAGGCCGTCATAGACGGTGTATTCCTCGCTCTGGATCGGCTCGTTGTTGCAGTTGTAGCCCTTCCAGTTGGGAATGCCGGCATCCTCGTTGTTCAGGTTCAGCGCACCCTTCATGGCGAAGCCGTTGAACGTGATGCTGCGCACGAACACCTTCGTGTTGGCGTCAAGCTCTGCACCCTGACCGTGCTCGTTGGTGTTCACGTCGGCATCGATCTGAACGTTCAGCTGCGACAGCGCGTGCTTGAAGACGAACTTCATCTTCTGGCCCAGAGACTTCTGAGGGCGCTGCACGTTCATCCAAGGCATGCCCTTCGCCATCGTCTGGCTGCCGCCGTTGATGATGTCCCAAGTGACATCCTGATTGGGATCGGCAACACCCCAGCACAGGTCAACGCACTTCGTGGGATCCAGTGAACCGACGTACTTCACGTAGGGATCGCCGGCGGCGGTGTTACGCGTGAAGCCCGTGATGCCCACCTGGTCCTCGGCCACCTTACCGCTGGCAGGGGTATTCTCAGTGTAGGGCGCATAGGCGAAGAAGCTCAGCTTGTCGACATCGTCGCTCTGAGCCTTGTTGCCGTACTCGTTAGGCCAGTACTTGATAGGGCTGTAGGTCCAGCCGGCACCAGACACCTTCTGGTTGTACATGAAGTTGGGCGTACTGGTCTGGTCGTACTCGTTCATGTCGGTGTAGTAGCCGAACACACCGAAGCCCTCAGACTTCAGCTTGTCGTTGTCCAGCACACCGGCATAGCCCGCACGTGTCAGGCTGCGCTGGGAGTAAGCCTCGAAGCTCACCGCATTCTCAACACCCGCTGCATCCTGCTGGGCAGTCTGCAACGAAAGATCATCACTCGAGCAACTGGCAAGCACTGCCGCCATCGTCGCTCCAAATAATAACTTTTTCTTCATAATTACTAAAATTAAATTTAAAAAAAAGGATTAAAATCCTATATATATCGTTTATTTAATTGATGAATTCTGAATAGGCAAATGGATCAGAAAGCGAGCACTGCGCGAACACAGCTGTAACTGGTGTAGCTGTCCTTACGGTCGTCGTACACGCCGCTACTCGAACCAGCGAAGAGCAGAAACCATGCGTTGTAGGCACCGTTCTCCGTACTAGACCAATAGTCGGACGAATCGATGATGCCGTTGCCGGAAGGAGACAATGTCTTCAGGCGTGGAAGCATATTCTCGAAGTCAGTCTTCGTCGGCCAGCGCCAGGTACCACCGCTGATGGCAGCACGGGAAGGCGTAGAATTCCAGCCCGGATTAGCAGCGAAGCCGTTCCAAGACGTACCGCCAGGAGCATCGTTCGTCAAGGCAATGGCCAGACCATGTGTACCATTTTTGTAGGCGATCCAGGCCTGGGCGGAAGAATAATGATTAGCCAAGGCTTTGGTTTGATAGGCCTTACCGTTCGCACCGACGTAATAGCCTAAGTGGGCGCTGGTGGTCTGGGCAAGAGGAATACCGGGATCAGAAACGACCGTCACCGAGCAGGTGGCTGTCAGGGTCGGATAGGCAGTGACCGTGGCGGTGATCGTGGCAGTGCCGTCGCCCACCGGATGCACCTTTCCATTGGCATCGACCGTAGCGACAGCGGGATCGCTGCTCGTCCATGTCACGTCCTTGTAGGTAGCATCGGCAGGGGTGACCGTAGCCACGAGTGTCACATCAGCATCGACTATATTCATTTCAAGTGACGAGCGGTCCAAAGTGATGCCGGTAGCGGGAATGGCCTTCACCGTCACCTCACAGGTGGCCGTCTGACCGGCAGAGTTCGTGGCGGTGATCGTAACAGTGCCAGGCGCCACACCATGCACAATACCGTCAGCACCTACCGTTGCGATGGTCGCATCGCTGGTGGTCCATGACACACGGTCGTCGGTCACATCTACGGGCATTACTGTAGCTATCAGCTGCTCCTGTTCGGCAACGAAGAACTCCGTTGCCGTCTTGTTGAGCGTGATGCCTGTGGCGACCACGATATCGGGCATCCAGTCCGTGACATTGGTCATATCCCAGTCGGACACCTCCGCATCGAACATCACGGTGTTCACACCGAGATGAAGCCTGACGGTATGCTTCTTCCCTGCCTCGAGGATCAGCTTCTGCGTGGCGTCGCCGTTCAGCGTAACCGTCCTGGTCTCTTTATAAGGGATACTCGTGCCGTGGGTCTCATCGTCGGAGACGGTATAGGCCAACAGCTTCGGGTCGGCGGTCTCGATGTCGTACTCGATGGTGACCTTCATCTCGTCGCCGGTGGGGATCACATAGACCGAAGCGTCGGCGCTGGCAGCGTTGAACAGGTTCTTCGCGGCTTTCTGCACACCGTCGGCGGCAGCCTGCTCACTCCATTTCTTCGTCTGGATGATGCTCGGGTTCAGACCCGTGACACTCTCTACAGCCGTGATCTTGCCCGTGCCCTCCATACCGTCTCTCATACCGTCGTAGATGGTCAGCGCCTCGTCCTGAAGGGGTCTGCCGTCACCGTAGTAGTCGAGCCACAGGGGCTGGTCAGCCACGATGTTGTTCAGGTTCAGTGCCCCCCTCATGGCGAAGCCGTTGAACGTCACCTTGCGCACGAACACCTTCGTGTTGGCGTCAAGCTCCAGGCCGGCACCGTGCTCGTTGGTGTTCACGTCGGCATCGATCTGAACGTTCAGCTGCGCCAGCGCGTGCTTGAAGACGAACTTCATCTTCTGGCCCAGAGACTTCTGAGGGCGCTGCACGTTCATCCAGGGCATGCCCTTCGCCATCGTCTGGCTGCCGCCGTTGATGATATTCCAAGTAACATCCTGATTAGGATCGACGACACCCCAGCACAGATCAACGCACTTCGTGGGATCCAGAGAACCGACGTACTTCACGACCGGGTCACCCTTGGCGGAGTTACGGGTTAAACCCGTGATGCCCAACTGGTCGTCGGCCACCTTACCGGTCTCGGGGGAGTTGGCGACATAGGGAGCATAGGCGAAGAAGGAGAACTTTTCGATCTCGTCGCTCTGGGCATTAGAGCCGTAATCGTTGGACCAGTACTTTACTGGCTCGTACGTCCAGCTGCTGCCCGACTTCGTCACATGCTCGTTGTACATGAAGTTGGGCGTGGCATCCTCGCTGTAACCCGCCTCGTCCGTTTTGTAGGCGAACACGCCGAAGCCCCCCGTGGCCAGTGCCGTGTTGTCCAGCACGCCGGCATCACCCGAGCGCGTCAGGCTGCGCTGCGAGTAGGCATCGAAGCTGACGGCATTCTCCAGTGCCCAGGACACCTGTGACTGCTGAGCAGACTGCCCGGCCAAATCATCAATTGAACAACTGTCGAACAAACATGCCGCCATCGCCGCTGAAAATAATAATTTTATGTTCATAGAATCTATATCTTATCTTTATCCGTTATTTTGTAACGCCCGAAGGCAACGCGTAAAGCACAGCTAGGAGTGCGCCCTACCGTGCTAATTAATAAATTGATCAGAAAGCGAAGACTGCGCGAACATAGTAGTCACTGTAGTCATCGTTCTTATTGCTGAAGTCCACGTTGCTATGCGAACCTTTGAAGAGCAGATTCCATGCGTCGGTGGTTTCGAACTCCGTACTAGCCCAATAGAGGGGATTATCATCCGAAGTAATACTGTTGCCAGTTTCTGGCAATGTTTGGAATCCAGCCAACATGTTGTCGAAGTCAGTCTTGCTCGGCCAACGCCAAGTACCACCATCAATGGCATCACGAATTGGAGGTGTATTCCATCCTGGATTAGCATCAAAGGCATTCCAGCTAGTACCACTTGCACCATCGTTCGTCAAAGCAAAAGCAAGAGACTCACCGGCAGTAGTACTCTTGTAAGCAATCCAAGCCTGGGCTGTTGTACCAGCAGTTGTGGCATCGTCCTTGCTGGCGTATGCCTTACCATTGGCACCGACGAACATACCCTGAGTGGCTTCGCTAAGAGGAACGTCATTCAGATAGAGCGGCAGATTCTTGGAGAGTATCAGTTCGAAATTCTGATTCTGACTGGCCATCTCAGTATTAAGAGATAACTCACTACTGATGGAACCACTATAGCCCGTGCTCAGCGAGTAATAGAGCGTCACGTCCACCTGCTGGGCCTGACCGTCAGGACTCATCGGGATGTAGAAGATACCCAGGTCGCTGTTCACATAGGTTGTAGAGGTGCAAGCAGACGAGGTAGCAGTAGCCAAAACCTGTGCCGGCGTGAGTTCCAATATGCGGTGAACCATCGGGTCCTCGGAAGCGATGACCTGCCAGTTAGGTTCGCTCGCATTATTCAGGACCAGACGTCCCTTGCGCGTCAGCGTATAGTCGAGTACCACACGGTCGAGCGTAAGTTTGACTGTCACACCACGGTTAGCAGCCAGTTGAACAAGCCTGTTCTGCAATAAGTCCTGACACGACACCTTCACCTGGTCGCCCGCACCTGCCAAGGCGTGACGGAACGAGAACTTGACACGTTCGCCAGTGCGTTCGGGACGCTTCATATCCTTGCAAAAAGCATAGAGCAGATCGACCTGGTGACTCTGCCAGTCATCAGTCGAGCCGCCCAGCTGATAAGTCAGCCAAGGATCTCCAACCTCAGTGGCATTAGAGAGATCGACGATACAGCGGGAAGCCTTGTCGGAGCCATCGGCTTTGCTGAAAGGCGCATAGGCGAAGAAGGTGACATATTCATCCAGCTCCTCACCCCCTTTGCCGGTTGGCCAGTGCTTGACGGGGTTATATGACCAACCAGAAGAAGTATAGCTGACTGGTTGGTTCCACATGAAGTTCCAACTGATGGTACTACTGACATAAGGATGCAAACCTGTATTGCAGGCAAAGACACCGAAACCGTCGTTGCGGAGCCTCGAAAGATCCTCCCTGCCTGCTGCACGTGTGGCAGACTTATCCGCCGTACCATTATAGAAATCATCAACATTGAAACAGATGGCACTGCCCTTGGCATCGGCGCCGGGGTTGTCAGAAATGGGAGCAACCGCAGCGTCATCGCCTGCACATGCAGCCAGCAGCAGGAAGGCTGGCAAGGTTATGAATAATTTAACTTTTAAGTTCATATCCACAAACAATTACATTAATAACTCAGAACTGAACATCTACTATAGGACCATCAATCCATGGCTCCACCTCGGCATCGAAACCTGCACCATTGTAAGGATCGACATTAGGCAGAATGATAGGAGCATCCTTGCCGCGAGGTCCCGGAGGGCCCTGAGGTCCTGGAGGTCCTGGAGGGCCCGACGGTCCCGGAGGGCCTTGCTGGCCGCTCGGATCTTCACCCCAGAACTGCTGGAGCAGGTCGATCAGCAGGAGATAGCGGTCTTCGAACCATACCACCTGATTGCCTACATCGTAGGAATACTCGACCACGGTGGAACGGTCGCGCAGCGTGAAGCGCAGATTCAGCCGCAGCTGCTCATGCTGGCTCCTGACCCACCAGATGCTGTCGTTGACACCATGCTCATGACCATACTCATCGATGGCAGTCTGACGCTCCTCACCATCATGGACACTCTTCCAGCCATCCACTGCTGACGGGCGCAGGCCGAAGGTATTGAGGGAAATCCAAATATAGCCGAGGCTATCGATGCGCTGCCCTGAGAGGTCACGCACCACATCGTGCTTCCAATTTTCGAATGCCACGAGACAAGGCCGTTCGGTATTCTCATCACTGCCAAGGTAGTGACCGTCGGACAGTCCGACCAGCGTAGCCTTCACGGCGCCCGGATAGCCGAAGTCGATATTCTGGAAACCTTTAACAAACACACGCACACGCAAATCCAGAACCACCGGCTCCGGCTTGGAGAAGAAGCCTTGAGAGACCAGCGACGACTGATAGTCCTCATACTCCTTCCAGGGGATATAGTCGCCATACTTACCGATATAGATATCCATATCCTTCAGCGTGTCGGCAGCCATGTGCTCCGGCGATGCGCTGACCGTGAAATAGCCCGTCGGTTCGCGCGACGGCAACAGGTCGGTATAGCTCCAACAAGAGTCACCATAGAGTCGCGTATAAGGTATCGGATCAGTCTTTACCTCGAGCTTGGCATAGACGGAATCGAACAACTCCGGCTGCGCCTCAGCCTTGACGGCCTCGACATGAGCCGTCGGCAACTTGTCCATATCGACGAAGCGCTGGAAGGAGAACTCCGCCGGGGAGTAGTCGACGACCAAACCCTGGTAGCGACCACCAGACAGGTAGATGTCGTCGTAGTGCTCCACCTCAGCAGTCGTGCTATGCTTGGTGCGTTCACCTGAGTCAGGATAGAACCACACCGACATATTATCGGGTTTGGTCTCCGGGTGGCCCGGCACATAGTCACTCCAATCGACATCCAGATAAACATTATGGAGCTCGTCGCCGAAGACATAGAGCTCACGGCGCTCACAACTGGAGAACAGGAACACAATGGCCAGCACTGCGGCAAACAGTGCGAAGGACAACAGGATCGCTGCTATACTATCTTTCTTACTTCTATTCCTATTATTCATAATCAGAGATAATTATTTCTGTTCGTACTTCAAGTCAACCTCCTGCATATCATGCTGCAAGTCATCCTGTAACCTGGCCATCTTGGCATCCAGGCGCATCTTCAAGCGCTCTGCCTTCTGGTCGCCACTGGCCACCCGCTCCAGCAGTTCGGGCGTAAGCCGCCCAGCCACCTTCGCGCTGTCGCGCTCGAAACGCTCACGCAGTTTGAGACTGTCGCGGAAATGCAGGTAATCGTAGCGCTCTGCCTCGGCAGCCAACGCCTTCTGTCGGCGCCAGGCACCATTCTTCTGTTTGAACACGTAACCAAGAGAGATGTTCAGATGAGGTGTACCAATCCAGTGGTTACGACCCGTCTCACGCCACATCAGGTGATCGTCGTGATGCTCCTCGTAGCCTTCGGGGAAGAGCGTGCTGCCCGTATAGCGACGCCAGGGCACATAGGCATAGCCCAGACCGATGCCCGCATCGAAGGCCCACTGCTTGTGGCGGCCGAAGCGACGCTGCCATCCGATGTTGATAAAGCCCGAATAGACCTCACCCTGATAGCCGCGACTCTTCCATTCGAGGTCGCCGTAGCCAGCACCGACGCCAAGTCCGATGTGCCAACCACTGAGAGTATGATGGAGATGGCGCTGTCCAAGCCAACGGCGAATCTCGAGTGAACCATATAATATTTCGTTTGCGTAGGCATTATAGGCGAAGGTCCACCACGACCAGACACCCTCCACATTGATGCTCCAGCGATCCTTGTGATCGAGCGACCACTCTGCCTGCAGGTTGGGCGTACCTGTGGCGAGCAAGGGCAAGTTGGTACGCAGGATCCAAACCGGTTCGCGCAATACGGGTTTCCAGACTTCCGGCTCCGGGCCGTTCTGATCATCACCAGCACCCATCACCACGGGAAGGACGGGCGAGCCGGCGCACTCCATGACAATCGTATCACGCACCACGACCGTATCGCGACCACCCACATAGCTCAAGATAGCGGTCGCTCCGCTGCGTAGGGGCGAGAGATACTTCTGGAGCAATACCGGCCAGGCGGCACCGCCACGAAGGGATCGAAGCTGCTGTTCACGAGGATCACGCCTAGCCTCATCGGCTGATGCAGGCTGCTCGATGATACGCAGCGCCTCGTCACGCCATGGCTCATCACTGCGGGAGAGCAGTTCATAAAGCCCGTCCCAACGAGCGGCCTCGTTATGAACAATGATGCTTCCTACTCTGTCCCCGAGCCGCTGGCGGACGAGCCGACGTATGGCAACACCACGGTTTTCGCCCAGCCAGCGGTTGTGGGCAGCCGTTCCCTCCGGCGATGCACCACTGTAGATGTCAAGGCGGAGAGAACGGGGAGACACATTAGAATAATGATTGTGGAAATTCTGCTCAAAGGCATCCCACGCTTGTCTGTTACCCGCAAAGTCCATGTCGATGCGGATGCTGTCGAGGCGGAAGCGAATTCCTAACGTATCGGCCTGCAATTGTGCCAGCATTGTCTCGCATGACAACACTGACACCATCAGCAGAAACCATCTCAACATTTTACTTAACATATAACTATAGATATTTAAATTGTTTCTTACTGTTTTATTATCATTTTTAGCGCTCCTATTGCGGATAGGTGCGTTTCTTGGTATTTTGCATGATTAATAGAAATTTAGTACTTTTGCAGGCAGAACTACAATTTATATTATGATCATCAATATTAACTTGAATATCTATTTCGGATGGAACTGGCCTCGTTTATCCAAACGAACAGTCGGGGAGTTGAAAGGAAAGACTCCAAGTAATGAACCTTTCATTATGAAAGCCAAGGAAGAGATTGAGAAGGCAAGCTGTCTTTGCAGTAGGAGTACCACGGAGAACCGTATAACGGCACTCAATGCTTTCGAAAAGTTCCTTCATGAAAGAGGTGACGAGACGACAACCGCCGATGGCCTTACCATTGACCACATCAAGGCTTTCGAAAAATGGCAACTTGACCGTGGACGGAAACTGAACTATGTCAGGTGCAATCTCCGGAACCTGCGTGCCATCATCAACCGCATCAACGGCAAGGGAACAGAACTCTTCGAGAGCATCAGGACAGCAAATGCACAAACAGAAAAGAGAGCTGTCGATGCGGAGATCATTAGTAAACTGGAAGAATGCCAGTTACCGAAAGGTTCAAGGAAAGACCTTGCCCGCAACGTTTTCCTGTTCTGCTTCTATGCCATGGGCATCCCCTTGATAGATGCAGTACATCTCAGGAAAAGTCAGTACCGCGACGGACAGATCGTCTATTACCGTCATAAAACGCACCGGCAGGTGAAAATCAAGGTTGCCCCGAAACTGAAACAGATGATAGAAATATTATCTCACAATGATTCTCCTTATCTGCTCCCGATACTCACTGCAAAAGATAATACTGAGGTTGAACTGCAATATAAGCGGTTCCAACAGAACTACAACCGAACACTGGCAAGGATTTCTGAGGATCTCGGGATGGAATCACACCTCACATCATATACGCCAAGACACACATGGGCCAGCATCGCCTTTGAAAAAGGTATCAATATCAATGTCATCTCACAGGCACTGGGTCATGCTAATACCAGAACGACGCAAAACTATATCCGGGAGTTAAGCGAAGAACAGTTGAACGAGGCCAATCTGATGGTCATACAGCGTCTGGAAAGGAAAATACATCCTGACAGGAAAGGAATGGCAGAAAAACCACAAAAAGTTAAAAAGAATAAAAAAGAGACAAATAAAAGTGATATAGTTGGATAAATTCAAAAAACTTTCTTAAATTTGCACCTACGAAAACGCACCTATCCGCAATAGTTTCTCAAAATTTCATCTTGATTTGTGTGTAAACATAATTAATTATGTACCCGTACATTAATATATCATCCTTCTTTCAAAATCAAATTAGGGGATGATGAATTCGAGATATTATAACGGAAGAAGTCGGAAGATCATTAACTTCCGACTTCTTTCCATTAAGTATTATATGTGCTTTATTTATAGCATCCGAAGATCGTATCAACGGTCTGCTGCGGCATTTTCTTTGTCAGAAGACTGACAATCCAAACCACGGGGAAGCCGCCAACCATCGCAATGGCACCACAGTTGATGGGGTTGATGGGATTGCCCAACAACATATTCACCACCGTGATACCTACACCCCAGATGAAGCATGCCCAGACAGAAACGGTAGTGACGCCACGCCAATAGAGACCCAGCATGAACGGTGCAAGGAAAGCACCTGCCAGTGCACCCCAAGAGATACCCATCAACTGGGCTATAAAGGTCGGAGGATTCAGTGCGATAAGCAAAGAAATCGCAATGAAGAACATGATGAGGACTCGCATCACGACCACCTTACGGCGCTCAATCTTCTCAGCCACGATATCGTCGATGGTACCATCCTCGACCTCACC
>JAEEHP010000287.1 GCA_016280855.1 Bacteroidaceae bacterium
AGTCGTGTTTACGACTGATGAGGAGGGCACTAAGACGAACTACGACAAGAAGGAGAAAAAGACACCGAAACAAGTGAAGCAGACGATAAAGGATGTGCAGCCCAATGGGGTGGGTCTGCAGGTAAGGCATACTTCAGAAGGCGTAGTCGCAGACATCCGCGTGTGTGGCGTGACGGGGCGGCAAACACTTGGAGTCACGGTAATGCATCAAGGCGTGCTGGAATTCTTTCAGCCCCTTGATTCTCTTGATTCCAACCTGCTTTTGTCCGACTCCATCCTTGCCGCCGGAGTAAACCAGCTCACCGTGTTTGACGATCAAGGCCGCGTGTATGCCGACCGTCTCTTCTTCGTCACGAAGCCTGAGTTGATGAAGCCGACGCTTGCCATCAATGGCATCAAGGATCAATACGAGCCCTTTGAAGAGGTGAAGCTGGAGATTAAGGATGAGCGCATAGGGGCAGGGGACAGTGTTGCGACGCCAACGGTGATCTCGATGGCCGTTCGCGATGCCGTTCACTCGGACATCACTTTCGACAGCGGCAACATCATGACGGAGATGCTGCTGGCATCCGAGATCAAGGGCTTCGTGCCGCAACCGGAGTGGTTCTTCGAGAGCGACGACGAAGAGCATCGTCGGGGGCTCGACCTGTTGATGATGACGCAGGGCTGGCGACGTTTCAACTGGCAGGAGATGGCCGTTGACGGGGCCTTCGAGCTGACACATCCAGCCGAATATACTCAGATGGTGACGGGTACCGTCAACCGCTATTCTACAGACTACGACACGTCGGAACGTTTCTTTCGTGATGTCCTGGAAGAACAATACAACATACTCGATAATAGTCAAATACAATACAATTATCGCGGTACGCGCAGAACGTCGATAGACCTGAATCCTTATTACGACGAGCAAGAAAGTGTAGGAGCTTTAGCAGGTTTACGGTTCGGCGTGCAAGGACGGCAAAACCGACAATGGATACAGAACGACTATCGTTCGTTCTCTCAGAGCCTGAAATCCTACGACAAGGAAAAACGAGATCGTCTGCTACAGGGGCAGCGTCGTTTTATCGAGCGAGGAAATCTGAAGAAGGAAGTACGTGTGCATGCCGAATTCGTGAATCCATATAATCCGCAGGATAATCTCATGGGAGAGATGGAAACTCAGAATGGCTGTTTCAAGATCGACCTTCCACGTTTTGAGGGTGAATGTCTTTTCTATATTGATGCCAGCGACACCACGAAATGGAAGCGCAAATGGGACGGCATAAGTAAAAGAAAGCCTCGTCAATGGATACAAATGGAAGATGATGAATACACACGCCTACCCCATGACCCTGAATTCTATGTCCGCCTGAACTTTCCTTATCCCCGATTCGTCAAACCCTATACTTTCTATCAGGTGCACAATGCTCCGATGCGCGATACTACACATCTGTCTCCACGCCTACTTACCGACGGCACACATCTGATGGAACAGGTTACGGTGAGGGCTCGTCATGGAGGACTTCGACATATTGATTTATCGAAGCCCGCGTATGTCATCGATGCCTATGAGGCTGGTAATACGGCTATGGATGCCGGACGCCTCACTTATTTAAACACTACGGATTACAAAGCGATTCCGCCGCTTGGAGCTGGAGATATGGACAGAATCCTTTATGGCATTATTGACACATATATCGGTGATATGGGCGTTGATCGTGCATATAACTATTCCGTGTTTTTCGACACCATAAAAGTAGAGTCGTACTTCCCCTACGATTCTGGACGAAATTGGGTAAATACACATTACCCTGGACCTGCTGAACGTCGTCGTTGGCAACGGCTTGAATATATTGACAAGATATACATTTATACGGACTATTCACCCCGTCGAGAAGGAGATGTACGTTTTGACCAGGCGAATCAACCAAGTGTAGATGTTTCGTTACATCGTTACTCCGACTGGTCGCGTCGCGTCACTTACCTCAATCGTCGCTACGTCCTACCCGGTTTCGCTTACCAAGAAGATTTCTACCATCCCGACTATCATCGCAATCCTCCGAAAGAAGGGCAGAAAGACTATCGACGGACACTTTACTGGAATCCCGACGTACAGCTTGGTGCCGATGGCTGCGCAGAGATAAGCTTTTTCAACAACAGCCAGAAAACCAGCATCGTGGTTGAAGCCGAAGGAATGACGAACAGAGGGGAGTTGTTGTTCAACGCAACAGCTCCTGCACACGCTCCCGGCACTGTTCCATGAGCCATTTTGGCGTGGATGTGGCACCGCAGATGCCTATGGTCTGGGGCGCGGGATCGAAGAAGGAGGCGTCGATCTCGGCGGGGGAGTCGATAAGATGGGAACGGGGATTGACGGAGCGGCATTCCTCGAAGAGGATGTGGCCGTTGGAGCTCTTGTGGCCGCACACGAAGAGGACGACATCGTGGCAGGCGGCAAAGTCGCGGATGTGGGGCATGCGGTTGGCGACCTGGCGGCAGATGGTGTCGGCATAGGTGAAGGTGGCGGCGGGCGAGATGTGCTCGCGGATGTATTCCACGATCTGACGGAAGCCCTCGAGGGATTTCGTCGTCTGGGAGTAGAGGGCGATGTCGCGGCAGAAGTCGAGCTGCTCGGCTTCCTCGGGCGTCTCGATGACGATGGCGGTGCCCTCGGTCTGACCTACGAGGCCAAGTACTTCGGCGTGGCCGCGCTTGCCGAAGATGACGATCTGCTTGGCGTGGGACGGGTCGGACTCGTATTCGCGGCGGATGCGGTCCTGCAGGTGGAGCACGACGGGGCAGGTGGCGTCGATGATGTTCAGGTTGTTCTGTTGAGCCTGGCGGTAGGTGGCTGGCGGTTCGCCGTGGGCGCGCAGCAGCACATTGGCGTCGCGCAGCTGGCGGAACTCGTCGTGGTCGATGGTGATGAGTCCGAGCTGACGCAAGCGCTCTACCTCGCGGCTGTTGTGTACGATGTCGCCGAGGCAGTAGAGGGGCTGTCCTGCTGCCAGCTCCTCCTCGGCTTTGCTGATGGCACGGGTGACGCCGAAGCAAAAACCGGATTTGGAATCTATCTCAACAGACCCACCCCCTGCCCTCCCTGTGAGGGAGGGAGTGGTCACTTGTGCTACTTGTTGTTCCTCAATCATTAATAGTATGGAATAACTTCTATACTTGAAAGGTAATTACTCCCTCCCTCACAGGGAGGGTGAGGGGTGGGTCTTCTTATGGAACAGGTCTAAGAGCCACTGCTTCTGTTCGGGGATGGTCATGTGGCTGTTATCGAGGACAATGGCGTCGTCGGCTTGGCGCAGGGGTGCTACGGCACGGGTGGAGTCGATGCGGTCGCGTTCGCGGAGGTTGGCAAGGACTTCGTCGAAGTCGGCGGGCTGTCCTTTGGCTACGAGTTCGTCGTAGCGTCGCTGGGCGCGTATCTCATCGGAGGCGGTGACGAAGACCTTCATCTCGGCATCGGGGAACACGGCTGTGCCGATGTCGCGTCCGTCCATGACGATGCCTCCCTCGCGGCCCATGGCCTGCTGCTGTGCGGTCATGGCGGCGCGGACGAAGGGTAGGGCAGCGATGGGGCTGACGTGGGACGACACTTCCATGGTGCGGATGCGCTGTTCGACGCATTCGCCGTTGAGGTAGGTGTCGGGGCGTCCGGTGGCGGCGTTGAGCTGGAAGCTGACATGTATCTCGGACATGCGGGCCTCGAGGGCTGCTTCGTCGATGGTGCCGTCGGCGGCGATGAGACCCTGCTCGAGGGCGAAGAGGGTGCAGCAGCGGTACATGGCGCCGCTGTCGATGTAGATGTAACCGATCTCGCGGGCGAGATCCTTGGCCATCGTGCTTTTGCCGCACGAGCTGTGGCCGTCAATTGCAATGGTGATTAAAGACCCACCCTTGGCCCCTCCCGTCAGGGAGGGGTGAGGCTGGCGCGTAGTTTGCTGTTTATTCATATAAATGTATAATTTAGGAGCGATTAACTGAGCCCAACCGCAGGCATCCCCTCCCTAATGGGAGGGGTTGGGGGTGGGTCTATAGGTGGTATTGTGCATTGATCATGAAGCTGGGGACGGAGACGTGGTACTTGGCGTAGGCCAGGCCGATGCTGAAGCGCTTGAGGTTGAGGCCGGCGCCGAAGGTGAGGCCTGCGGCATGGGAGGAGCCTGCGGCTTTCAGCTCGGCAGCGCGGCGGAAGTTGTAGCCGGCAGAGATGTAGAAGAGGTCCATGGGGAGCACATCGACGCCGACGACGAAATGGTTCAGGAGGATGCGCCCGGCTTTCTCCTTCTCGCGCGACGGATTATAATAGTATCGCGAGGACCAGCGTGTGAGATCGACCATCGTGACGTGAAAGCGGATGGGGGCGCGGGCCAGGCGCTTCGAGATGCCGAGGCGGAGGTCGAAGGGCAGGTGTTCGCGGTGGTCGGCGAACGACTTGACCTGTCCGCCGAGGTTGGCGGCGACGAGCGAAGCCGAGAAGTCGCTCTCGACGTTGAGATAGTTGATGCCTAAATCTACGGCCAAGGCCACGGACGAGTAGGGACCGTACTTGGAATAGACGAACTTGCCCGTGGCGCCACCGGCGAGGCGGTCGGTGAGGGTGTAGGAGTAGCCGCCGGTGATGGCCATGTCCAAGGCCGAGAAGTCGCCCATCTCGATGCCGTCAACCGTCATCTCCTTCATCGAACCGTAGCCCACGAACTGTGCGCCGACGCCCCAGGTGCCGCGTTCGCCGGCGGCCATCGTCCAGGCGGCATTGCCGGCCTTGATGCCTTGCATGTAGGTGAAGAAGCCGAGATTGATGGCACGGTCGGGGGCGTTGGACATCAGCGCCGGGTTCTGGAAGAACAGCGAGGCGTCGTCGTCGGACAACGACACGTTGAAGCCGCCGAGCGCCGTCGTATGGGATGAGGTGGGCAGGCGGAGGAAGTTGAAAATAGTCGTGCTCTCGTTCTGAGCCTTCGCTGAGGAAGGACAAAAGAGAGCCAACGCGAGGGCGAAGAAAAGAAAATGTTGTCTCATGTCGGTTATTTGCGCACAAAGGTACACATTATTTCCAAAATATAACGTATGAAGGGGTCATTTTAGGGTGTCAGAGGCCTTTTTTTTAGAAAAATGTGCCTTTAGATGAAAAAAAATGGCGGAAAGGAATTCATGTGTCGAAAAAATGTGTTACTTTTGTCCCGTGGACGCTGAAAAATGCGCCGTAAACACGTATGTGAATAATAAGAAAAACTAAATACCATTATGGAAGAAACTAAATCTATGACTGAAGAGTTGCGCAACCATCGCGGCACAAGTCTGCTGTTAGGCTATGTGTTGGTGCTTGCGCTGATGTTCGTGGCCTTCGAGTACACGACGCGTGACATCAAGTATGATGAGCTGGAGCCCATCTACGAGAGTAATTTCGAGGAGGACATGATCCCCATCACGACGCAGAAGGAGCAGATGGCACCGCCACCCGCTGCAGCGCCGAAGGTCGCCGAGATCCTCAACATCGTGGACGACGAAACGGAGCTCAACGAAGAAGAGGTGCAGACCTCGGAGGAAGTGAACCAGGCCATCACGACAGCTGTCGGCGACGGCGCACCCACCGTGGTAGCTGCCGGTCCCGTAGGTCCCGTTCGTGAGGAGAGCGACGACGACCGCATCTTCGAGGTCGTAGAAGAGAACGCGCAGTTCCCCGGCGGCGACGATGAGTGCTACAAGTGGCTGTATGACCACATCAAGTATCCCGCCATCGCTCAGGAGCAGGGCATCCAGGGCCGTGTGTTCGTACGCTTCGTCGTCAACAAGGACGGTTCGATCGTCGATGTCGAGGTGACGCGTTCGCCGGATCCCTCGCTCTCGAAGGAGGCCGAGCGCGTCGTGAAGCTCATGCCGAAGTGGAAGCCCGCACGCCAGGGTAACAAGCCCGTACGTTCGCGCTTCAACCTCCCGATCATGTTCAAGCTGCAATAAGTTTACACCTTATTTATATATATAAAGAGGCTGCGCCATTCCGTGCAGCCTCTTTTTCAACCAAAAGACAAAACCACGATGAAGACTGCCCAGGAAATCCTCAACCTCGTCAATGCGGCGCTGGCGGCACAGCCGTTCGACCGTCAGCCCTCAGGATTGTACGAACCCGTGAAATATGTGCTGTCGCTCGGCGGAAAACGCATCAGACCTGTGCTGATGCTCATGGCCTACGAGCTCTACCGCGACGACATTGAAACGATCATGCCTGCGGCGCTGGGCATCGAGACCTACCACAACTACACGCTGCTGCACGACGACGTGATGGACAAGGCCGATGTGCGGCGCGGCAAGCCCACCGTTCACAAGGTGTGGAACGAGAACACTGCCATCCTCTCCGGCGACTCGATGCTCGTGCTGGCCTATCAGCTGATGAGCCGTGCCGACGACCGCCACCTGCGCGACGTGCTGGAACTCTTCACCGAGACGGCATTGGAGATCGGCGAAGGACAGCAGTATGACCTCGACTTCGAGCAGCGGATGGATGTCCGCGAGGAGGAGTATATCGAGATGATCCGCCTGAAGACTTCCGTGCTGCTGGCCTGTGCCCTGAAGCTCGGTGCCATACAGGCCGACGCTCCCTCCGCAGACGCCGACCTGCTCTATCAGTTCGGCGAGAACATCGGCCTGGCCTTCCAGCTGCAGGACGACCTGCTCGATGTCTATGGCGACCCCAAGACCTTCGGCAAGAACATCGGCGGCGACATCCTCGAAGGCAAGAAGACGTTCATGCTGATCAATGCGCTGCGTCTGGCCGACGACCGACAGCTCGAAGAACTGAAGGGCTGGCTCACCACCCGTGTGGACGAAGGTATCGGTGCCGACGGCTGCACGCCGAAGGGACACAGCGCTGCCGAGAAGATCGCTGCCGTCACGGCGCTCTACGACCAGATCGGTGTCCGCCAGCTGGCAGAGCGTAAGATCAACGCCTATTTCGACCTCGCTTTCGAGTGCCTCGACCGCGTCAATCTCCCTGCCGACCGCAAACAACCCCTCCGCACCTTCGCCCTCTCGCTGTTAGGGAGAAAGAGCTGATGATCATAGATACCCATAGCCACCTCTACGGAGAAGAATTCGCCGACGACATCGACGACGTGCTGCAGCGTGCACGTGCCGCCGGCGTCGGAAAGATCTTCCTGCCCAACATCAATGCTGCTTCCGTAGAACCGATGATGGCGCTCGTCCGCCGTCATCCAGGTTTCCTGTACCCGATGATGGGTCTTCATCCCGAGGATTTGGGTGATGACTGGCGCGAGGTGCTGGCGCAGATGGAAGCCCAGCTGGCAGCACCCGACCATCCTTTCATCGCCGTCGGCGAGGTGGGGCTCGACTACTACTGGGACCGCACGCTCTACGACGAACAGCAGGAAGCCTTCGCCATTCAGGTAGGGTGGGCGCTGAAGTACAATCTTCCCCTGATGATCCACACCCGTTCCGCTCATCGTGAAATGGTCGATGTGCTCAAAAATGATTGTAAATTGTCCAATTGTAAATTACATGGTGTTTTCCATTGCTTCGGCGGCACGTCCGAGGAGGCAGAGGAGCTGTTGGGCTTCGAAGGATTCATGTTGGGCATCGGCGGTGTCGTGACCTTCAAGAAGAGCACGCTGCCGGAAGTGCTGCGCGAGACGGTGCCCCTCGAACGCATCGTCGTCGAGACCGACAGCCCCTATCTGGCACCCGTTCCTTATCGCGGAAAACGTAACGAATCGGCCTTCATCGTGGCGGTCATCGACAAGCTTTCTGAAATCTATCACGTCGGAAGCGACGAAGTGCGCCAAATTACCACCCGAAATGCACTTCAAACCTTCGCGAAAGGGCAAGAATGACCCATTTTATGGCCTAAAAAGAGGAAAATCACCCCTCGAAACAAAAATTTTTCAAGAAAAAGGCGGTAGTAAGCAAAAAAAAGGATATTTTTGTAGCGAATTACGTGAAATATAAATTAAAATAATAACAATTTCATTCATCATTAAACTCAAAACAAAATGAAAAAGTATTTTGCAATTGTTGCAATGGTGGCTGCCTGCACGTTCGGCATGACACCTTCTGTAGTGGCTCAGGACGAAGTAGCTGACGAGGCTGCTGCTACCGAGCAGGTCGTTGACAGCGCTGAGGCTGTCGTTGACAGTGTAGCTGAAGAAGCTCCCGTCGTCGAGGAGACTGTAGCTCCCGTTGAAGAGGAGCAGGGTCTTCACAAGACGCTCAAGACAAAGTTCATCGAAGGTAACGCCGGCTTCATGAGCCTCGTTGCTATCGCTCTGGTGCTCGGCCTTGCTTTCTGCATCGAGCGCGTCATCTACCTCTCCCTCGCTCAGGTCAACACCCGCAAGTTCCTCGCCTCTCTCCGCGAGAAGGTTGAAGCCAACAAGCTCAACGAAGCCATCGACTTCTGCGCCGGTACCCGCGGCCCCGTGGCTCAGGTGTCCAAGAAAGCTATGCAGTGTCTGGCCAGCGAAGACCAGAATGACATCGCTACCATCGAGCGTACCATCAACACCGAGGCTGAAGTGCAGGGCGCTTACCTCGAGGAGAACTGCTCATGGATCACACTGTTCATCGCTATGGCTCCTTCACTCGGATTCCTTGGCACGGTGATCGGTATGGTGCAGGCATTCGACGATATCGAGCGCGCCGGTGATATCAGCCCGACAGTCGTTGCCGGCGGTATGAAGGTCGCCCTTATCACCACCATCTTCGGTATTATCGTTGCCCTCGTTCTGCAGGTGTTCTACAACTACATCCTCTCCCGTATCGAGGCACTCAACTCCAACATGGAAGAGACCGCTATGAGCCTTCTCGACATGTGCGTTAAGTCCCCCAAGTGCAAGAAGTAATTTAATAAGGTTATAAGGTTAATTAGGTTATATGGTGACAAGACATTTAACCTCAGGACCTCAAGACCTCAAACCCTTAAAACCTTAAAAAGTTATGAAACTCGAAAAGATATCCAAAATCGCGTTGTATTCTTGCATCGGACTCGGTATTGTCTGCTTCGCCTTGTTCTTCCTGGTGGACTACAGCAATATGGATTTCGACGGAGTGCACGTCTCCCCGAAGCTGACGGATTTGATTATCTTCCTGATGTATGCGCTGCTCGCAGTCACCGCATGTCTGACGGTATGGAGTCTCGTCCGTGGTGCCATGATCAATTCGGGCAATACGGGTCCCAGCCCCACGGGTATTGCCGGAGGTAAGGTTACGCTGCTGACATGGGCCGTCGTCATCGTCGCCCTCATCATCGGCCT
Organism: Bacteroidaceae bacterium; assembly: GCA_016280855.1. Classification (GTDB taxonomy): domain Bacteria; phylum Bacteroidota; class Bacteroidia; order Bacteroidales; family Bacteroidaceae; genus Physcousia. The sequence goes on from JAEEHP010000287.1 coordinate 9,258, forward strand.
TGTCCTCGGTCTTGGCGAAGAACCTTATACGACCAATTCCGGCGTGACGACGTCCGCTGGCATGGTGACTGTCGTTGACATGTGGATCTGGGCTATCTATATCCTCGCTGTCGTCGCTATCATCGCCGTGGCCGTCAGCATGAGCGGTTACCTGACCAAAAGTGCTACGCCAAAGGAATAATTAAAGTTTAAAATTTAGCGTTTAATGCTTAATGTAGATTCCCCGGAATCCCTTTAGGCACTAAACGCTAAGCAAAGAGCATTAAACTTTAAACATAAAACAACAACCAAACAATATGGCAAGAAAGAAGAAAAAAGTGCCAGGGCTGAACTCCAGTTCTACTGCCGACATCTCGTTCATCCTGCTCATCTTCTTCCTCGTGACCACATCGATGGACACGGATATGGGTCTTGCGCGCCGACTGCCTCAGCCGCCCGAACCCAATCAGGAAGATGCTCAGATTGATGTGAAGGAGCGCAACGTACTCAATGTACGCCTCAACGCTGCAGGCAACCTGATGGTGAACCACGATTTCATCGACATCAATCAGCTGCGCCCGCGTGCCAAGGAGTTCATCGAGAACAGGAACAATTCGCCCAAGCTTCCCGAACGCCACGCCAAGGTCATCGACCTGCTCGGAACATGCTATGTCACCGACAAGCACGTCATCTCCGTGCAGACCGACCGCGGTACGCCTTATAACGTCTATTTCCAGGTGCAGAACGAACTCGTGGCCGCCTATAATGAGCTGCGCGACGACCTCGCTATCGCCAAGTTCGGTCATCCCTATGCCCGCTGCTCCGAAGACGAGCAATTGGCCATCCGCACCTATTATCCTCAGAAGATTTCCGAGGCCGAACCTAAAAACTATGGAGGAAACTAATCATGGCTAAAAACAAGGCTAAAAGAGAGATGCCAGAGATGAACACCTCATCTCTCCCCGACTTGATCTTTACGATCCTGTTCTTCTTCATGATTGTAACCACCATGCGTGAGGTGACGCTTAAGGTGAAGTTCACCGTGCCTTCAGGTACGGAATTGGAGAAGCTCGAGAAGAAGTCATGTGTGTCGTTCATCTATGTGGGTCCTCCTACCGATCAGCTCCGTGCACAGATGGGTAGCGGAACGCGTATCCAGCTCAACGACCGCTATGCTGAACCCCGTGAGGTCATGGACTTCGTTGCCCAGGAGCGTACGACCATGCCCGATCCTGCTTCGCAGGTCATGTCCATGAAGATTGACCAGCACACTCAGATGGGTATCATCACCGATATCAAGGAAGTGCTGCGTAAGTCGTGGGCATTGAAGATCAACTATTCTGCTACGCGCCGCAACTGATGGCGACGTCCGTGTAGCACTATTACTACCTCAAACGGCGGCCTCTGTTCGTGGAGGTCGCCGTTTTTCCAACGAATCAACAGGCTCTGTGATCAATCAACACCTTAACCATTCCTATGAACCATTCTACCTTAGATAAGCTTGATGAGAAGATCTTGAATCTCATTGCCGGAGATGCCCGAAAACCGTTTCTTGAGGTGGCCCGATTATGTAATGTGAGCGGCGCTGCTATTCATCAGCGCATCCAGCGTTTGTTTAAGATCGGTGTCCTCAAAGGTTCTCATTTCATCCTCAACCCCAACAAAATCGGTTACGACACCTGTGCCTTCGTCGGCATATACCTCAAGGAACCCTCCGATTTCGACCGCGTCATGGCCGGGCTGCATGAAATTCCGGAAGTCGTCGAATGTCATGTCACGACCGGCGGCTACGATATGTTTGTTAAACTCTATGCCCGCAACAATGCCCATCTGATGGAAATCATCCAGGACAAGCTGCGTCCCCTGGGCTTGCAGCGCACGGAGTCTATCATCAGTTTCCACGAAGCTTTCATCCGCCAGATGCCCATTCCCGAAGTCGAGGAGGCATAGCGGCGATTACAACAGCTTATACTTCTTGGGGGAATAGCCCGTCATCTTCTTGAAGAAACGGCCGAACATGCTCTGTGACGGAAAGTGGAGTTGGTCGCTCACCTGTTTCACGCTCATCCCTCCTTCGCGAAGCAGGGCTTTGGCCTCTAATGCCACGTAGTCGTCGATCCACTGCATCCCGTGTTTGCCGCTGACCTCTTTGATGATCGTTGACAGGTATTTCGGCGTGAGGCACATCTGATTGGCATAGAAGCTGATGCTCCGTTCCTGTGTGTAGTTGCGCTCCAGCAGGGTCAGGAAGTCCCGGAAGATCTGCTCGCGGCGGTTCAACGTCTTGGTCAGCTCGCGCTCCGAGGCCGCGCCTTCGCTCAAGGAGAGGTTCTTGAGCACCCAGATCTCGCAGTAGCGCTGGATCACCTCTTTCTTATAATTATAGTCGTCGCCCGTCAGCTCGCGGTTGATCATGTCGTACATCACCTTCTGGTTCTTCTGAACGGCCTCGGTGTTGTCCTGGATGCTGAAGTTGTAGTAGCGCTTGCTCAGGTCGATGTGCAGGCCGAGGCCTTTACGCATGCTGTCCATGTACTCTTCCTCGATCAATACGCCGAAGAATTTCAGGTCCTCGCTCACGCTTCTGCCCTCGAAAATACATCGCGGCATCATCACCAGCGTCTGCCCTTCGTGTATCTCCACCTCGTGAAGGTTGACCACCAGACGCACCCAGCCTTTCACGATATGAACCGTGATGAAGTTGTTGCATTTGATGGGGAAGGTGTTCATCACCGATTGCACCGAGATATAGCTGTTTAGGTTGTCGAACGTCAGCAATAGGTCTTGCAATCGGCCGGTGCCGAAGCTTTCAGGCAAACGGACGATGTCGAAGATGTGGGGAGAGATGGACATTTCGGTTCTTGTGTATTAATCGTTTCTTGTGCTTTTTGTCGTTTTTCGGCGCTGTATGGGGCGCTTTTCGGCTGCAAAAGTATTCATTTTGGAAGAATCGACCAAACTTTTAGCCTCTCCTATAACTTTTTTTAGTATTCTTTCTTCGCTATCTCCTCTTCGGTGCTTGGCTATGCAGGGATCAATCGCCTACGAGCCGTCGGCTTTCGTCGTCGAGCTCTCCCTTGGGCCAATTGACGAGATACACCGTTTCGGTGGCTCGCGTAATTGCCGTGTACAACCATCGGAAATAGTCCGGGCCGAGCATCTCCTCGGTCATGAAGCCTTGATCCAGGAACACGCGCTGCCACTGTCCGCCCTGTGCCTTATGGCAAGTCACGGCATAAGCGTATTTCACCTGCAAGGCATTGAAGAATGGATCTTCCTTGACGGCTTTCATGCGGTCGCGCTTCGTGGTCAGCTCCGGATAGTCGTCCCATACGTGCTGAAACAGTTTCTCCTGTTCCTCTCGGGTGAGGGCCGGTGCTTCGCTGCTCAGGGTGTCTAAGAGCATCGTCGCTTCCACTTCGGTGTCGTCGTAGTCGGGGAACTGCAATGTGACGTCGGCAAAGCGGAAGTCATGAACGCGCCGTTCGTTGCGAAAGCGTCGCACGACGGCGACGTCGCCGTTGGCGATGAAGTCCATGGCGGCGGTTGTCTCGGCTGTGTCGCCCTCAGCTTGTGTCTTATCGTCGGTTTTGGCGTCTGCCTTGTCGGGCTGCACCCAATGATAATTGTTTTTCACAACCATCACCTGGTCGCCGCTGGTCAGCTCCTCCTCCAAGCCTAAGATACGTGATCGGATGCCTTGGTTGAACGCGTTGGCCCTCACGTTGGAGCGTGTGACCACGATGGTCTCGTCCTGTCCCACTTGGTAATAGGCCTGTTCGATGGCTTCGATGAGTTCGTTGCCGGGCATAAAGACCACATCGGCGAATCCTTTCAGACGCAGTTGCGGAAACGCCCAAAGCTCATCCTCTGCCATCAGCCGACGCAGCATCGTCGCGTTCCAGAGGATGCCGGAGTCGTCGAGCTGGCGCACGACCTGTGTCAACGTCATCTCTTCCACCTTCAGGCCGTAGCCTTCCAGCATCTCGCGCTCCAAAGCCGGGCTCATCTCCTCGCCGACGGGAGGCAGCTGTGCCGTGTCGCCGACGAGCATCAGCCTGCATCCGTGCCCTGAATAGACAAACTGTATCAGATCGTCTAACAGTCGTCCGGTGCCGAAGGCGCTGTTGCCGAAGCTGTCGTTCGCTATCATCGACGCTTCGTCAACGATGAACAACGCATCTTTCATGAGGTTCACGTTCTGCATGAAGTCCACCATCTCGCCCGAAAAACTCTTCTGTCGGTAGATCCGTTTGTGGATGGTGAAGGCCGGATGACTGGCGTGCCGCGAGAACACTTTTGCCGCCCGACCCGTCGGAGCCATCAGCACCGTGCGCTGCTTCAAGGCATCCAAAGCTTGCACCACGGCACCCACTAATGACGTCTTTCCCGTGCCTGCATACCCCTTTAAAAGGAACAACGATTTTTCATCGCGCTCAAAAATGAATGAAGAGATCATTTTTGCCGCTTTTTGTTGCTCCGAAGTGGCCTCAAACCCGAAATATTCGAGGATGAAAGCCGTCATTTGCTCTTTTATCGACATGTTTCGCGAAAAAAATCTGTTAAGATGCTTATTATTTCGATTATAATTGCTACTTTTGCGATGCAAATATAAACAAAAAGTATCATATACACGTCATGAAAAAGGTTTTTAACGCGCTTTTAGCGCTTTGTGTGGTCGGCCTGCTGTTCATCTGCTGGCGCAGTATCCAGGACGACATCGATTTCCAGAAGGAAGTCACAGTTCGTGAAAATGCCGTCAAGGCACGTCTCTTGCAGATCAAGGCTGCAGAGGAAGAGTTTAAACTTCAGAGCCCCGAGGCGGCTTATTGCGACAGCTTGTGGAAGCTCGTCGAGTTCGTCCGCAACGGACGCATTCCTAAGATCGTCAAGGAAGGCGTTCTCTCCGACGAACAGATGGATAAGGGCCTCACCGAGCAGAAGGCTGCCGCCATCGTCAATAGCGGCGACGCTGCCGCCATCGCTGCCAACGGACTCCAGGGCTTCCGTCGCGATACGACATGGGTTAACCTGGCCGACTCGCTCTTCGGCGAAGGCTTCAATGCCGACTCTCTCCGCTATATCCCGTTTGCTGAGGGCGACACCTTCCAGCTCAACACCTTCCTCGCCGTCACCAAGTCCGGTGCCCTGCAGTACGTCATGGAGTGCTGTGCTCCCGACGAGAGCTTCCTCAAGAATATGGGACGCAATGGCGAACGCCTCATCGTCAACCGTCGTCAGCTGGCCGATGATATGGGTGCTTACCCCGGCCTGAAGATCGGTGACCTCAATAACTGGAACAACAATGCCGGCAACTGGGAATAAGAGTTACCGTCCACTCACCTTATCCATCCGCATCTTCGCGGATGGATTTTCTTTTTTCGTCTGCGACCCGCAGTCGTCAAGCCTCGTGCGTGGCGAGCATTTCCAGCTTGCCGAGGACAATCTGGTCGAACGCCTGCAGCGTGAGTTAGGACGCAGCGACTACTACAATCGTCAGATCGACCAGGTCTATGTCCTCGTCTGCTCCCCCTCGCTCCATGTGCCTCTCGAGGAGTTTCATCGCGATGAGGCTGCTGCTTTCTATGCCTTCTCCTTCGCCGATCAGGACATGAGCCGCCTGCGTGTGGCTTACACCATTCAGCCGGAGCTGGAGTCCGTGGAGGTCTATGCCATAGACCGCGACATCGAGGAAGTGATCCTGCAGTACTATCCCACGGCACGCTTCTTCGCTTCGCAGGCGATGCTCCTGGAGCGTCTCATGCGTTACGAGCAGGATGCCGACAGCCACCACCGCCGTCTTCTGGTCTGTCTTGCTGCCGAAGATATTGTCGTCGTGGCGTTCAAGGATGGCCGTCTTCATTTCGCCAACACCTTTGCCTGTCGTACCGACACCGATCGTCAGTATTTTGCGCTTAACGTGTGGCAGATGCTTGGCTACGATGTCGAGCAGGATCATCTTGTCCTCCTTGCTGACGATTCTGCCCTGCAGCCCAAAGGCCAGCAGGCCAACGCCCTCCAACCCGGTTCGCTGCAGTCTGCTTTCGCCCTCTATGTCCGTCACGTTGATCTCCTCACCTCCGCCGACCTCTTCTCCCGCGTGCCTCTGGCTCAAGAGAAAGAAGTCCCCATGGACCTCAAAGCCCTCCTCCTCAACCGCCTCTAATCTCAAAATCACCTTTAGCTTCGCTGACTTTCAACTCTCAACTTTAGCTTCGCTGACTTTCGTCACGACTCGGCAATTCAAGCGAGCTTGATTGCTCTCGCTGCTCCGAAAGTTCAACTTTCAATTTTCAATTTTCAATTTTCAACTCCACCTCATGCGTGTAGTAGCAGGAAAATATCGCGGTCGCCATTTCGATGTGCCTCGTTCGTTCAAGGCACGTCCCACCACGGACTTTGCCAAGGAAAACCTCTTCAATGTCTTGCGGTCATATATCGACTTCGAGGCTGATGCACCCCGTGCCCTGGACCTCTTTGCCGGCACGGGCAGTATCACGCTTGAGCTCCTGTCGCGAGGCTGTGCTCACGTCACCGCCGTGGAACTCGATGCCCAGCACATCTCCTTCATCCGTCAGTTCCTGCGCGCCCTCAAGGCTGAGGACGATGTCACTATCCTGCGTGCCGATGTGCTGCGTTTCCTGCGTAAGGCTCCCGGCAGCTATGACTTCATCTTTGCCGATCCTCCCTACGCCCTCCCCGAACTCACACAACTCCCCGACCTCATTTTCCCTCAGTCCGCCCTTCTTGCATCCATGACAAACGAGTCAGAGGAGCTTCCGTCCTCCTGCCCTCATCTCCACTCCTCGCTCCTCGCTCCCAACGGACTCTTTGTCCTCGAGCACGGTAAGTCGCAGGATTTCTCATCCCATCCTCATTTCGTTGCCCACCGCTCCTACGGCAGCGTCAACTTCTCCCTCTTCCAGTAAGTATCCCTCTTCCGATCGTCTCAAGCGACCCTTACGCTGCGTGTGCCGTCATCGTTGACCGTGATATGGACGCGAACGGCATCGTCTGGCAGCAGCTCCTCGATCAGTTCCGGCCATTCGATCAGGCACAGCTGGCCGCTGTAGAGGTAATCCTCAAACCCCATATCGTACGCTTCCTCCAAACGCTTGATGCGGTAGAAGTCGAAGTGGAAAACTTTTTTTATTGATGATTGATGAATTGATGATTGATCATCCACCACTTCATATTCGTTCACGATGGCGAAGGTCGGCGAGGTCACGGGCTCGATGACGCCCAGCTCCTGACATAGTGCACGGATGAACGTCGTCTTACCGGCGCCCATGGAACCATAGAATGCGATGACACGCTGTTCGCCTAACGTATTGATGAACATGCGCGCTTTTTCGCCCATTTCATCAAGATTATTAATTGTTATATCCATTGTCAATTGTCCATTATCCATTATCCATTGTCCATTCATCGCTTCTTAGGTGTCAGTCCGATGAGCGGGATGAGCATCTCTTCCATTGATATGCCGCCGTGCTGGAACGTGTCGCGGTAGTAGCTGACATAGTAGTTGTAGTTATTCGGATAGGCGAAGAAGTTGTTGCCACGGGCAAAGATGTAGTGGGTCGAGAGGTTGGGTGAGGGCAGCAAGGCACGGTGTGGATCCGTGATCTCGAACACCTCCTTACGGTTGTAGTCGAGATTCTTACCCAGCTTGTAGCGCAGGTTCGTATTGGTGTTCTTGTCGCCCTTTACGCGGATGGGGTTCTGGCAACGGATGCTGCCGTGGTCCGTGGTCAGGATGATGCGGTAGTTGCTTTGTGCCAAAGCCTTGAAGAGATCGCCCACGGCCGAGTGGCGGAACCAGCTCAGCGTGATGCTGCGGTAGGCCGCCTCGTTGGAAGCCAGTTCACGGACCATGCGGCTCTCGGTGCGGGCATGGCTGAGCATATCGATGAAGTTGAGCACGCACACGTTGACGTCGTAGTGCTCCATTTGCGGCAGCTTCTGCACGAGGCGTTCGGCGGCCGCTGAGTCGTTCACCTTATTATAAGAGAACGTGTGCTGGCGGCGGTAGCGTTGGAAGAGCGTCTGGATGAGTGGAGCCTCGTTCAGGTTCTTGCCCTCTTCCGAATCCTCATCGACCCACAGCTCAGGAAACATCTCAGCGATGACGTTGGGCATGAGTCCCGAGAAGATGGCATTGCGGGCGTACTGCGTGGCGGTGGGGAGGATGGAACAGTAGAGCTGTTCGTCGATGTGGAACTGGTCGGCGATTTCATCCATGAGGATGCGCCATTGATCGAAGCGGAAGTTATCGATGACGATGAGGAACACCTTTTCGCCGGCGTCCAACAGGGGGAACACCTGGCGCTTGAAGATATCGGGACTCATCGTCTCGGGTCGCCCTTCGGCTTCGGCGTCATTGATCCATGTGAGGTAGTTCTTCTCGATGAAACGTGCGAATTTTGCATTCGCCTCGCTCTTTTGCATGGCCAGCATCTCCTTCATCGCGCTGTCCGTCTCCGAGAGTTGCAGCTCCCAGCTGACCAGACGTCGATAGACATCCTTCCAGTCGTCGATGGTCGAGGCGTCGTCGATGAGCAGTCCCATCTTCCCGAAGTCCTGCTGGTAGGCCGTCTGCGTCTGCACGGTGACGATCTCGCGATGGTGGATGTTCTTCTTCAGCGTCAGCAGGATTTGTGTGGGGTTGACGGGCTTGATCAGGTAATCCGCTATCTTGCTGCCGATGGCCTGGTCCATAATGTCCTCCTCCTCGCTCTTGGTGACCATCACGACGGGTGTCGTAGGGGTGATATTCTTGATGCGGGCCAGTGTCTCGAGCCCGTTCAGGCCCGGCATGTTCTCGTCTAAGAGAATGAGGTCGTAGGCGTTTGAGCGACAACGGTCCAGCGCATCGTAGCCGTTTGTCGTCGTGTCCACGTCATAGCCCTTGCTCTCGAGGAACATGATATGCGCCTTCAGCAAGTCTATCTCATCGTCTATCCATAGAAGTCTGCCATTCGTCATCGTCGTAGGTCTTTTTAGAGGGTTGTGTACGTATTCGGTATCACCTTTTGCGCTGCAAAGATAGTCATTATTTTCTTATCAGCCTCACAATTAACTGCAAATAACAAATCCTTTGAATAAACGTTATCATGTGAATAAACCCAATTCGGTCATTAGAGACTTTCTCAATTCCATTTTCTAATGAACGATTTATAATAAACGTGCAGACTGTCTGACCCGCGTCAAACAGTCTGCACGTTTGTATCTTATCGTTCGATGGATTAGAAGGCGTAGCGGGCACGAAGGCCGAGGAGCTGCTGGTCGCGAAGACGCATGAACTTCTCGTACTGCAGGCCGATGGACCAGTCGCGGGTGATGCTGAAGTCATAGCCGATGCCTAACGACCATTCGAAGCCGCTGTTGGAGGTCTTCTGGTTGTTGACGTTGGTGTCAGTGATGACGCTGATACCGCTGCCGGGGATGAGCTCTCTGCTGTTTGTCGAATAGCTGAAACTGGAAGCGCCGAAGTGGGAGTAGCCCAAACCTACACGAGGACGGATGTGGTGGCGCCAGTTGCCCTTGATGAAGCGCAGCAAGTCGTAGCTCACGTTAGCCATGACTGAGAACGCTGTGACGGATGACAATTGATCGGCGCTCCTGATAATCGACTGATCATATATAGCCTTGGGCAAGGTTTGGGTGTTGGCGTTGGAATGAAAGTGTGTGGAAGCTTGATTCTTGCCGCTCCAGTCGTTGCTGAAATAGCCGAAATAGAGGCTTGCCGAGAGGCCGTTGAAGTCGTGACCGACCTCCAACGAGACGTTTGCGCCGTGGAAGGCCTTCACGGTTCCGCTCATGAACGTATGTTCCTTGGCCTGTGTGCCCACGCTGATTTCTGCAAAACTCCTGTTCTCCTGTCCCATGGCCGTGGAGCTCAGCATGGAGGCGGCCAGGACAAACATAGCAAATACCTTTTTCATTTTCTTTAGTTTATATTGATGTTAAACTTTTTTGACAGGGTTGGGGTGATTTGTTGAAACGTGGGATGAGGTAGGGACGGTTAGAAGAGCCAATCGTCATCGCCGCCTTCTTCCTCTTCGTCATCAGAATCATCGGTTTCATCGGTCTTTTCCTGATTCTCGGGAATATCATCGATGTCGGTGGGGAAGTTGTCGGTGGGTTCGTCGAGGATGAGGTCTTCGGGCACGTTGATGGGTGAGAGCTCGGCTTCGTAGAACTCGGCATACTCATCGTAGCTGTAGCGCGTGCCTAACAGCTTGAGGTTGGCTTCGCTGATGAGAATGGCACGTATGCCTTCGAGCCGTTCACGCATGTGAGCGTTGGCATAGAGCTGTTGGGCATAGGCGTGCACCTCGTCGTAGCTCAGGAATCCCGTCACGCGGAGCTGGCTGATTGTGCCGGCCTTGACGATTTCGATGTCGAAGTTACGCGCCATGAACGATGTGAAGTTGAAGCGTGCCATCTCGAAGAGCAGCTGGTCCTCGTCGAGCTCGCCGGTGGGGTAGGCCAAGACGAAGACGTATGGCACGGCGGGGTCAGCCACGAGGGTGTCGGCCACGGCGGTGCTGTCGCTGGCCACGTCTATGGCATGGGCGCTCCAGATGCTGGAGGCATCCCATTTGTCCGATGCCAGCAGGCGGCCTTCCTGGATGCCCTTGACGTAAGCCTGTGCCAGGGCGGCAATCTCATCCTTGCCGTATTTCTCGGCTACGACTTTCAGTTCGGTGAAGAACGAGTCGCGATGACCTGTGTAGAGCTGCGTCATGGCGTGGATAAACAGGAACTTAGCGCGATGAGCCCCCTCCTCGAAGGTCTCCGTGCTCTCCTTGGTGTTCTCTTCAACCTTCCAATAATCTCCGGCTTTGTAGGCGTCGTATGTCTGGGCGTAGAGCGAGTCCTCGAGGTGCCGTCCGTTCTGTGCCAGCTCGAGGAAGCGCGGATTGGAAATGGTCTTGGTGAGCTTGCTGTCGGCGAAGGATTCCTGCATCAAGGCCAGATAGCGGTCCATGTCCTCCTGATTGTCGCGCCGCAACGAGAGCAGGAAGAGGTGGTAATAGACGTCGTCCATCTTCTCGAAGTCGGGGAAATCGTTGATGAGTCGCAGGAGGGTCTTCTCTGCGAGGTCGTAGTTGCCGATCTTGTCCATCTCCAGCACGCCGCCGTTGTAGAGCCCGTCGAGAATCATGTCGTTGGATTCGGCGAGCTGATCCTCGGTGAAAGGAATCTGTTTGAGGTAGAACTCGCGGTGGTGCGGGTCGTTCTCGAGTGAATCCTTGAGGCGCTGTTCTTCATCGCTGAGTGTGCCCTCGCCTTCCATTTCGCCCAAGGCTCCTAAGCTGTCGAGCGCCGCGGTGTCCATGTCTTCAAATCCGGGCATGGACTGTTTCTGGCTGATGCGCCACAGGTCCTCGTTGGGTCTGTTGCCCCATCGTCGCTGGAACTCCTCCTTGCCTCGGTTCACGGTTTGCAGGTTGTAGAAATAGAAGGTGGTGGACTGCGAGCCGCGTCGCACGGCTCCGGTCTGACCCTTTGTGGTTTGCTGGGTGGTTGCCGTGGCGGCGCGGGCGGCATTTGCTCCCTGGAGGGCCGCGCGCTTCTCGGCTTCCTTCTCCTTCTTCTTGAGATCGTTGATGACGCGGTCGATGGCGGCGAGGTATTCCTTCTCCGGCAACTTGGCCAGCACCTGCAGGCTGTCCTGCAGCTTCACGGCCGAGAGATGCGGCTCGATCTCGGTGAGGATCTTCGAGCGGCGTTGCACCTCGCTGTAGTCCTTGTTCTCTTTATCCATCAGGCCCGCCAGCTCGTTGTAGCAGGCGGTGGCATCGATGTAGTTCTCCTTCTCCCAGTAGAGCTCGCCGAGACGCTGCAGCACGACGGCTTTGGCAAAGCCGTTCTGCGTGCTCTCCTCGATGCCTTTCTTCCAGGAGTAGATGGTGAAGGTCGTGTCGTGGCTGGCGAGGTAGATATTGCCGATGGCATAGTAGATGCGGTCGAGGTAGTTGGCGTTGTTGGGGCTCTTGGCCATGCGGCGCAACTTGCGTATCATGGCTTTACCCTGTCCGTCGGCCATCACCTCGGTCTGAAGGATGCGTGCATTGAAGGCCAGCTCATACGGCGGGTTGAGGCGTGTGCATTTCTTGAGCGCACGGTAAGCTCCCTGCTTGTCGCCGGCCTGCTGGTAGAGCTGTCCGAGGAGGTAGTAGAGGCGTGCCTTGGCCTGCTTGCCCTTGGCCTGCTTGATGCTTGCGGCAAGGGGCTCGATGGCTTCCTTGTACTGTCCCGTCTCGATGAGATAGGCGGCCCGCGTGGCCTCCAGCTCGCGCTGTCCTTCCGGCGAGATGCTGTCGCGACGGATCTTGTTGAACACGTCCTCGGCGTCGTAGGGCCAGTCGAGCATCACGTAGCATCGCGCCAGTTTGGCACGTGCCACACTCGCCACCTCGGGCTGTTCGGCGTAGAGCCGCAGGATGTAATTGTACGTGGCTGCCGCCTCGATGAATTCGCCCTTATGGAACTGTGCATCAGCCATCATCATCCAGGCATGGCGCAGGTAGGGGTTAAATTCCTTGCGTGCAAAGAAGGCTTTCTGCTTGGCGGACATGCGTCCCGACGGCTTCTTGGGCTTGCGCTTGATGCTGTGTTTCTTGATGGCTTTCTGACTCTTCTCGATGGCCGTCTCGAAGTTGCCTTTGCCCATGGCGGCGGTCTTCTTGTCGGCGACGATGAACATCGGCAGCAGCTCGGTGTAGTTGTCGGTGTGTCCCTTGTACTGGGCTTCCACGCCTTCGTCGAACGCTTTGCGTCCGTTGTACATCGTGTTGAAGCGCGCCGTGAAACCATGGTAGAAGCGCGTCCCCGCCGTGTTCTTCTTCGTGGAACACGACAGCAAGCAGCACCCTGCCAGGAGCAGGGGTAACCAGAGAGCTATCTTTCGCGCGCGTACCATAATTATTTATATAACGTCGCCCATGGCGTTTTTATTGTTTGGCTGGTCGTATTATTCTGCCCGATCATCGCGTCAGCTGTGGCTGTCGGCAAGCATGAGTGCTTCATCCCTCAGGCTTTCGGGCAGCTCGATGCCTCTCAGTTGCAGGCTTCGTAGCCAGTCGCCCACTTCTCGCGGCAGGGTGGTGTAGAGCACTTCCCTGAACTCCTCCTCCTCGGCCTCGGTATAGGCGTCGGCGGTGCGCCCTTGAAAGCGGTCGAGCTCCTCATCGTCGAAATAGTCGATGGGTTCTGCGGCAGCCTTCATCAGCAGCTCCTTCTCGCAGACAGCGTGTTGTCCACAACATATAAAATCTTCAGCTACACTCATATAATATCAACTTTAGCTTCGCTGACTTTCAACTATCTCAAACCCTACCTGTTTCAAGTCGTCCCAGAATCGTGGGTAGGATTTTGATACCACTTCGGGATGGTTGATATCGATGCTTCCTAAGACCATGGCAGCCGGTGCGAAGGCCATCGCCATGCGGTGGTCCTCGTAGGTGTCGATGGCCGTGTCGGGCAGCGGCTGCAGGTAGGGAATCTCGCCTTCGGGCTGCGCATCGGGTCCTGCCCAACGGATGATGCTGTCGCCTTCCACCTCCAGGCGCACACCGAGCTTGGCGAGCTCCGTCACGAGGGCTGCGATGCGGTCGGTTTCCTTAATGCGAAGGCTCTGGAGGCCGCTGAAGCAGAACGGGATGCCTTTCATCGCACACGTCACGACCATCGTCTGCGCCAGATCGGGCGTTGCCGTGAAGTCCCATTCCACGTAATCGGGCAGGCTGCCACGTCGGATGAGTGTGACCTTGGGTTCGTCGGTGCGCGACGAGAGGAACAACGACTGCACGCTGAGTGCGTGGAACATTTCGTACACGGCACTGTCGCCTTGCAGGCTCTTCTTGAAAAGACCTTTCAACGTCGCCGTCTCGTCCGGGTTGTCGCTCAGGAGCACCATTTCATACCAGTACGAAGCGGCGCTCCAGTCGGACTCGATGGTGTAGGGCGTCGGGCGATAGCGCTTGGCTTTCACGTGCAGCGTATGATCATCGACCCATTTCACCGTAGCACCATGTTCGCGCATCATCGCTACTGTCATATTAATATAAGGTAGGCTGACGATGTCGCCGGTGAGCTGAAGGGTGAGGTCGCTGGACAGGCAGGGCGCAATCATGAGCAGCGCCGAGATGAACTGCGAGCTGACGTTGCCCGCCAGCTGCAGCGTACCTCCTCGCAGCTTCTTGCCGGTGATGCGCAGCGGCGGGAAACCCTCTTCGCCGAGGTATTCAATCTCTGCGCCCATGGTTCGCAACGCCTCGACGAGGATGCCGATGGGTCGGTGGCACAAGCGATCGGTGCCGGTGAGGGTGTGGGTACAGGGTGTGATGGCGAACAACGCCGTAAGGAAGCGCATGGCCGTGCCGGCAGCTCTGACGTTGACCTTAGGCGGCATCATGCACGCTGCGCCTTCGCGGCGTTCCATGTCCAACAGGAAGAGTGCTTCCATCGTCACGGTGGTGTCGTCGCAATCAGAGATATTACTTACCAATCCCGGAGGTGCGCCGGTGATGGCGTTCAAGATGAGCGCTCTTCCAGAGATGCTCTTACTGGCCGGAATACGTATCTCGGCAGTCATGTTTCGGGGTTTAATGATGCGATATTTCATTGTAAAAACAGCTTTCTTTCGAATTTTCGGTACAAAAGTAGCAAAAAGTTTGCACGTATCAAAAAAAACGCCTACCTTTGCACCCGCAAAACGAAAAAGAATACATTCTTTCACGTTTGCAACCCTGTTCGGGATGTAGCTCAGTCCGGTTAGAGTACGCGTCTGGGGGGCGTGGGGTCGCTAGTTCGAATCTAGTCATCCCGACAGCAGAAAGAAGAAGCCAGCAGTCGAATGATTGCTGGCTTCTTGTGTTGCGGTGTGGTTACTTCGGCTGAATCATCACCTTCCTGCCCTTCTTGACATACACGCCCTTGGCGGTAGGCTTTCCGTTGAGCTTGCGGCCGTCGAGCGTGTACCATGTGTCGGTCTCGCTGCGGAAGCTGGCGGCGTTGAGCCCGTCGGGATCGTGCGGCAGGAAATCTCCCGACTTGATGTACTTGAAGGTCACCACGACGGGTCTGTGGTCGCCTAAAGGCGTCGTGTTGTCGTTGCCGTCGATGGTTCCGTAGGTGTAGTCCTGTTCGATGCAGAAACTCATCGGGCTGAACTGGAGCGTGTTGGCAGCCGTGGGATTGATGTATATGATTTTATCCACGACCTCATATTTGCTGAAGTCCGAGGGGTTGCTCTGGTCTGTCAGGTCGTCCATCTTCGTCGTGGGATAGACGCCGTTGCGGTAGAGCTCCACCCATACGTCTGCGGCGATGAGATTGCTGTTCAGCAGCTTCATGAAATGGGCTGCGATGTCTTCGCGTGTCCAACGGCTGTTGGTGTCGCCGATGATGAGCTTCGGACGTGTGGCGTCGGATTCGTTGACGGCCGCTGCCAGCTGTCGCCATTGCGACTCGCGGGACCAGATAGCATTGCCCGCATCCATGTGGAGGATGAAGACGTCGAAGACGTTGCCGTCCACCGTCATGTCGTAGTGGCGGTAGCCTTTGTTGATGTATTGGTTGCCATCCGTCGGCTCCATGTCGTTCCACTTCGTCCAGCTCTCTCCGGAGGCCGCAACCTTGCTGTTTTTCCAGATCAGATTCAGACCGTCCGTGTCCACGTGCAGATTGCCTTGAAGCAGTTGCCAGATGTCGATATCGCCAACCGACAGCGTATTGCGGATGGTTCCGCAGCTATATCTGTCGTTGAGCGATTCCATCAGCGAATTGTTGTAGTTGAAATCCTCGCTGCATCCGATGAAGTCATAGTCCTTTGATGCCAGGTATCGGCTGATCTTTTTCGTGCCGTCGCTGCCCGGACCATCGGGGTTCAGGTCCACCGTGGCGATGCGGTTGGGCAGTCCATCGACGTTTAATGCTACGCACGTGAAGGTTCCCAGTTCCTGAATGTCGCGTGCAGGGCTGAGGCTCAGGGTGACATCGCTTTGCGTGGTCTTGAAATAGTTGCGTCCCTTGGTCAGGGCGGTCAGTTCCTGGGCATCGGCGATGTTTGCCTCATCGGCAATCATCTGGGCATCGGCGCTGTAAACCATGCCCTCGAGATTCCCGACGAGCTGGTATTCGCAAGGATAGTCCACGTCGTAGTAGTACCAAGTGTCGGGTTGCAGGGGCGTCGTGTCGTTGTTGGGCAGCTTCTTAGCCATGGCGCTGAGGTATAATCCCTTGCATGTCAGTCTGACATCGTCCAGCTTGAAGAACGTCTGCGACGCGTTTTCGGGATGCCCGTTGCTCCACCAGTCCGCGGTAGCGCTGGCTTCGATGGTCAGCTTGCCCGTGTTGACATAGACGTCCACGCTGACGGGAATGCCCGTCTTGTCGCCTGCACCTCTTGTCGTGACGGTAGTCTCGTTGCCCGCAAATGTCATCTCGCGGTCCTCCCACGTCGCCACCACTGCCGTCAGCTCATATTTCCCGCTGGGGATGTTCGACACCGTTTGGCTGACGCTGACCTGCGGCGCCCACCATTGGTAGGCGTTCATGAGATAGCCGCCGTCTTTGCCGGTCATCTCATATTCGCGCGTTCTGAACTCTTCGTTGCCGTCGGCCCTGACAACCGTCGTCCATTCTGTCGCACCGCTTGCCATGTACTTCAGCGTCCAGCCCGTTTCATCGGCTGTTTCGAAGGAAGGGTTGGTGATGAGGCTTGTGGCATCGACGGGACTCGTCGTGGAAGCCGTCGCCAGCTGTGTGCGCAGAACGGCGGCGTATAATGACATCAGCTTGGCTTTCTCTATGCGGAACAGGCGGAAATGACCAGCCTCGTCGCCCTCCGTGTTGTGGCGGTTGAGCGCTATCGGTTCGCCGGCGGCTACGGTCTTGTTCCATGGTCCGAGGTAGCCGCACGCCCAGTCGTCACTCGCGACCGGGTACTTGCCGCTCTCGAACAACCAGTAGCTGTCCTGAAAGGTCGGCGTCAGGCGGCTCCACTCGTCCAGGCTCTTGTCCGTGAACGTGTTGACATACATGAAGCCGGCATTCTCGTGCGTCTGGAACAGGTCGGCGCAATAGACGAGATTGCGGAAGCCGACGTACGCGTCGCTCTTCTCGATGGTGAAGAAGTTCGAGAGGTCGAGCACGGGGTCGCTCTCTACTGCTTTGTAGCGCAGCGCTTTCGTCCCCTCGCCAGCCCACTCGGGCTTGCCTTCATATTTGCCCACACCGACGATGAGCGTCGGATCCTCAGCCGCCGTCATGATATAGCAGTAGCTGGGATTGGCCACTAAACTCGGCAGGCGCTTCACTTCAAGGAAGCCGCGGGTCGAATAGAGGTAGGTGGTGTAGTCTTCTGCCATGGCCGCAAAAGAGGCGGTCAGCAGGCTACATAAAAGAAAGAAATAACGCAGATGTCTCATGTGCGCGTACCTATTTAATATATATATATAAATCAGAAATCAAAGGTCAGTTGCTCCTCGGGCAGCAGCCGGAAGGTCATGCGGTGGTGGGGCGTGGCACCGTATTGCCGGATGGCATCGCGGTGGGCCTTCGACGGGTAGCCCATATTCTTGTCCCAGCCGTACTGAGGATATTCCTTGGCCAATGCCTTCATGCGGTCGTCGCGGTAGGTCTTGGCCAGGATACTGGCGGCTGCGATGCTCATGAAGGTGGCGTCGCCTTTCACGATGGTGTCGGCGGGAATCGGGTAGGTGTACCATCGGTTGCCGTCAATGATCAGGTGCTCGGGCTTCACGCTGAGCTTCTCCACCGCCCTTTGCATGGCGAGGATGGAGCAACGCAGGATGTTCAGCTTGTCGATCTCTTCGGGTGAACACTCGGCCACGGCCCAAGCCGCCGCTTCCCGTTCGATGACCTCGCGCAGGGCGTAGCGCTGCCGTTCGGTCAACTGTTTCGAGTCGTTGAGCAGGTCGTTGTGGAAGTCTGGTGGCAAAACGACGGCTGCGGCGAAGACAGGACCGGCCAGACAGCCTCGTCCTGCTTCGTCGCAGCCTGCTTCGATAACGTTGGGAGTATGAAAGGGCTTAAGCATTATTCCTCGCGGCGTGGACGGTGCTCGCCACGTTCTCCGCGTTCGGGACGTTCGCGACGCTCGCCACGTTCACCACGTTCGGGACGCTGGCGGGGCGGACGCTCGACGTAACCTTCGGGCTTCGGGATGAGCACGCGGTGCGAGAGCTTGAACTTACCTGTCTTCGGGTCGATGTCCAGGAGCTTAACGGTCAGCTTGTCGCCTTCCTTAAGACCGGCTTCCTCGACGGTCTCGAGGCGCTTCCA
>JAEEHP010000003.1 GCA_016280855.1 Bacteroidaceae bacterium
CTGGCTTTTGCCTGACTCATAATAATCCTTTAAGACGGATAGTTTGAAGTCATCGCTGAACTGACGATAAACGCGTCTTGTAATTGTTGCACTCATGATTTCATTTGTTAAATCATGTGCACCTTTTCTGTATTAAGTCACCATGCTGATTGTTCTTCCTGATTGTGACTTTCGCTGCTTTTCGCGCGTGAAGCGATTGAAAAATCCGTCACGCCGTCACAAAACAGATGTATTGCATTGACTGTTAGTCTAATATATGTGTGACGGATAGCGTGACGAAGCGTGATTTTGTGACGAAATGCCTGGATTTAGCGGTGAATTTAAAGGAAATTAACAATCAAAACGGCTAAAGTAACTGCTCAGTCATGCAATGTAGGGTCGGCCTATCGGCCTCAAAATTATAAAAAAATTGAATAAGAAAATTATCAAAAGGTATGTCCAACTGCAGTTCTTATAATTTTTTGAATTAATTTTTTGATAATTTTGAGCGTAGCGACCATCCATGAATGCATGACTGAGCTGTTACGGCTAAAAACGAAAACGAAAACGAAGATTGACGTCTAAAATACTCTTTGCTCTGACAATGTTATTGGACGTCAATCTTCGTCAATCTATTCGTCAATCATTATTCGTTGAATAAATTCTTGCGTATTCTTATTTCCAGATGTTCTGCCCTCAGCACATCTGCGTTGAAAAAGACAAGTGGGCTGCGGTGGTGAGAATATAATCCGTGTCATCTGAGTTATCCGTGTGAGATAAAAACGACATTGGACTATATTTTTTAGCGCTAAGATTTGCGAGAAATCTCAAAAAAGTGTATATTTGCAGCGCAAAAAATCTTAAAAAGGTGTAAAATATGGTGGTTCAAAAATCTCGAAAAGGTGCAAATGGCATTGTTTTGAAGAGGAAAATATATCAGCAACTCCTTGATTGGAAGGAGAAAAGATGCGGTGAAGTAGCACTGCTCGTTGAAGGAGCACGGCGCATTGGCAAGAGTTATATCGTAGAAGAGTTCGGCAGGAATGAATATGAGTCGTATATCCTCATCGACTTCAACAAGGCTCCGCAAATGGTCAGAGACTGGTTCGACCTCTATCTGGAAGACCTTGACACGCTGTTCCTCTATCTCAGCCAGCATTATAAAGTGAAGCTCCATGAACGTCAGTCGCTTATCATCCTTGATGAGATACAGCTGTGCCCGAGGGCGCGGGCTGCCATCAAGTTCTTGGTGGCCGATGGCAGGTATGATTATATTGAAACGGGCTCCTTGGTCAGCATCAAGAAAAGCACCCGGGGCATCGTGCTCCCTTCTGAGGAGCGCAACATACAAATGTATCCGATGGACTTCGAAGAATTCCTTTGGGCAACAGGGAATGACATGCTGATAGATTTGATACGGAAGATGTATGTAGAACGAAAGCCGATGGGACCGGCATTCCATCGTCAAGCTATGAATGCTTTCAGACTTTATATGATTGTAGGAGGTATGCCGCAAGCCGTCAAGAAATATGTTGAGACGAAGGATTTTGATGCTGTAGATGCAGCCAAGCGCGACGTTTTGACCATCTATCGTAATGACATTTTCAACTATGCCGGTGAGATGGCTGACAAGGTGGCGTCAATCTTTGACCAGATTCCACCTCAACTCTCCAAACACGAAAAGAAGTTCCGCTTGTCAGCATTGAAGCCTGGTGCCAAATATCGCGATTGGGACGATGCTTTCTTCTGGTTGAAGGACGCGAAAGTTATCAATATCTGCTATAATTCAACAGAGCCCAACATCGGGCTGAAAATGAACGAAGATCGTACAACCTTGAAATGCTACTTGAACGATACGGGTTTATTGATCAGCCACGCTTTCGATGAAAAGGGCATCATCTCGTCAGAGATTTATCAGAAGTTGCTCTTTGGAAAACTGGAGGTGAATGAGGGAATGCTCATTGAAAATATCGTGGCTCAGATGCTGACGGCCAGCGGCAACAAGCTCTTCTTCTATAGTAAGTCGTCAGAGGAAGCCGAGGAACGCGTGGAAATAGACTTCCTCATGCAGAAAGATAAAGTGACTAGTCGCCACAATATCCGTCCAATAGAGGTCAAAAGCGGTAAGAACTACACGCTGTCCTCTTTGACAAAATGCATGAAGAAGTTTAGCGAATACATGACCGCTCCCACTGTGCTTCATACTGAGGACTACAAGGTGAAGGACGGTATTACGTATCTTCCGATATATATGGCTTCTTTGATGTAAAAACGAAGACGAAAACGAAGATTGACGTCAAAATAAACTCTTTGCTCTGACAATGTT
This sequence comes from Bacteroidaceae bacterium, assembly GCA_016280855.1. Taxonomy (GTDB): domain Bacteria; phylum Bacteroidota; class Bacteroidia; order Bacteroidales; family Bacteroidaceae; genus Physcousia. The sequence goes on from JAEEHP010000003.1 coordinate 2,306, forward strand.
ATTGGACGTCAATCTTCGTCAATCTATTCGTCAATCATTATTCGTTGAATAAATTCTTGCGTATTCTTGCGTCTTGTTTTCCGAATCATCGTTCATCATTTCTCGTTCATAGTCTTTCCCTGATGCCAATGTTCGTTAGCGCGACAACGGTTGACGGCATCCCGTCTAACGAACAATCGTTAAGGCCGTAACGAAAATTCGTTAAGCCTGTAACGAACATTCGTTAAGGCTTGAACGAACAGTCGCTCAGACGGGTAGGTGTAGTTCTATCAGAAGGAGACTGTGGTGCTTAGGCGGATGTCGGCGGATGACGAACCGACGAGGAGGGTGAAGGTGCCGGGTTCAATGGTGCGGCGGAAGTGACTGTCGGTGATGGCGAAATCGTCGGGGGTGAGGGTGAAGGAGACAGAACGTGTGGCGCCGGCAGGAATAGCGATACGTTGGAAGGCGCGGAGCTGCATGAGGGGTTGTACAACGGAGGCAACATCATCGTGCAGGTAGAGTTGTACGACTTCTTCGCCATCGCGAGTGCCTGTGTTAGTGACGTCGAGGGTGACGGCAAACGATGGTTGGGGATCGTTCGTAGCGTGCCGTGACGTTGGTGTCGGGCTGGGTGATGAGGAATGCGGGGCATCGATGCGCTCGATGTGCAGGTTGTCGTAGCGGAAAGTCGTGTAGCTGAGGCCGTAGCCGAAGGGGTAGAGTGGCGCAGTGTTGAGGTCGGTGTAGTCGTGCGGCCGTGGGGCCAGGCGGTTGTAATAGACAGGCAGTTGTCCTACGTGGCGGGGCACGCTTACGGGTAGTCGTCCGGCAGGATTGTAGTCGCCGAAGAGCACGTCGGCGATGGCTGTGCCACCCTCGCTGCCGGGGTAGTAGGCGGTGAGCAGCGCATCGGCGTTGTCGGCAGCCCAACGTTTGTCTAACGGCCGTCCCTCGATGTAAACGACGACGAGCGGCTTGCCCGTGGCCTTGAGGGCTTCGAGCAGCTGTTGTTGGCGTCCGAGCAGGTCGAGGGTGGCGCGGTCGAAGCCTTCGCCGCAGTCCATATCCATGACGGTTTCGGCGGCAGCACGTGCGGCGCCCGTGTCCTCGTAGCTTGTGCGGAAGTCGCGTGCGCTGGAACCGCCGACGCAGGCGATGATGACGTCAGCGTTGGAGGCTGCTGCTACGGCGGCAGAGATGTCTGTGGCGCTCGTGTCGCGCACGGCACAACCACGGATATATTGGATTTGGGCGGCAGGCAGCTTGGCACGCAGGCCGTCGAGAATGGTGACAACGGAGCTGTCGGGCTGCGGCGCAGTATAGTCGCCAAGGAGGTTGTAGCGGTTGTCGGCGTTGGGACCGCAGACGAGGATGCGCTGGTGCGTGGACAAGGGGAGGAGGCCGTCGTTCTTGAGGAGGGTGACGGCGGCGCGGGCGATGGCGAGCGACAGGTCGCGGTTGGCGCGGCAGCCTACTTCGCGTGTGGCCTGCGGATCCACGTAAGGATGTTCGAAGAGTCCCATCTCGAACTTGAGACGCAGCACGCGGGCCACGGCGCTGTCGATGGCTGCTTCGGCAATGCTGCCTTCCTGCACGGCATGGATGAGATGGGCATAGGCCTGAGCGCCGAGATCGACATCAACGCCCGCCGTTAAGGCTTGAAGGGCAGCATGTTGGCGGTTGGCGGCTACACGATGAGTGCCGGCGAGGCCGTCGATGGCGTAGAGGTCGCTGACGACGAAGCCGCGGAAGCCCCATTGGCGGCGCAAAACGTCGGTGAGCAGCCAGGCGTCGGCGGTGCAGGGCACGCCGTCGTTGGCGCTATAGGCTGTCATGACGGATAGCGCTCCGGCCTCGATGGCTTTGCGGAAGGGCGGGAGGAAGAAGTCGTTCATCTCGCGCCGTCCTACGTGTGTGGCGCCTCCGTTCTGTCCGCCTTCGCTGGCGCCATAGGCGATGAAATGTTTAAGCGTGGGCAGTGTGGCTTGGGGCTTGCCGATCTGACCGCCTCCAAGTCCCCGGACCATGGCGGTGCCGAGCGTGGCGGTGAGCACGGGATCTTCGCCGAAGGTCTCTTCGACGCGCGACCATCGTGGGTCGCGAGCCAGGTCGAGCACGGGGCCGTAGCTGATGTGCGCTCCCTGTGCACGTATCTCCTTGGCGATGATCTCGCCGGCTTGTTCGATGAGCTGCGGCGACCACGTGGCAGCCATGGCGAGACCCGTTGGAAATACCGTGGTGCCGATGGCCATGTGTCCGTGTGGCGCTTCCTCGGCCAGGAACAGCGGTATGCCGAGGCGCGTATGTTCGATGGCATAGCGTTGCAGGGCATTTGCGGCTTTGGCGGCCAAGGCAGGCGTGAGGCCGTTGTCGAGTGTCTTCTGTGTCCACGGGTCGGCGCGGAAGGTGGCCCACAGCATGCCGATGTGTCCTTCGTCGATGTCCTTTCTGAAGCTCTCGGAAGGCACAACCTCTCTCGTCTCTAATCTCTCATCTTTAATCTCATAATACTTCCATGCCATGGTGCATCGCAGCTGCCCCACCTTTTCCTCAATCGTCATGCGTCGGAGCAGGTCAGCCACGCGTTCGTCGATGCTCAGTCGGGCATCTTTGTAGGGTGGCATGTCCTTGGGCTTGGCCGCAGCGACGGCGGCCAACAGCATGAGCGTCAAGGAAAAGACGAGGCATCTGTTCATCGCAACAATTCTTTCTGGTCGTATTTTGCTTTTTCGCCTTCGTAGCTTGCTGTGCCCTGCGGGGCGTAGTAGAGCGCGGCGGCGTTGATGCAGAGCGGTCCGCGTGAATCGAGGAAGCGCACGCGCAGCTGCTTGCTGCGGACGGTGGGGAAGCGGAGCAGGCGTTTGTAGCCCACGGTGGTCGTCTGTTCCTGAGCATCGACGGGCTGCCATTGACGGCCGTCGTAATAATCTACGGCGAAGGTTTTAACACGTTGTCCGAGAGGTATATACTCGCCAAGCATGAGGCGGTTGACCTCGCGGGGACGCTTGAAGGTGAACGTCAGCGTGGCTGTCGTGACGCCGTCGTGCGTGGCCCAATAGGTGTCGTAGTTGCCGTCGGTGAGTGCTCGGACGGAGAACGCCTTGCCGCGCTCGTCGGTGGCTTTGATGCGTGCATCGAGCAACAGGTTGTTGGCGAGTTCAGCGGTGATGCGCTTGTGGAAATCCACGGCGTGCGCCGAGTCGGTGGGGTGGATGCGTCCCTCGCGGTTGACGGGGAAGTTGAGCAGGAAGGTGCCGTTGTGTCCAACGCTGCGGTAGTAAAGGTCGCAGAGGTAGTCCACGGTCTTCACCTTGTCATCCTCGCTGGCATGGTAGAACCACCCCGGACGAATGGACACGTCGCACTCGGCCGGAACCCAGATGTCGCCATCGGGATGCCCGCTCTGGAGCACCTGGAAGCGTTCGTAGCCGGGATAGACCTCACCCTTGCGCAGGAACGACCAGTTGGTGTCGAAAGCATAGCCTTTCTCATTGCCTACCCATCGGCAACCGGGGCCGCCGTCGCTGAAGATGATGATTTGTGGCTGGTGCTGGGCGATGAGGCGGTGGGCACGTGGAAAATCGTAATAAGTGCGGCTGTCGATGGTGCGTTTCTCGCGAGCGCCGCCGTAGTAGCCGTCGCCGCCGTTGGCGCCGTCGAACCAGATCTCGAACAGGGGTCCATACTGCGTAAGCAGCTCTTCGAGTTGCGCGTAGAAATATTCGACGTAGAGCGGCGTGCCGTAGAACGCCTGATGGCGGTCCCACGGCGAGAGATAGACGCCCATCTTCAGGTCATATTTCTTGCAGGCAGCAGCCAGCTCGCCCACCACGTCGCCGTGGCCGTCGCGGAAGGGGCTGTTGCGAACGCTGTAGTCGGTGTATTTCGTAGGCCAGAGGCAGAAACCGTCGTGGTGCTTGGCGGTGATGATGACTCCCTTCATGCCGGCGGCCTTCAACGTTTGCGCCCATTGCTCGCAGTCGAGGCGCGTGGGGTTGAACGACGAGACGGGGGCATCGCCGTAGCCCCACTCGCGGTCGCCGAAGGTGTTGGGGCCGAAATGGATGAAGGCATAGGTTTCCATCTGCTGCCAGGCCACCTGATGGGATGACGGCAGGGGGGCGATGGGTGATGGGGCGTCAGGCTGGGCGCATAGGGCGTTGCCAATGACGAGCAGGAGGCTCAAGATACTTGTTCTCATACTTTATTATTGATTACTTGCATCATTATTTAAAAATGGAGTGCGGTGTCAGTTGTGTGTTGCGTATTCTCCACTCTTTGGGGTAGAGGTTGTTGGCGCGATTGCCAATATTCTTGGCGAGTCCGAGACGCTGTCCGCGGTAGGTAATCTGAACGATGCCGCGAGGCGTCTCGGGCGGCAGGACGATGGCTTCGCGACACAGGTATCGGTAGGCATCGGTGAGCGAGACGTCAACCTGCGGCGCTCCGTCGGCGTCGAGCTGGTTGGTGGGGAGGACGGTGAGCTGCTCCAGACGCAGGTTGCGGCGCGCAACGCCCGGGTCCTCACGTTTGCGCAGTACTGCGCAGAAAAGGCCTTCGCCGCGGACGCGACCCGGGATGAAATGGTAGCAGGGCAGGGGAGAGGCAGACGCGGAGGCGCTTTTCCTCAAGTCGCCGCAGATGCCCCAGGCAGGATCCACGGGAATCGGGATGATTTCGGCGTTGAGATGACGGATGATCCATTCGACGTTGTCCTCGTCCTCCTCGGGGTTGAAGGTGCATGTGCTGTAGATGAGTATGCCGCCGGGGCGCAGGGCAGGCCATACGTCGGCGATGATGGAGCGTTGCAGGGTGGCGCATTGTTCGATGAGCTGCGGCGACCACTGGGTGACGGCCACCTCCTCCTTGCGCATCATCCCTTCGCCGGAGCAGGGCACGTCGGCGAGGATGAGGTCGAAACTGCCGATGAAACGGGCGAAATCGCGCGGATAGGCTTGGGTGACGACGACGTTAGGATGTCCCCACTTCGCCATGTTCTCGGCCAGCACTAAGGTGCGCTGACGCACGGGCTCGTTGCTCACGAGCAGCGCGTCGTCGGGCAGCAACGAGCGCAGCAACGTACTCTTGCCGCCAGGGGCAGCGCAAAGGTCGAGGGAAGTTGAAAGTTCTTCGCAGAGCGAAGCGTCGCAAGCGCCGAGCGGGGAGTTGAAAGTTGAGAGTTGAAAGTTGAAAGTTGAAAGTTGAGAGAAGACATGGGAAAGGAACATGGAGCTGGCGTCCTGAACGTAGTAGGCTCCGGCGTGGAACAGCGGGTCGGCGGTGAAGGCAGGACGCTGGGCAAGGTAGAATCCCTCGTGGCACCAGGGCACGCGGCCGTCGGCTCCCTCAGGGACTATGGCGGGATCGAGCCGTCGGGGATTGAGGCGCACGCTGACCGTCGGCGGTGCCTGAAGGCCTGTGAGCAGGGCGTCCACATCGTCGTCGTGCCATCGTTGGCGGAAGTAGGATTCAAAAGCGTTCATGGATGCGGCGTGTGAGGTCGATGAATTGTTGTAGGGTTAGCTGTTCGGGACGCAGGTTGAAGAGATCGTCAGCAAGGAATGATGCCGCGTTTTCACCGATGGAATCGTCGTTTTTTGACGATTGGACCAATTCGGCAAGCAACGGTTTGATGTTGTTGCGCAACGTCTTGCGGCGCTGGTTGAAGGTGGTCTTTACGACGCGTCGGAACAGCGCTTCGTCGCAGCCGAGCGTGTTGACGCTGTTGCGGGTGAGACGTATGACTGCGGAACGCACTTTTGGCGGGGGATTGAACACGTTGGGCTCCACGGTGAAGAGGTATTCGGGGGTGTACCATGCCTGGATCAGCACAGAGAGTATGCCGTAGGCCTTCGTGCCGGGACGTGCGCAGATGCGGTCGGCTACCTCCTTCTGGATCATGCCCGTGCAGCAAGGGATGAGGTCGCGGTTGTCCAGCATCTTGAAGAAGATCTGCGACGAGATGTTGTAAGGATAGTTGCCGGTGAGCACGAAGGGTTGGCCGTCGAAGGTGCGGTCGAGGTGCATCTTCAGGAAATCATCCTCGATGATGTCGTCCTCGAGCTGCGGCCACGTGCGTCGCAGATAGTCCACGGACTCGCCGTCGAGCTCCACCACTTTCAAGGGGCGCGCCTTCTGCATGAGGAATTGGGTGAGGACGCCCATACCCGGGCCTACTTCCAAAACAGGGAGCGACGGACACGCATCGACGGTGTCGGCAATACGTGAAGCAACGTCCAAATCCGTTAAGAAGTGTTGTCCGAGAAACTTTTTTGGCTTAACACTGCGCATAGGCAAAAAGATTTATGTAACTTTGCGCTGCAAAGATACAAAAAAATGGATTATTGACGGATTGAAACGTTGAAAAAGTTAAGTTCCATACTGAAAATAGCCGTTTCCGTGGCACTCGGCGCTGCCATCCTCTGGTGGATGTACCGCGGGTTCGACTGGGCATCGCTGCGGTTGGCCTTCACGAGCGGCATTGATTGGACGTGGATGTGGCTATCGTTTCCCTTCGGCATCTTGGCGCAGGTCTTCCGCGGCTTGCGTTGGCGCCAGGTGTTGCGTCCGCTGGGCTATCGTCCGCGTGTGAGCACGAGCATCAACGCCGTGTTCCTGAGCTATGCCAGTTCGCTGGTGGTGCCCCGCTCGGGCGAGGTGTTGCGCTGCGGGGTGCTGAAGCGCTACGATGGCGTAAGTTTCAGTCGCGGCGTAGGCACGGTGGTGACGGAACGCGTGGTTGACATGCTCATGATTGGCTTGCTCTCGGCTGTGGTCTTCGTGTTCCAAATCCCCGTCTTCCTGGATTTCTTTGCTCGCACGGGCGTCAGCATCGGTGGTTTCCTGAGCCAGTTCACCGCCACGGGTTGGCTGGTGACGATTCTGAGTCTGCTGCTGATCGTGGCGACGGGCGTCGCGTTGCTGCGACGGTATGAGCTTTTCGCGCGCACGCGTTCTTTAATTGATGAGTTGGTTCAGGGCTTGCTGAGCATCCGCCATGTGGATGGTCTCGGCCTGTTCCTGTTCTACAGCGTAGCGATCTGGGTTTGCTATTTCCTGCATTTCTACCTGACCTTTTTCTGCTTTGCAAGCACGGCAGGTCTGGGTATGGATGTGGCGATGGTAGCCTTCGTGGTCGGCACGTTCGCCGTCCTCGTGCCTACGCCCAATGGCGCCGGTCCGTGGCATTTCGCGGTGAAGACGGTGCTGATGCTGAATGGCGTTGCAGGCGACGACGGCGCCCTCTTCGCACTGATCGTCCACACGGTGCAAACGCTGCTCGTGGCAGTGCTTGGCCTGTGGGCGGTGGTGGCGCTGGGAATGACGAGGAAGTTGAAAGTTGAAATAACGAAATAATAATTATCTCTAAAAATTAACCAACTATGACCATTCATGATTTAGAACCTAAAGCGATTTTCGGTAATTTCTACAAACTAACCCAAGTGCCGCGTCCGAGCGGTCATCTCGAGAAGATTCAGCAGTTCCTGCTCGACTGGGCAGCGGAGCGCGGCATAGAAGCCTTCAAGGACGGCGGCGACAATATCGTCATGCGTAAACCTGCCTCGCCGGGCATGGAGAACCGCAAATGCTGCACGATGCAGGCACACATGGACATGGTGCCGCAGAAGGTGGACGAGAGCACGCATAACTTCGAAACCGACCCCATCGAGACTTGGATCGACGGCGAATGGCTGAAGGCCAAAGGCACGACGCTGGGCTCCGACGACGGTATGGGCATTGCAGCCATCATGGCTGTGTTCGAGGACAACACCTTGCAGCACGGCCCACTGGAAGCCCTCATCACGGCCGATGAGGAAACGTGCATGTGGGGCGTTAACCACCTGGCTCCCGATACGCTGAAGGGCGATATCCTGCTGAACATCGACAACGAGACCGAAGGCGAGTTCTGCATCGGTTCGGCAGGCGGCGTTAACGTCACCGCCTCGCTCGAATACAAAGAGGTGGAAACCGACCCTACAGATAAAGCTTTCAAGGTGGCTATCGGCGGTCTGAAGGGAGGACACAGCGGCTTGGAAATCAACGAAGGACGCGCCAACGCCAATAAGCTGCTGGCTCGACTTGTGCGTCAGGCTATCCAGGACGACGATGCCCGTCTGGCCACGTGGAAGGGTGGAAATATGCGCAATGCCATCCCCCGCACGGCAGAGGTCGTGCTGACCATCCCCGCCGAGAATGAAGCCGACCTGCGCGAGCTGGCAGACTACTGCCAGAACACTTTCGCTGCTGAGTTCCGCGGTGTGGAAGAAGCCGTGGAAATCACCGTCGAGCCTGTGGCTCTGCCCGCGAAACAGGTGCCTGTGGAGGTGCAGGACAACCTCGTCAGCGCTATCCTTGCCTGCCACGACGGCGTGCTGCGAAACATCCCGTCCATTCCCCATGTCGTGGAAACCAGTTCTAATATGGCTATCATCGAGATTGGCGACGGCAAGGCCAAAGTGCTTATCCTCGCCCGTTCGTCGTGCGACAGCTATCTGGAGTTCGAACAGGAGATGTTCGAGAGCACCTTCGGCATGGCGGGCATGAAGATTGAATACGGCGGCGAATATGGTGCTTGGCAGCCCAACTTCGATTCGCCCATCGCCGCACAGATGGCTGCGCTCTATGAGCGTTTGGAGAACATGCCTGCCAAGGTTGAAGTGGTTCACGCCGGCCTCGAGTGCAGTCTGATCGGACAGGTGTATCCGAAGATGGACCTCATCTCCTTCGGTCCTACGCTCCGTTCGCCGCATACGCCCAATGAGCGTTGCAACATCCCGAGCGTCGGCCGCTTCTGGACATTCCTGAAGACCCTGCTCGCCGAGATTCCGGAGAAGGAATAATTTGTGGTTTTGAGGTTATGAGGTTTTGAGGTTATGAGGTTTTGAGGTAATTAGGTTTTAAGACCTTCCGACCTCCTAACCTTCCGACCTCATAACCAATGCCCCCAACCTCATAACCTCATAACCTCCCAACCTCATAACCTCATAACCTCATAACCTCACAACCTCACAACCTTCCAACCTCATCACCCTCATCAATGAAAAAGTACTTTCTCACTTTCTTTATGAGCCTGTTTAGTTTATTCGCTTTCTGCCAAAGCTACAGCAAACTGTGGAAGCAGGTAGAAAACTTCGAGGACGACGGCAAGCCCAAGTCAGCCTACGACGCAGCAGCTAAGATCCTGAAGAAAGCCAAGCGTGCCCATCACACCGGCCAGATGCTGAGCGCCCGGCTGAAGATGGCGGAGCTGCATCAGGAATGGGCACCCGACAGCTTCTTCACGGATATCCTCGAGATCGAAGCGCTGCGCGCTGCTGAGAAGAAGCCCGAGGCGAAAGCCGTCTATGCCTCGCTGCTGGCCGAACTGTACGAGCACAACCGCGGCCGTTCGCAGGCTCGCGACCTGGAGCTGACCTCCAATGATATGCGTGAATGGACGCAGGAACAGTACGACAGCGCTGCGGTTAAGAACTGGCAGTTGTCGATGGAAAACCTGCAAGTGCTCTCGTCCGCTAAGAGCAAGGACTGGGTGCCTTTCATCGAACAGCGGGAACAGTCGGCGTATTTCAAACACGACCTGCTGCACGTGCTGTGGAACCGTGCGAAAGAGCAGAACGAAGACATCTGGCAAGGCACACGGCTGTCGAAAGTGCAGTTGGCCAAGGCCGTCGTCGATGAATACAAGCGCATTGGCAATCGCGAGGCAGCACTCCTCGTGTCGCTCGATTATGTCGATATGCAGTATCGGGAATCCGACAGCAAGCTGCTCAACCAGCTGAAGGAGGAATATGCCGATCTGCCGCTCTGTGCCGAAGTCTATCTGGCGCTCATCGACGACACGTCTGACACGGAAAAGAGAACGTCGTACGCCCGCGAGTGTATCGCCCGTTATCCCAAATACGAGCGTATCGGCGCCGTGCGCAACAAGCTGAGCGCAGCCCTCGAACCGTCCATCAGCTGGCGCGGACGTAAGATCTACTATCCCGGCAAGACCTACGACTGGAGCATCACATCGAGGAACGCTCAGCGTATCACGCTCGAGATGTATCGTTTGCCCCGTGACTTCGACAAAAAGGTGCTTCGTGGCGGCATAGATAATTGTGTGTCCGTTTTGCGCGAGAAAGGCACCAAGGTGGCCGAACAGAGCCTCGACCTGCAGGTGAAGAACTCCTGGAACGAGCGGAAGGACACCATCCACTGGAAGGCGTTCGAGCCGGGACAGTATGCCCTGGTACTCGTGGGGGAGGCTTCGGAACCCGAGGCGCTTCGCAGTAAATCGTACAATTATTCCTTGTTCATCTGCTCTCGCCTGCAGCCACTCGAGCAAGATGGCTTAGGCAAGCAACGCACCATCGTCGTGGACGCGGAATCAGGCCATCCCATCGAGGGCGCTGAAGTGGAATTCTACTATTTCAAGAATGATACGAAGGTTCCCGTGGCGACGTTGACAACAGACCGCGAGGGTCGTGCCAACCTGTCCAAAGAACAGGTCAAGTCGGAAGAATCGCTGCACATGTATCGTAAGGTGACCCTCGGCGACGATATCTATCTGGAGGCCGAAGGTTCCTATTTCGACGGGAGCGACCGTGTGGACGGCGAGCGTGATTATACGCAGCTGAACCTCTACACCGACCGCTCCATCTACCGACCCGGCCAATGCGTGCATGTCGGCGGTATTGCCTATCACAAATTGCATTGGGATGCAGAGGTCGTTGAAGACACGCCTGTGAAGCTCGTGCTGCGCGACGCCAACGGCAAAGAGGTGGGTACGCAGGAGCTGAAAACCGATGAGATGGGCAAGATCAGTGCCGATTTCATGTTGCCGCAGGGTGGTCTGCCCGGCAGCTATTGCATCCGTGGACACATCAACGACACTTATTTCAGCCACTATTTCAGTGTGGAGGAATACAAGCGTCCGACCTTCGAGGTGACCATGGACAAGGCACCCGATATGCAGTGGCCCGCAACGGAAATCACGGTCACCGGCAAGGCCGTGGGTTACAACGGCGTGCCTGTGCGCGAAGGGCGTGTCACGGGAACCTATCAGTTCACCTATCCTTGGTGGTGGTGGGGCCGTCAGCGCGATTCCGAGCGCATCCAGTTCGACACCATCCAAACGGATGAGAACGGTGTGTTCAGCATTCGTGTACCGCTGGCACGTGTCACCGAAGAGGCCCTCTGGGGCGGATTGTATGTGAAAGTCGATGTCGATGTGCTCAGTGTGGCAGGCGAGACGCGTCAGGGAAGCACCAACATACCGCTGTGCAAGAAACCGTTGCGTCTGTTTGTCAATGTGCCGTCGCAGCTCGACCGCGACAACCTGAAACCTGTCACCATGGAACTGCTCTCCTCGACGGGACAGCCCACGGACGGCAAGGTCGAGTGGACGATCTATCCTGCCAACGGGCAGAAGCGCACGAGCGATGAGGCTGTGATGAACGGTTCCTTGGAGACCAAGGACAAGCAGCTGACGTTCGACGTCAACGTCTTAGGCAAATTGGAAACAGGCCAATATGAGTTCTATGCCAAGGCCACATCGGGCGAGCATAGCGACAGCACGAAGGCCTATTTCCTTGTCTTTGGCATGAACGACACGAAGCTGCCCAAGGTGACGGAGCACTGGCTCTATTGTCCCGATGCTACCTTCAATGCCGACAAGCCTGCGCGCATACAGATCGGCACGAGTTTCAACGATGTATCGTTCTATTATGTCATCGTAGCCGGCCAGAAGGTGATCGAGGAACGTCTGATCACGCTGTCCGACGAGTTGCGCGTCATCGAAGTGCCCTATGAGGAGCGTTTCGGCGACGGCGCCTCCTTCCATTATGCCTTCGTCAAGGGCGGGCAGGTCTTCAAGAATAGCCAGACATTAGCCCTCACGCAGCCCGACCGAACGCTGAAATGGGAATGGAAGACTTTCCGCGACCGCCTGCATCCAGGTGACACCGAGACATGGACGCTGACCCTGCGCCAGCCTGATGGCAAGCCCGCGTCGGCACAGGCCATGGTAACGCTCTATGATGCTTCGCTCGATGCCTTGTCGTCTCATTGGTGGAGCCTCTTCATCCGTCGGGCTTACAACATCACTTCCTTGCCGTGGAGCGCGACAGAGTATTATAGTTCCTATTCCTATTCGACCTCCGAGCGCTTGGGCTTCAGCATGAAGACCTACGACTTTGACGATATGGAGTTCGACGAATTCAATGCCGAGTGGTATTCAGGTCTCGGCTTCCGCTATGGCGGCGGCAGATGGCTCGGTGCCACGCGCGCAGCTGGCGCTATAGTCTATCGTGAAGAAGCGAGTCCGGTGCCGTTGCCCCGTGAAAGGCCTGTGATGATGGCCAAGGCGGCTAACACAAGTGCTATGGCTGACGCTATGGAGGAGTCAGCCGTGCAGACGGCCGACAACGAAGTAGCCGAGGAGGCCGGGAATGACGAGCGCGTGGCTGCGGCAAGTCCTGCCATACGCACTAACTTCAACGAGACGGCAGCCTTCCTGCCACGTCTGCAGACGAATGCCAAGGGCGAAGTCAGCATCAAGTTCACGCTGCCCGAGAGCCTGACGACGTGGAAACTGCTGGGACTGGCACACACCAAGGACATGATGAGCACCACGTTCAGCGGCGAGGCCATCGCCCGCAAGGAACTGATGGCGCGCCTCTTTATGCCGCGTTTCCTGCGTGCGGGTGACAACGCCGGTCTGCGTGCCACCGTGCAGAACCTGACCGAGGCCGACATCAGTGGCACGGCGCTCTTGGAGGTCTTCGATCCAGAGACCGAGCGCGTGCTTCTCAAGAAGAAAGAAGCCTTCACGGCCAAGGCCAACGGCGAGTGCCTGCTCACCTTCGACTATACGCCTGACGAGGAACATACTGTCGTGGCGGTACGACTGACCGCCGACAGCAAGCTGTGCAGCGACGGCGAACAGCACTACTTGCCCATCCTGCCCAGCAAGACCTATGTGACCGAGAGCGTCGAGATCCGTGCCGACAGCCTTGGCACCTTCACCACCGACCTCACGTCGCTGTTCAACCACAACAGTCCGACGGCGACCAACCGTTGCCTGACCGTGGAATATACGACGCATCCCATCTGGTATGCGCTGCAGGCACTGCCCTCGCTCGTCGAGCCTCAGTACGACGATATCATCTCGTTGGGCACGGCGCTGCAGGCTCAGTCGCTCGCGACGTATATCGCCAACAACACGCCACGTCTGAAGGAATTGGTGGAGATCTGGAAGCGCGAGCAGGCGCAGGGACAGCCGGCCCTCGCCAGCCGTTTGGCGGAGGACGAGGAACTCAAGCAGATCATCCTCGACGAGACGCCATGGCTGCGCGAAGCAGAGTTCGAGGCCGACCGCAAGGCACGTCTCATCCAGCTCTTTAACATCAGTCAACAGGAAACTACGCTAAGCTCCATCGCCGACCGCATGGAACGTCGGCTGGAGAGCTGTGGCGGCTACTCCTGGTTCCCGGGAATGCCTGCCAGCGAGGTGATGACGCGCATCGTCGCCAATGAACTGACCCGTCTGCGCGTGATGACCAACGACTTCCAGACCTTGCCTTCCAATGTGAAGCGCATTGTCAACCACCTGCTTCAGGAGAACGTCCGCTATATCGCTGAATGCACGGCTGAGCGCGTGGCGAAGATGAAGGAGCTGGAGAAGAAAGGTCAGGAGATCAGCACGGCTTCGATGATGTATCTCCAGTATGTCTATACGACGCAGAATGCCGGCGTTACGCTCAGCAAGAAACAGCAGTCGGACGTCGATTACCTGCTCGATCACATGAAGGGTAGCGTGGCAGGTATGGACAACTGGGAGCGCGCCATGGCAGCCGTCGTCATGAAGGGCGACAAGCGCACGAAGGAGGCCAAGCTATACTACGAATCGCTGCTCGAGCACACGACGTCAACGCCCGACCATGGCACCTACTTCGACTATGCCGGCGGTAGCTTCGAGCCTACCAGCCATAAGATCATTCACCACGTGGCAGCCATGGAAGCCGTCTTCGTCATGGAACCGACGAACAAGGTGTTGCAGCGCAACTTGAGCCGTTGGCTCCTACAGCAGAAGCGCACGCAGATGTGGGAATCCAACATTTGTACCGTTGATGCCATCTATGCTTTGTTCTTGGGCAGCAAGACGGAGCTGCAGGCTTCTGCGTCCGACGACATCAAGCTGAACTACGCCAACCGTCAGGTGGAGATTAGCCGCAAGGATGCCGACAAGGCCGTGTCCGGACTGGGCTTCATCAAGAAGCAGTTCGCCGACGGCGAGGCACCGAAGACGATCACCGTGAAGCGCAACACCGACAGCGAGGCATGGGGAGCCGTCTTTGCCACCTATCTCACACCGATGACCGATGCTTCAGCCTCTTCCACGGGCATGAAAGTGCGCCGCGAGGTGAACAAGACGGAGCTCATCGTCGGCGATCGCATGACGACACGCTACATCATCACCGCCGATCGCGACTACGAATATGTATGCCTGCGTGCTGCCCGTGCGGCTTGTATGGAACCCGCCGAACAGCACTCGGGATATCGCTACCAAGGCGGCCTCGGATACTATCGTGCCGTGCGCGATGCCCATACCGACTACTTCTTCGACCACATGCCGAAAGGCACCTACGTGCTCGAGGAGACGTCCTTCATCGATCGCGACGGGCACTATACCACGGGGCTCACCACCGTGCGCTGTCTCTATGCTCCTGAGTATGGCAGCAACACACCGGCCTTGGAGCTGAGCGTTTCAAAAGAATAACCTATGACTCAACCACTCGTTCTTATCACCAACGACGACGGCTACGCGGCAGCAGGCATCCAAGCCCTGGCGCGTACCGTCGCCGCTTTTGCTGAGGTTTATGTTGTGGCGCCCGACGGCGCCCGCTCAGGAGCAGCCTGTGCCATCACCAGCACAACCCCCGTCAGCTTCCGTAGCGTGGATAGCGCTATTCCAGGCGTCCTTTGCTATGCCTGTACTGGCACCCCCGTCGATTGCGTCAAACTGGCGCTCGAACAGATCCTGCCCCGCCGTCCAGACCTTCTCCTCAGCGGTATCAATCATGGCGACAATGCCAGCATCAGCATTCATTATAGCGGCACGATGGGTGCCGTGTTTGAGGGTTGCATGAAAGGCATCCCGTCCGTCGGTGTCTCGCTTTATCTCAAACGCGGCCAACGCTACGAGGATTATCCTGTCGGCAGCGACACACTCGCCGCACTTGCCGACTTATGTCAGCGTATTATCCGTAAAGGTCTGCCCGAAGACATTTGTCTGAATATCAACCTCCCTACCGCCCACGTCTTCCGTGGTTGGCAGGTGTGCCGTCAGGCACGCGGCCGTTGGAGTGCCGAATGGATCAGTGCAGCCCATCCCTTCGGGCAGCAGGCATTTTGGCTCACGGGCACTTTCACGGATCTCGAACCTTTGGCCACCGACACCGACTTCTCGGCGCTCCGTGCTGGCTATTGTTCCATCGTGCCTATACACGTCGATATGACAGCGCATGAGTTCATTGAGGAGCTGAGAATGATGATTGATGAATGATGAATGATGATTGATGAATGTTAAACGTTAAACGACATGAAGTATTATCTCATAGCAGGCGAAGCGAGTGGCGATCTTCACGCCTCTCACCTCATCGCAGCCCTCAAGACGGCTGACCCCGATGCCAGTTTCCGGGGTTTCGGCGGCGACTTGATGGCTGCTGAAGGTATGACCCTCGTGCGCCACTACCGCGACTTGGCTTTTATGGGCTTTGTGGCCGTTGCTCTGCACGCTCGCACGATCCTGCGCGGCTTGCAGCAATGCAAGGAGGATATCGTCGTGTGGAAGCCTGATGTGGTCATCCTGGTGGATTATCCGGGTTTCAACCTGAAGATCGCTGAGTTCGTACACGAGTGGAGCGACCCTGTGACTGGCTCAAAAGGTATTTGTCCCGTTTACTATTTCATCGCGCCAAAGCTGTGGGCGTGGAAGGAATGGCGCATCAAGAAGATTCGCCGTTACGTTGACGAACTCTTCTCCATTCTCCCCTTCGAAGTGGAGTTCTTCGAGCAGAAACACGGTTATCCCATCCATTATGTCGGCAATCCGACGGTCGATGAAGTGGCGGCGTGGAAAAACAGCGCGAAGGACACCGTCGGAATCGATTGTCTCTCCTCGCAGGGAGATGTGAAAGACACTCCAACGCTGGCCCTTCTTGCAGGCAGTCGCAAACAGGAGATTCGTGACAACCTGCCCCGTATGCTCGCAGCAGCCGACTCCTTCACGGATCGCTACCGTCTGGTCCTTGCAGGCGCTCCTGGCATCGACCCCGCTTACTACCAGCGCTACATCGGCGCTCAAAACGTTGAGATTGTCTATGGCAAGACCTATGTGCTGCTCTCGCAGGCCACTGCCGCCCTCGTCACTTCGGGTACGGCAACGCTCGAAACTGCCCTTTTCCGCGTGCCTCAGGTCGTTTGCTATTTCATGCAAGCCCGCCAGCTGGCCTCATTCCTGCGTCCGTTCTTCATCAAAGTACCTTATATCTCGTTGGTCAATCTCGTCGTAGGCCGAGAAATCGTTCCCGAACTCGTTGCCGACAAGATGAACGTCGATGCTTGTCGCCGTCATCTCGAAAGCATACTCCCAGGTGGCTCTGCACGGGAGGCACAGCTGCAAGGCTATGAAGAAATGGCTGCCCGATTAGGAGAACCCGGAGCGCCCCAGAGAGCCACTCAACTCATGGTAAGTCTGCTGACGAGGTAACGAAAACAATTCATAATTCACAATTCACAATTCACAATTCATAATTCATAATTCACAATTCACAATTCATAATTCATAATTTATCAAACGATAACGATAACGATAACGAACCTAAATCACTCTAAATAACAAAGATTATGGCAAGATTCAAACGTATTCTTCTCAAGCTCTCAGGCGAAAGCCTCATGGGCGAACAGCGCTACGGCCTCGATGAAAAGCGTCTGGCCGAATACGCAGCACAGATTAAGGAAATCCACGATCTCGGCGTGCAGATAGGCATTGTCATAGGTGGTGGTAATATCTTCCGTGGGCTCAGCGGCACTGGCCGCGGCTTCGACCGCGTCAAAGGCGATCAGATGGGCATGCTGGCTACAGTCATCAACTCCCTTGCCCTGAACAGTTTCCTCAGCGCTGCCGGCGTGCCCTCGCGGGTCTTCACGGCCATTCGCATGGAACCCGTGGGCGAGTTCTACACCAAATGGAAGGCTATCGATGCCATGGAACGCGGCGAAGTCGCTATCTTCTCGGGCGGTACGGGCAATCCTTATTTCACCACCGACACGGGCTCATCGCTCCGCGGCATAGAGATCGAGGCTGACGTGATGCTCAAGGGCACACGCGTTGATGGTGTCTATACGGCCGATCCCGAGAAGGATCCGACTGCGACGAAGTTCGACGAGATTACTTTCGACGAGATTTACAACCGTGGTCTCAAAGTCATGGACCTCACCGCCACCACGATGTGCAAGGAAAACAACCTGCCCATCTACGTGTTCAATATGGATGTCAAGGGCAACCTCCGGAAAGTCATCGACGGCGAACCCATCGGCACGCTCGTTCACAAATAAGCGCATTGCGAAATACTTATATGAGAGAACGCCAGCACCCCTATGTGTGTTGGCGTTCTTTCATATATGTGTTTCTGACCTTATCTAAGCGAAGGGACGTAGAGGCTGAGCATCGATAGGACGAGGTACCAGATGATGACAAGTGGTACGGCCGTCAAACCGAGGGGCGTCAGCAGACCGGCCAGCAACAGCAGCAGCGTGCCGGCGAGGAAGATGTATTTCACGCGGTTGTCACGCCACGTGAGGTTCTTGAATTTCAAGGCGAAGAGCGGCAGCTCGCTGATGAGCAGGAAGCTGGCGGCAAGCATGAAAAGGAACAGCCACATGGCATTGAAACGGGGCGATGCCAGCCAAGGCAGCTCGGCTACGATGAGCGACGACCAGAAGAGGGCATTGGCCGGAGTCGGAAGGCCGATGAAGCTCGTTGTCTGACGCGTGTCGAGGTTGAATTTGGCCAAGCGCAGTGCGGAGAAAGCCGCCATGATAAAGGCGGTATAGGGCAGCCACGAGGCGGCGGGAGCCAACCATGAGGGATATTCTACGAGGCCGAACAGTTGGAAAAGCATGGCGGAGGGAGCTACGCCGAACGTGACGACGTCGGCCAGCGAGTCCAGCTCCTTGCCGATGGGCGAGCTGATGCCTAAGGCACGGGCAGCCATGCCGTCGAAGAAATCGAATACGGCACCGGCGATGATCAGGGCAAAAGCCCAGGTGAAATGACCATGGAAAGCAGCACCTGTAGCCATGCAACCGCAGATGAGGTTGCAGCAAGTCAGGGCATTGGGGAAATTCAAAAGCATATTGGTGAATTAACGGGATAGTGTGGCAATCACGGTTTGGTTGCCCGTAGTCTTTTGTCCGAGTTTGACGAGTGGGGTAGTGCCGATGGGCAGGTAAACGTCAACGCGCGACCCGAACTTGATGAATCCGAGGTGTTCATCGATGAAGCAGTCTTCGTCAACGGCGGAATAGGTGACGATGCGTCGTGCCACAGCGCCCGCCACTTGTCGCACGAGTACCTCTTCGCCCTCGGGCGTCTCGATGATGACGGTGGAGCGTTCGTTGTCGGTGCTGGCCTTGGGCAGCCATGCCGCTTTGAAACGGCCGTTCTGATGCTCTACCTTGCGGACGGTGCCATCCACGGGAACCCAATTGGCATGCACGTTGAAAAGGCTCATGAAGATGCTGATCATGAGTCGGCGGTCGTGGAAATACTCATTCTCATCGACTTCCTCGACGACGACGACCTTGCCGTCGCACGGCGCCACGACAATCCCCTCCGTGTCGCCGTCGAACAGACGGATCGGGCAACGAAAGAAATTCACGACAATCAGGTAAACGACAATCGACACGATGAGAACTGCTATGAACCACGGACTCTGGAATCCGAAAGCATAGCCGAATGTGAGGCAGAGGAGTGTTAACGCAAGACCGCCCCAAAGGAGGGTCCTATTGCCCTCGCTGTGTAACCTTATTTTCTTTTTAAGTCTGTTCAGACGACGTACCATAATGCTTCGAAACGGTCATTTTTGTCCGTTTTGCGATACAAAAGTAGTGAATATTTGAATAGATGCAAAAAAAACTGCCGCTTTTTTGGCAGTTTGGCAAACAAAACGTACTTTTGAGGCCGTTTTAGGACCCTTATGCAAAATTTCATCCACTTACACGTACATACTCAGTACTCTTTGCTCGACGGACAGGCCAGTATTCCGAAGTTAGTAGAAAAAGCGATTAACGACGGCATGCGGGGCATGGCTATTACCGATCATGGAAACATGATGGGCGTGAAGGAATTCTTCAACTACGTCAACAAACGCAACAAGGCGTTGAAGGAGGAAGGCAAGGAACCTTTCAAGCCGATCTTCGGCTGTGAGATGTATGTGGCCGAACGTACCCTTTACGACAAGGAAAAGGAATACGATTCGCGGCGCTACCACCTCATCGTGTTGGCGAAGAACGAACGCGGCTACCACAATCTGGTCAAGCTGGTGTCGAAGTCGTGGGTTGATGGATTCTACAACCGTCCGCGTACCGATCATCATGAATTGGAACAACATGCCGAGGGTTTGATCGTCTGTTCGGCGTGCCTCGCCGGTGAGGTCCCCCGACTGATTCTCAAGGGAGACATCAAGGGTGCCGAGGAACGAATACAATGGTACAAACGCATCTTCGGCGACGACTATTACCTCGAGCTTCAGCGCCACGAAGTGCGCGATCCCAACCAACGTGCCAACCGCGAGACCTACCCCCTGCAGCAGCAGGCGAATGCCGTCATCCTCGAGCTGGCCAAGAAGTATGACATCAAGGTGGTCTGTACCAACGATGTTCATTTCGTGGACGAGGACAATGCCGAAGCGCACGACCGCCTCATTTGTCTCGGCACGGCCAAGGATTTGGATGACCCCAAACGCATGCTCTATTCCAAGCAGGAATGGTTCAAGACGCAGGCTGAGATGAACGAGATCTTCGCCGACGTGCCCGAGGCCTTGTCCAACACGTTGGAGGTCCTCGACAAGGTGGAGGTCTATAGCATTGACCATGCGCCCATCATGCCTAACTTCCCCATCCCCGAAAGTTTTGGCACGGAGGCTTCTTACCACGAGCGCTTCACCGACGAGCAGCTCTTCGAGGAGTTCACCCGTGATGAGCAGGGCAATGTCGTTTGCAGCCGTGAGGAAGCCGAGAAAAAGGTGAAACGCCTCGGAGGCGTGCAGAAGCTGTACCGTCTGAAGCTGGAAGCCGACTACCTCGAACATCTCGCGCGCGTGGGCGCAAAAAAAATATATGGTGAACCGCTCTCGCATGAGGTTGACGAACGCATACGATTCGAGCTGCATGTGATGAAGACCATGGGTTTCCCGGGTTACTTCCTCATCGTGCAGGACTACATCAATGCCGCCCGCCACGAGCTGGGCGTCAGCGTGGGACCGGGTCGTGGCTCTGCCGCCGGCAGTGTCGTAGCCTATTGCCTGGGAATCACGAAGGTTGACCCCATCAAATACGACCTGCTGTTTGAGCGTTTCCTGAACCCCGACCGTATCTCCCTGCCCGATATCGATGTCGATTTCGACGACGATGGCCGTGGCAAGGTGCTCTCGTGGGTCACGCAGAAATACGGTGAACCCAACGTGGCGCATATCATCACCTATGGCACCATGGCCACGAAGTCAGCTCTGAAAGATGTGGCGCGCGTCGAGAAATTGCCGCTTGAGGTCAGCAATGCTTTGGTCAAGGCCATCCCCGACCGCTTGCCCGATGATCCCAGCGGCAAGCCGCGCAAGATGAACCTGACCAATGCCATAGCCTGTGTGCCGGAGCTGCAGCAGGCGGCCATCTCACCGAATCCCCTGCTGAGAGACACCGTCCGTTTTGCGCAGATGCTCGAAGGCA
>JAEEHP010000037.1 GCA_016280855.1 Bacteroidaceae bacterium
ATAATCTTGTGTAGACACCAAAAAAACGCTCAAGACTAATACATAGGGATATCGTCACAACCGTAATCAGGACCAGCTATTTCCATATAAGCAGGCAATGTGCAAGAGTAAATATATATATATAGCTAAACTGACCAGAACCAATACTGATGTCACAGACCATTTCTTCTTCATCTTACGATTGTCTTTTCTTAATTATACAACGTATCATTGTATACTTTTATTGTGCGGTGAAGGTGGATAGACTTATTCCACGAGACCGCGGTTGTAGAGCTGTATGCGGACTGGATACTCCGATTCTTTGAATCGTCCAAATTTTTGATGAATAATTATTGACATCGTCGTTTTGTTCAGGTAAATGAGTGTATCTATTTGTTATATGTCTTTGTCATTGGGGATTAGCCTGTATTCGCCTTCCACTGCTGAGCTGAAGTCCAGACGTGCGTTGCCGCCCTTAGAGCGGGCCAATATCTCACCCGTCTCTGCGTCGATGATGGCTGCATCTTGCAGGAGAGGCAGCCGAAGGTGGCAGTCGCTGCCAGCCAAGGACCGCAGGACGAGCTGTGACACCTTTGCATCCTGCCACTGAAAGTCCACCTCGAAGCCACCTTCAACTCTCATGCCATGCACCGAACCTCCAGCCTTCCAGGCCTCGGGCAGTGCTGGTAACAGCCACAGCGTCTGTCCATGACTTTGGACGAGCATCTCTGCTATGCCTGCCGTTATGCCGAGATTACCATCAATCTGGAAGGGCGGATGTGCGGAAAGGAGATTGTAGTAGATGCCGGAGCCTGTGAGGTCGGGCTTGGGGATATATGCCCGTGCATGACACAGTGCTACGGACAGCATACGGTGTGCCATTTCCCCGTCCTGGAGCCTTGCCCACAAACACATCTTCCAGGCCATGGACCATCCCGTGTTCCTTTCGCCGCGCAGCAAAAGGCTGTTGCGTGCAGCGCTCAGTAGTGCGGAGTCGCCGTCCAGCATATCAAATGGATATAGGCACATCAGGTGGGATAGATGGCGGTGCTTCTGCTCTTCCGCAGCGCTATAGGGGTGGTGCTTCCATTCGCGAATCAAAAGGCTTCCGGGTTGTACAGGGCTGAATCCGTATTTGCCGTCATAGACTTCGGTATGTATGCCCTTGTCCAAGGCGCTGAACTTGTCCCTGATGGCCGTGAGGCGGCTGTCCGTCAGTCCGGCTGCTGCCATGCCAACGAGATCAATGGCTTTAAGCGTACAGTCGAAGAGGTTCCACACGCATTGTTGGGTATGAGCCGTGCCGTCGTCTAAAGGTCCTTGTTCCGGACTCCATTCCCGTGGACATACCCATGTCCCATCTTCAGCGTCACGAACGAGTCGGGTCATCCAGAAATCTATGCAGCCGAGCATCACGGGCAGCGCTCTCTCCCTCAGGAACGTCTTGTCCTGCGTGTAGAGATAATGTTGCCACAGGTGTCGGCACAGCCATGCTGACGCTCCCATATAGGACATCCCCTTCTCGGGTGGCGTCGAATAGCCGAAGATGTTGTTGGCACTGTAGCACAACCAGCCGTCGGATCCGCTGCTACGAGCCTGCTGACGCCATGCCGGACGGTTCACGGCTTCGTTGCAAACCCAATCCAATAGCGGAAGAGCTGTTTCGCTAAGATTGGTCGCCTCGCATGGCCAGTAGTTCATCTCTAAGTTGATGTTGGCGTGCATGTCGCAGTTCCAGATGGGCTGGTTGGAATAGCTCCAAATGCCCTGAAGGTTACTTGGCAGGGGCAGACCTCGTGAAGACGCAATTGCGAGATAGCGTCCATAGGCAAAGCAGAGCTGTTCGAGGTACAGGCGCTGTTCGGTAGAGGCGTTCCGGGGGTACGCTTCGACCAACTCGTCCGTAGGGAGGTCGCTGGCGGCTCCCACCAACCTGAAGCTCATCCGATGGAATAGTGACTGGTAGTCGCTAATATGGTTGTCTTTCAGCGATGTCCATCCCTTATGGCTGGCCTTTTGCAGGGCCTCTTGTGTGAGCTGGTCCAATGGCCGTGAGGTGCTCACGTAGTTCTGTGCCTTCGCATCGTAGTTGGTCTTGCAGGCAACGGTGAGGAGGATATCGCTCGCATGACAGACCTCCACACCGTCGGAAGAGCAGACGATGGTAGCGGCGGAATCGGTGGTCAGACGGAATCCCGTGACGGCAGTCACCACATCCAACGTCTTCTGCATGGAGGCTCCATGCTCTTCGTAGCACACATCTTCGTCGTGCGTACCCTTAAGCACAAAGCGATGGTGCAGGGAGCCGGGCACGGATGCCGTGAGATGTATAGCGATGCAGCTGTCAGGAAAGCTGGCTAGATACTCTCTCGTCAAGTGCGTTCCCTGGGTATCATCCCATTCACTTCGCACGACCGCCGTCTCCAAATCGAGGCATAAACGGTAGTCATTGGTCGGACCCTTCAGCCTCAGACTATCCAGCTCCTCGATGACTATACTGCCCAAATTCTGATACGCACCAGGTCGTTGCGGCGAGCCTGTCCAGAACGTCTTCTCGTTGAGCTGTATCTCATCGCGTTGGACGCCGCCCATCACCATCGCTCCCAACCGGCCGTTGCCAATGGGCAAACCGTATTCCATCCATCGGTTGGATGTATTACGTGTCGAAGCCGGCTGGGTGTACCACAGCGTGAAAGCTTGGGGCTCCCAAGTGTGCTCATGAGTGCCTTCTTGTGATGTTTTCCCTGTTAGGCACTTGTATAACAAGAGCGCAAAAAGGGTCAACAGCGGTAGTGACAGTAACGTGTATATCTTAACAGAACGTCGCATTTATCTTTTCTGTAACGCTCTTCATCCAGAGGCTGTGGGCAAGAAAGGTGATTTAATGAATGATGATTGATGAGCCCTTTATATAAATTGGAAGAAGACTCTGAGGAGGCGACCAGAGTGGGCATCCACCCATGCTACCTTACTACCAGTGGTAGGACCTGAGGCGTAGTTGGGACTCAGCGTATAAACCAATCTCGGCACATAATAGTCCTCTTCTGGGATCAACATGATCGTCAGGTTCGGCTTCTCGTTGATCAGCGATACGGATTGACCGAGGTAGGACGCATAAATCATACGAGCGAGGTAGGTGCTAATTGTCGGGTGAGAACTTAGGCCAGTCGTAGGATAGTAAGCACCTCCAGCCGAGCGCATAATGCCTTGCTCGTCGTATGTGAAGCAATAATATGACACCTCCAAATCTCCGCAATATTGGACATACATCTCCTGGTTGGCCGGCATGGTGGCATAATCCGATTTTACGAACTGCGAGGCAGCTTCTTCGCCAAAGAAGAGGGTGAGGAAGGCAGGGCCGTCGGCAGGAGGCTGACGTTGGGTGATGTCGTCGAATGAAACTTGTGTGACTAGCCCTTGCCCATTCTTTGTTATGCTCCAACCGTCAATATTCTCTTCGAAACTGGTCTCCTTGACTTTCTGCACTCGGTTTTCGAAAGAACTGTCCTCCCAGCTATTCCAATCGTCGAATGCAGGAGTCTGATGCAATAGTTGTCTCTCCTGAGGTGTGAGTTCCTTCTCCTCTTCGACAATTCTTTCCTCCAAGGTCAGTTCTTTGTTACATGAGACCAGGGCCATTGTCATGCCGGCAAGCAGCAATGCAATTGATAATAGTGTTTTCTTCATTATCTTGTTGTATTATAAAGTTGTTAGACAATCTGGTTTGTTTTGTTATGTATCTTTTCTACTTACATGTACACTCATTGCATCGAATACATTACATCCATACTTCACTTTTAACATTCTTTTCATCATCATCATAGTGGATAATTGTATAATTGCAATTGCAAAGTTAGCCGTTTCTTGCTGAATGGCCAAATTTTATGTGCAAAAAGAACACATCAAAAACACATCAGAATCGCGGAACGTATTCAATGGCACGTCGTTATCACGCCCGCTTCTGATAAAACCGAGAGGAAAAGGTGAGGCCGTCGAGCATCTGGATGTAGTCGTCGATGGCCGTTTGGATCTCCGGCAGACGGATAAACTCGTCGGCGGTGTGGCTGCGTGCACTCTGCCCGGGACCCATCTTCATGGAGGGCCAGGGCATGAGCGCCTGGTCGGACAGCGTGGGAGAGCCGAAGGGGGCACGGGGCTGACCGTCAACCGTGGGGCCGAGGCTCAAGGCGCGGGCCACCAAGGGATGCGAGATGTCGATGTGCGACGAGCCGAGGCGGAATGAGCGGGCGGCGACTTCCGACGACACCGACGAGGTGATGATGTCAAAGAGCTCCTGATTGGTGTAGCACTCGTTGGAGCGTACATCAACGGTGAACGTGCAACGGTCGGGCACGACGTTGTGCTGCGTGCCGGCATTGATGACGGTGACGCTCATCCGCACAGGTCCCAACAAATCCGACACCTTAGGGAAACGGAAGGTGCGAAACCACTCGATGTCGGGCAGCGCAAGGTAGATGGCATTCACGCCTTCGTCGCGGGCGGCGTGACCCGCCCGTCCCTTAGCCGTGACATCAAGCACCATAAGTCCCTTCTCGGCAATGGCCGGTTGCATCCCTGTCGGTTCGCCAACGAGGGCCACGTCGATGGGCGGGAGCTGCGCCATAGCCCGGGCCACGCCGTCGCGCCCCGAAACCTCCTCTTCGGCCGATGCCAGGAAGACGAGGTTGTAGGCCTGCGGCCGTCGGGCGAGGACACGAAAGGCCGCAAAGAGGCTCACGAGCGAGGCACCGTCGTCGTTGGCACCGAGGCCATAGAGGCGGTCGCCTTCGACGACAGGCACGAACGGATCGCGCATCCAACCGCTGACGGGACGCACGGTGTCGAGGTGCGCATTTAATAATAAGGTAGGCCGTGCGGAGTCGTAGCCGTCGGCTATCGTCCAGAGATTGTTGGCTTCGCGATGAACTTGGAAGCCCTTTTCCTCGATGAAACGGGCAAAAAGGTCTGCAGCAGCACCCTCGTCGCGGCTGGTGCGCGGAGTGGCGATGAGTCGTTTCAGCAAATCGACAGCCTCGGAGGCCAGATCATAGGTAGCGGGAGTCATGGAGAATCGCATTGTGGGATGAGAAGACAAAATGACGGCGCAAAGATAATAAAAAGTTGAAAGTTGAAAGTTGAAAGTTGAAAAAAACAAGGAGAAAGCGGAAAAAAAGGATAAAAATGTAAAAATATACACATTCCTTTGTCCATAATCCATTATTTATGCTTATCTTTGTGGCATTAAAACCGAAAAGCTATGCTAAATACAGCTCCTTTGTCCGTTCTGATTCATGAACAATCCAAAGTTTACGGCGATCGCGCGGCCTTGAGTTACCGCGACTACGACGCCAATGCGTGGCGCACGATTTCCTGGAACCGGTTCTCGGAACTGGTGTCGCTGGTCAGCAATGCCCTGCTGAAGTTCGGCGTGGGCATTCAGGAGAACATCGCTGTCTTCTCGCAGAACAAGCCGGAGAGCGTCTGCGTGGACTTCGGAGCCTACGGTATCCGTGCCGTCAGCGTGCCTTTCTACGCTACGAGCAGCGAGGCTCAGGTACAGTATATGATCAACGACGCTTCGATCCGTTTCGTGTTCGTGGGCGAGCAGTACCAGTACGACACGGCGTTCCGTGTGCTGAAGTTCTGTCCCACGCTGGAGCGTCTGATCATCTTCGACCGCAAGGTCAAGAAGAACCCTCAGGATCAGGTCTCGTTGTACTTCGACGAGTTCCTGCACGAGGGCGATGGCTTTCCTTTCGCCGAGGAGGTAAAAGCCAGGGCGACTTCCATAGAGCCCGACGACATCGCTAACATCCTGTACACGAGCGGCACGACGGGCGTTTCGAAAGGTGTCACGCTGACCTATCGCATGTACGCCGCAGCCATCCCGGCGAACGACAAGATCATGCACCTGACGGACAAGGACGTCATCATGTGCTTCCTGCCCTTCACCCACGTCTTTGAACGCGCTTGGAGCTATTGGTGCCTGAGCCGCGGCGCACAGCTGGCCATCAACCTGAAGCCACAGGACATCCAGATGACGCTGCGGGAAGTACACCCGACGTGCATGGCTGCCGTGCCCCGCTTCTGGGAGAAGGTGTATTCCGGCGTGCAGGACAAGATAGACACGAGCTCGGCCCTGCAACGCAAGCTGATGCTGGATGCGTTGGCCGTCGGCAAGCGCTACAACGTGGAATATAAGCTGCGCGGTCAGGAACCGCCCCTGACGCTCAAGCTACGTTATATGTTCTACGAGAAGACCATCATCTCGCTGCTCAAGAAGACGCTGGGACTCGAGAACGCACACTTCTTCCCCACGGCAGGCGCTGCCATCCCACGCGAGGTGGAAGAGTTCGTCCACGCCTGCGGCATCAATATGACTGCGGGCTACGGCCTGACGGAAACCACCGCCACCGTGTCCTGCGACTGGCACGACTCGCCCGTCAGCATCGGCTCGGTCGGGCGCGTGCTCGACGGCATAGAGATCAGTTTCGGCGAGAACAACGAGATCCTGCTCAAGGGCGACACCATCACGAAGAGCTACTACCGCAAGCCCGAAGTGACCGCGCAGGCCATCGACGAGGACGGCTGGTTCCACACGGGCGACAGCGGTTACATCAAGAACGGCGAGCTGTTCCTCACCGACCGCATCAAGGACCTGTTCAAGACCAGCAACGGCAAGTACATCTCTCCGCAGGCGCTGGAATCGAAGCTCGTCGTGGACCGTTACATCGACGAGGTGGCCATCATCGCCGACGAACGTAAATTCGTCTCCGCCCTGATTATACCCGAATACACGCTGCTGGAGCAATGGGCCAAGGACAACAGTATCGGTGTAGCATCCCGCGAGGAGCTGTGCAGCAACCCGCTGGTTGTCAACATGCTCATGGAACGCATCACCACGCTGCAGCAGGAGTTCGCCCACTACGAGCAGGTGAAACGCATCACCTTGTTGCCACATCCTTTCTCGATGGAGAAAGGCGAGCTGACGAACACGCTGAAGATGCGACGCCCCGTGATCGCACAGAACTACAAGGAACTGATTGATAAAATGTACGAAGAATAGAACAACTGATCCGTGATTACAGCAGAACAACTCAAGGAAACCCAGGAGCGCGTTGAGGCGCTCTACAAATACCTCGATATTCCCCGCAAGCAGATGGAGTTCGAGGAAGAGCAGATCCGCACGCAGGCGCCCGACTTCTGGGACGATGCCAAGCGCGCCGAGGAGCAGATGAAGAAGGTCAAGAGCCTCGAGAAATGGATTAAAGGCTACGCCGAAGTGCGCACGCTCGCCGATGAGCTCGCCACGGCCTTCGACTTCTACAAGGAAGAACTCGTCACCGAGGAAGAGGTGGACGACATATATGCAAAAACCATCGATTCCATCGAGGATTTGGAGCTAAAGAACATGCTCCGTCAGGAGGAAGACCCCATGGACGCCGTGCTCAAGATCAACTCCGGAGCCGGAGGCACGGAGGCGCAAGACTGGGCATCGATGCTCATGCGCATGTATATGCGATGGGCCGAGACGAACGGCTACAAACTCACCGTCAGCAATCTGCAGGACGGCGACGAGGCAGGCATCAAAACCGTGACCATGGAGATCGAGGGCGAATATGCCTATGGCTACCTGAAAAGCGAGAGCGGCGTGCACCGTCTCGTGCGCGTCAGCCCCTATAACGCCCAAGGCAAACGCATGACGTCCTTCGCCTCGGTGTTCGTCACGCCGCTGGTCGATGACACCATCGAAGTCTATGTCGATCCTGCCCGCGTGAGCTGGGACACCTTCCGCAGTAGCGGCGCCGGCGGTCAGAACGTCAACAAGGTGGAAACGGGTGTGCGTCTGCGCTACATGTACAAAGATCCAGACACGGGCGAGGAGGAAGAAATCCTAATCGAGAACACCGAGAGCCGCAAGCAGCTCGAGAACCGCGAGAACGCCATGCGACTGCTCAAGTCGCAACTCTACGACCGCGCGATGAAGAAGCGCATGGAGGCGCAGGCCAAGATCGAAGCCGGCAAGAAGAAGATCGAATGGGGCTCGCAGATACGATCCTACGTCTTCGACGACCGACGCGTCAAGGACCACCGCACCAACTACCAGACCTCGGACGTGGGCGGCGTGATGGACGGCAAAATCGACGCTTTCATCAAGGCTTACCTCATGGAATTCGGAGGCGAGACGACGGGAGAGTGAAGAAAGTAACTCGTCAACTCGTCAACTTGTCAACTTGTCAACTTTAAACCATAAACTTTAAACATCAAACTAAATAAAATCATGAGTAAAGCAAAGAAAGAAATGCGTGCAAAGAAAAAGGCTGCACGCGAAGAAGCTCAGGCCAAACGAGTTATCAACTGGATTGTAGGCGGACTGATCGTACTGTTTGTCATTGCCGCCGTTTACGCCTTCCTCGTCTGATCAGTTATGGCACAAGAGATTGAACGCAAGTTCTTGGTTAAAGGCGACGCTTACAAAGAGCTCGCCTTTAATCATACCGCCATCGCCCAAGGCTATATCGTCTCAGGCGGTGGCCGCAGCGTGAGAGTTCGCATCCGTGGCGACAAAGGCTACCTGACCATCAAGGGCGCGAGCAATGCCGACGGCCTGTCGCGCTACGAGTTCGAGACGGAGATCTCCCTGAGCGACGCCAGCGACCTCATGGCGCTCTGCGAACCAGGCATCATCCGTAAGACGCGATGGCTGGTCAAGGCCGACGACGGACACGTCTTCGAGGTCGATGAGTTCGAAGGCGACAACGAAGGACTCGTCATGGCCGAACTAGAACTGAAGCGCGAGGACGAGCCTTACGTGAAGCCCGATTTCATCGGACAGGAAGTGACGGGCGACCGCCGCTTCTACAATTCCCATCTGCGCCGCTATCCCTTCAAGATTTGGGGAGAAGAGGTATTAAGGTCTTAAGGTCGTGAGGTTATAAGGTATTAAGGTTGTGAGGTTTTAAGGTATTAAGGTTGTGAGGTTTTTAAGGTTTTAAGGTTGCGAGGTTATAAGGTATTAAGGTATTAAGGTTGTGAGGTTGTGAGGTTTTAAGGTGAATTTGGAGGTCTAAAAGCCGAAAAGAGCGAAAAAAGTGACTTTTTTCTTGCGCAGTTCATTTATTTGCAGTACTTTTGCAGCGCAAAAGAGATGAAGCGAGGGGCCGCACGGTTCTTCGCTTCTACTTTAAGCACAAAACGTCCTAATAAAAACTACTAAAAGAAAACAATGATTGACGCGAACAAAGTGAAAGGATTGGTTGAGCAATGGCTCGACGGTAAAGACTATTTCCTAACCGATTTGACGGTAACTCCCGACGATTGCATCACGGTGGAAATCGACCAGGCCGACGGCGTATGGATCGAAGATTGCGTGCAACTCTCACGTTTCATCGAGGAGCATCTCTCCCGCGACGAGGAGGACTACGAGCTCGAAGTGGGCAGCGCAGGACTCGGGCAACCTTTCAAGGTATTGCGACAATGGCAGAACCACGTCGGCAAGCAAGTCGAAGTCATCACCCGCGACGGACGCAAGCTGAAAGGCACGCTCCAGGAAGCTGACGAAGAGCACGTCGTGCTGTCCGTCAGACAGAAGGTGCAGGTCGAAGGCAAGAAACGCCCCGTCATGCAGGACGTGGATGTGGCGCTCGCCATGAGCGACGTCAAGAGCGGCAAGTACGTCATAGACTTTAAATAAAGTCATAACGACGATATAACATAATAACGTCATAACGTAAAAATATCATATATACATGGCAAAGAAACAAAACAACGAACTCATCGACACTTTTCAGGAGTTCAAAGAGACCAAGAACATCGACCGCGCCACGCTGGTGAGCGTGCTCGAGGAGAGCTTCCGCAACGTCATCGCCAAGATGAAGGGCACCGACGAGAACTACGACGTCATCGTGAACCCCGATAAGGGCGACTTCGAGATCTACTGCAACCGCACCGTCGTTCCCGACGGCGAGGTCAACGACCCCAACATGGAGATCTCGCTGTCCGATGCCCGTCAGATTGCTGACGACTACGAGGTGGGCGAAGACGTGTCCGAACCCGTTGACTTCTCGAAATTCGGCCGCCGTGCCATCCTCACGCTGCGTCAGACCCTGGCTTCGCGCATCCTGGAACTGGAGCACGATGCTCTTTATAATAAATATAAGGATATGGTCGGAGACGTGATTTCGGCTGAGGTCTATCAGGTGTGGCACAAGGAAGTGCTGCTGCTGGACGAGGAAGGCAACGAGCTGTTGCTGCCGAAGAACGAGCAGATCCCCGGCGACTTCTTCCGCAAGGGCGAGCCGGCCCGCGCCGTGGTGGCTCGCGTGGATAACTCCACAGGCAACCCCAAGATCATCCTCTCGCGCACAAGCCCCGTGTTCCTGCAGCGTCTGCTGGAAGCCGAGGTGCCTGAAATTGCCGAGGGTATCATCACGATTCGCAAGATTGCCCGCGTGCCGGGCGAGCGCGCCAAGATTGCCGTCGAGAGCTTCGACGACCGCGTGGATCCCGTAGGCGCTTGCGTCGGTGTGCGCGGCAGCCGCGTGCACGGCATCGTGCGTGAACTCAAAGGCGAGAACCTCGACGTCATACAGTGGACCTCCAACCCGCAGCTGCTCATCGCCCGCGCACTCGGTCCCGCCGAAATCAACAGCATCAACCTCGACCAGGAATCGAAGCATTGCGAGGTATATCTCAATCCCGACCAGGTCAGCCTCGCCATTGGTAAGGGCGGCTTGAACATCCGTCTGGCCTCGATGCTCACCGACACCGTCATCGACGTCTATCGCGAACTGCCCGAGGGCGAGGACGAGGAGCTGGAGGACGACATCCATCTCGACGACTTCAAGGACGAGATCGACGAATGGGTCATCGAGGAATTGAAGAAGAACGGCTGGACGACAGCCCGCTCCGTGCTCGAAGCACCCCGCGAGATGCTCATCAAGAACGCCGACCTCGAAGAGGAAACCGTGGACGAGGTACTGCGCATCCTCAAAGCTGAGTTCCCCGATGAGGAAGAAGACGGCAACCAGCCTCCTACTGAGAGCTAACGATAATGTATAATGTGTAATTGAAATGCATTTACATTATCAATTATACATTAAGCCCATCTCTCGCGCAGCCTAAATTATACATTATACATTATCAATTATACATTTACAGAAGCTTATGCCAATAAGAATAAATAAAGTCACCAAAGAATGCAGCGTGGGTTTGCAGACCCTCGTGGATTTCCTCAACAAGAAAGGCTTCACTGACGTCGAGGCTAATCCCAACGCGACCATCACCGATGAGCAGTACGCTCTCGTTCAGGCTGAATTCAACAAGGACAAAGGCCTGCTCGCACAGGCACAGAAGATCTCTACGGCCCGCAAGACCAAGGAGAAGAAGGAGACCATCGTGCTCACCGAGGACGACGAGGCACTGCCTCTGACCGAGGTGAAGAAGCCCAAGCTGGTCGGACATATCAACCTCGACAGCAAGGGCAACCCCATCGCCGAACCGGTCAAGACGCCGAAAGCCGAAGAGAAGCCGGCAGAGAAGCCCGCCGAGAAGCCGGCAGAAAAGCCTGCTGAGAAGCCGGCTGAGAAACCCGCTGAGAAGCCGGCTGAGAAACCCGCTGAGAAGCCGGCCGACAAGCCT
The DNA here is from genome assembly GCA_016280855.1 of Bacteroidaceae bacterium. Classification (GTDB taxonomy): domain Bacteria; phylum Bacteroidota; class Bacteroidia; order Bacteroidales; family Bacteroidaceae; genus Physcousia. Next base: position 11,620 of record JAEEHP010000037.1, read on the forward strand.
GCTGAAAAGCCCGTTGAACAAGCTCCCGAAGCGTCCAAGGCTGAAGCCCCCGCGGCGCCGGCAGAACCCGTGGAAGTAGTTCGCGAGCAGGCCAAGCCCGAGGAGCGTCCCGCCAAGAAGAAGAAAGGTGTCGAACTCGAGGAGATTGACGGCGTATTCCGCGTGAAAGGGCCGTCCGAACCGCCTCTCACTCTAAACATCAAAGGACACATCGACCTCGACTCCATCAACCAGAGCACGCGTCCTCCCCGCAGCAAGAAGCGCAAGAAGGGAGGCAGTGGTCAGGGCAACGCTCAGGGCGCAGGACAAGGTGGAGAGAACCGCCGCAACAAGAAGAAAGGCGAACGCGTAGATATCAACGCCGAAGCCGCCAAGCAGCAGAACCAGGGCGGACAGCAGCAGAAGAAGAACAAAGGCGGCAACCAGCAGCCCCAGCAGAACCAACAGAACAAGGGCGAAGGCAAGCGCCGCAAGAAGAACCAGCCCAAGGAAGTCATCATCACGCCCGAGCAGAGCGACGAAGAAGTCGCCAAGCAGGTGCGCGAGACGCTGGCACGTCTCACTGCCGGCAAGAACAAGGCGCTGGGCAAAGGCGCCAAGTACCGTCGCGAAAAGCGCGAGAACATTCGTGCCGGCATAGAGGCTGAGCTCGAAGAGATGGAGAAGGAGTCAAAGATCCTGAAGCTCACCGAATTCGTCACCGCCAACGAGCTGGCATCCATGATGAACGTACCCGTCACACAGGTCATCGGAACCTGCATGAGCCTCGGCGTCATGGTCAGCATCAACCAGCGCATGGACAAGGAGACCATCGACCTCGTGGCCGATGAGTTCGGCTTCCAGACCGAGTATGTCAGTGCCGACGTGAGCGAAGCCGTGCAGGAGGAGGCCGACGATGAGGCCGATCTCGTGCCACGCGCTCCGATTGTCACCGTCATGGGTCACGTGGACCACGGTAAGACATCGCTGCTCGACTATATCCGCAAAACCAACGTCATCGCCGGCGAGGCAGGCGGCATCACGCAGCACATCGGTGCATACAACGTGAAGCTCGACGACGGCCGCCACATCACCTTCCTCGACACCCCTGGTCACGAGGCCTTCACCGCTATGCGTGCCCGCGGTGCTCAAGTGACGGATATCGCCATCATCATCATCGCTGCCGACGACGACATCATGCCACAGACGAAGGAAGCCATCAACCACGCTGTGGCTGCCGGCGTACCCATCGTCTTCGCCATCAACAAGATCGACAAGCCTGCCGCTAACCCCGAGAAGATCAAGGAGCATCTCGCACAGATGAACTTCCTCGTCGAGGACTGGGGCGGCAAGTACCAGAGCCAGGACATCAGCGCCAAGAAAGGTATTGGCGTGCCCGAACTCATGGAGAAGGTGCTCCTCGAGGCCGAGATGCTCGACCTCAAGGCCAACCCCAACCGCAAAGCTACGGGCTCCATCATTGAGTCGTCGCTCGACAAGGGCCGCGGCTACGTCGCCACCGTGCTCTGCTCCAACGGCACGCTCAAGATGGGCGATATCCTGTTGGCAGGTACCAACTACGGCCGTATCAAAGCCATGTTCAACGAACGCGGACAGCGCATCAAGGAGATCGGCCCGGCTCAGGCAGCCACCGTGCTCGGCTTGAGCGGCGCTCCTCAGGCCGGCGACACCTTCCACGTGATGGACACCGACCAGGAAGCCCGTGAAATCGCTTCCAAGCGCGAGCAGCTTCCGCGCGAGCAGGGTCTCCGCACCCAGCACCACC
>JAEEHP010000038.1 GCA_016280855.1 Bacteroidaceae bacterium
AAAAAGCGGAAGCAGTGGGACTATAAGCCGGGTTCTGTATCCTTGTCGTCGACGGTTATTAGGGGGCGACGACGCTGGTGCCTGCCATTTATCTACGGCGTGACTCTCGCCACGTCTCTATCGTTCTACCCTCCGGCTCGGACGGGCCGCCCTTTCTCACCCTTGCACGACGGGTCGTGTAGTCGGTGCGTCGCCGGTTTACGCGAACTTTCAACCTCCGGTGTGCACAGCACGCCTGTCGCCAGACGCCTGGTGAGCTCTTACCTCACCTTCTCACCCTTACCTGCCGTTCAAATAGAAATGAGAAATAACGGCAGGCGGTTGTTTTCTTCTGCACCTGCAAGCCCTCGCGGACTTCTATCGGTTAGGTAGCGGAGTGCCCTGTGTTGCCCGGACTTTCCTCTTGCGCTGCTCACGCGATGGAGTAGTGCCAGCGGCAGACCGTCCCACTGCTTCCGAGCCGCAAAGATACGAATATAGTTTAGAGTTTAAAGTTTAAAGTTTAAAGTTTTTGCGTGCTGTTTACTTTTTTTAGCAGTTATGGCCGCGAAAACTGCCAGAAAAGGCTGTTTGGCACAAGAAATGCAAAAATGGCAGGTCGCGATTTTAACCGCTGTTAAGCAAGCCGCAGAGCATGTTAAAAGAAAGGAAAAATCGGCGACATTTTGTCAGAGAGATAAACTTTTGCACTACTTTTGTGTCGGATTTCATGAAAACGTAAATCGTCGTATCATCATCCGAGAAATAATTTTCGAAATCGAAATATTAAATTGAAATAGTAAATCGTCAAATCGTAAATGAACATGATGAACCAAAAGACAAAGATGTGGCTCGGCGCAGCAGTGCTGGTGCTGAGCAGTAGCCTGATGACAGGCGCGATCATGAGTGACAATATTCACGTGGCTTCGACGGCGCACGCTGCTCCTTCGACGTCGGCGATGGCTACGGCTTCTGCCGCTGCCGCACCTGCCGGCCTCGTGGATCTGACGACGGCCGCCGAACGTTCGGTCAACAGCGTCGTATATATTAAGGTGACGAAGAATGCCGTTCGCCAGACGGTGACGGTGCGCGATCCGTTCGAGGATTTCTTCGGCGACTTCTTCGGCTATGGCAACCGCGGTCGCGGACAGGGACGCCAACAGGAGATTGAGACACAGCCGAAGCGCCAGGGTGCTGGCTCGGGCGTCATCATCTCGGCCGACGGATACATCGTCACGAACAACCACGTCGTGGCAGGCGCCGACGAGATCCTTGTGAAACTGAACGACAACACCGAGTACAAGGGACGTATCATCGGTTTGGACGAGACCACCGACCTGGCTCTCGTGAAGGTGGAAGCCAAGAACCTGCCCGCCATCACTATCGGCAACTCCGACGCGCTGAAGATTGGCGAGTGGGTGTTGGCCGTGGGCAACCCGTTCAACCTGACTTCGACCGTCACTGCCGGCATCGTTTCGGCTAAGGCGCGTTCGCTGGGAGCCAATGGCGTTGAGAGCTTTATCCAGACTGATGCCGCCATCAATGCCGGCAACTCGGGTGGCGCCCTCGTCAACGAGCAGGGCGAGCTCGTAGGCATCAATGCGATGCTCTACAGCCAGACGGGCAGCTACGCCGGCTACGGTTTCGCCATTCCGACGACCATCATGAACAAGGTCGTTGCCGACCTGAAGGAGTTCGGCGTTGTGCAGCGCGCGCTGTTAGGCGTCCGTGGCATGGATGTTACGAATTATATTGACGTAGAAAAGGAAAAGGGCAACGAGGTGGATCTCGGTACCAATAAAGGTATTTATATTCAGGAGGTCGAGGAGAAGACGACTGCCGAGGAACTCGGACTGCAGAAGGGCGACGTCGTCACCGCTGTTGACGGCCGCGACGTCACGAAGATGGCCGAGCTGCAGGAAGCCCTCTCACAGCGTCGCCCCGGCGACAAGGTGAAGGTCACTTATATCCGCAACAAAAAGAGCCACACCGAAACGGCTACGTTGCGCAACGCTCAGGGCGGCACCGAAGTGCTCGAGGAAGTGGACATCGACCTGTTCGGCGCTCAGCTCAAGCCGCTCAGCGACGATATGAAGCAGCAGCTGGCACTACGCTACGGCCTCGAAGTGACGGCCATCAAGAAGGGTAAGCTCGCCGACGCCGGCATCACGAAGGGTATGATCCTGCTGCAGGTCAACGACCAGGAGATGCGCACCGTCGAGGACTTCGAGAATGCCGTGAAGGCTGCCAACCAGTCGAGCGACCGCGTGCTCTGGATCCGTGCGATCACGCCGAGCGGACGCCGCGTAGCCACCGCCATCGACCTCTCCGAGGAGAAGAAGAAATAAGCGTTCGGAGCCTACAGCAAAAAGTAGGCCAAAACGTTCATCAACGTGCAGAAGAGGCAAAGTTTTGCAAAAAGCTTTGCTTCTTCTCACTTTTTTGATGAAAACTTTGAATTTTTCTTGCGCGTGTGCTATATATAATGTATCTTTGCGCGCTTTAAAAAGAATTGTAGTTTATTATTCTGAAAATACCAATAAGGAATGAGACAATTAAAGATTACTAAGAGTATCACCAACCGCGAAAGCGCTTCGTTGGACAAGTACCTTCAGGAGATCGGTCGCGAAGACCTGATTACGGTGGAGGAAGAAGTGGAGCTGGCACAGCGCATCCGCAAGGGCGACCGTGCCGCCTTGGAGCAACTGACTCGCGCCAACCTGCGCTTCGTGGTCTCTGTGGCCAAGCAGTATCAGAACCAGGGCCTCTCGCTGCCCGACCTGATCAACGAGGGCAACCTCGGCCTGATCAAGGCTGCCGAGAAGTTCGACGAGACGCGCGGCTTCAAGTTCATCTCCTACGCCGTATGGTGGATCCGCCAGAGCATCCTCCAGGCTTTGGCCGAGCAGAGTCGCATCGTACGTCTGCCGCTGAATCAGGTGGGGTCGTTGAACAAGATCTCCAAAGCCCTGTCGAAGTTCGAGCAGGAGAACGAGCGCCGTCCGAGTCCCGATGAACTGGCCGAGGAGCTGGACATCCCCGTGGACAAGATCTCCGACACGTTGAAGGTGAGCGGACGCCACATCTCCGTCGATGCGCCGTTCGTGGAAGGCGAGGACAACACCTTGCTCGATGTCATCGTCAACGACGACAGCCCCATGGCGGACAAGAGCCTCGTCAACGAGAGCCTCAGCCGCGAGATCGACCGCGCCCTCTCGACGCTCAGCGAACGCGAGAAGCAGATCGTCGAGATGTTCTTCGGCATCAACCACCAGGAGATGACCCTCGAGGAAATCGGCGACAAGTTCAACCTCACCCGCGAACGTGTACGCCAGATCAAGGAGAAAGCCATCCGACGCCTGCGCAACAACTCGAAGAGCAAACTCCTCAAGTCGTACCTGGGTTAAATCTAGAATCTCTAGATCCTCTAGAAAATCTAGAAAATCTAGATCCTCTAGAAAATCTAGATCCTCTAGAAAATCTAGAAAATCTAGCCCCTCTAGAAGAAAACAAGAAAAGAATGATAGGAAACAATAGAATGACCAGAATGGTGTGCTGTCTCGCAGCGTTGCTGTGGTTGGCGCTGCCGTTGTCGGCTGCTAAGAAGCCTGAAGTCAAGCGTATCTATATGTTCGGCTTCGCCGCCTCGCTCAGGGATTCCACCGCTTTCCAAACTGACATTCAGACCATCGACAGCGCTTGGATAGATCCGACGCATAAGATGCTGGTTGACCGTGCCTTATACAGCCTGCAACTGCAGTACCACATGGAGACCGAGGAGCATCGTAAGAACACGGTGTGTTCCATCTTCTTCGGTACCAATCCCCGCAAGGTGCAGCGCAAATGGGCGAAGGTGAAGAAACGCTACGAGAAGGATCCGTTGCTGTCCTACCAGATTCTGCCTAAGGAACGCTTCGCTTTCAAGGCCGAGCAATACCTTGCACCCATCATTGGCGACGAGGTCTTCATGCCGGATTTCGCGCGTTCGACGACAGCTCCCGCAGGTCAGAACCCTCAAAACGCACCGAAGAAATGACGTCGCATCGCTACAAAGTGGCCTTGCACCGTTTGCAAGTCAACTTCCCCGACCACTTATCGGCTCCCGATATCATCCCGTCCTTCACGCCTTTTGTCTGTGAGGAGGACGGCGATGTGCTTTTCACCATGGATGTTGAGGAGGGCACGGCGCCCGATTTCAGCGGTTGGCGCGAGATCGGACAGTTCGATTGCGGCGGTGCCAACCATGGCGTCTATCTCGCCGCCGATGGCAGCTACGCTTTCGAGATCAGTCTGCCTGCCTGCGACGGCGGGCTGCTGAGCTGTTGCCTCGTGGCACACGACGATTTCCGTCGATGCCGTGCGGTGTTGACAGGCTCGTCGGTGCGCCAGCATCAGTTCGGATTGAACAACGCCTTGATGATGGCTTTTGCCTTTGCCGCCGCCGAACAGAACACGCTGCTCATCCACGCTTCGGTCATCCGCAATGGTGGCTACGGCTATCTCTTTACTGCCCCGAGCGGTACGGGCAAGAGTACGCACACTCACCTGTGGTACAAATACATACCAGGTTCTGACTTAATGAACGACGACAACCCCGTCGTGCGCATCGTCGATGGTGAATCGCGCATCTACGGTTCGCCGTGGAGCGGCAAGACGCCTTGCTATCGCAATATCTCGGCGCCCGTCGGTGCGATTACGCGCATCGAGCAGCGCCCCGAGAACACGATCCGTCGTATGGCGCCCGTCGAGGCTTTTGCGATGCTGCTGCCCGCCGTGAGTTCGATGAAGTGGGACAAGCGCGTGTATGTCGGCATTTGCGACACCATTTCCCGTCTGCTCCCCATCACGCCCGTCTTCTGGCTCGGCTGTCGTCCCGACGAGGAGGCTGCGAAGGTGTGCTATGCTGCTGTGAAGAGAGGATGAAAGCGTTCGTCAAGAAATGTGCAAGAGTGCTGGCTACGCCCTGGCGGCGTGCCAAGCAGCGCCGCTACGCCGACCCTTCGGCAACGGCAATGCCGCGTATCGAATTGCCCAACGACCAGCTGCTGCCTCTCGTCCGCGAATACGTGGCGAAGGGCGAGAAGGTCGTCATCTCCGTCAAAGGCTATTCCATGCGTCCTTTCTTGGAGCACCTGCGCGACCGTGTGCAATTGGCTCCTTGGACATCGCTGGCCGTTGGCGACGCCGTCTTGGCAGAGATAGCACCCGGCCATTTCGTGTTGCATCGCATCATCACCATCGACGGCCAACGGCTCATGCTCATGGGCGATGGTAATATACGTGGTACTGAGTCATGTACGATGGCTGATGTCTGTGGCGTAGTCACCGAGTACTTGCGCCCGAACGGCCATGTGCTGTTGGCCAGCGACCCAACGCTGAAACGTAAAATCAAACTCTGGCGCAGGCTGCTGCCCATTCGCCGTCTGCTCCTTTTTATCTATAAAGCAACGATATGAAAATCAAAGAAGGATTTGAACTGAGGACGATTTGTGGCGAGGCCATCATCGTCGCTCATGGCATAGAGAACATCGATTTCTCTAAGATTATCAGTCTCAACGAGAGTGCCGCCTACCTCTGGCGCAAGGTCGAAGGTCAGGACTTCGATGCTCCCATGCTGGCTCGACTGCTCACCGAAGAGTATGAAGTCGATGAGGCCACCGCTCTGCGCGATGCCCAGAAGATGATCAACGACTGGCAAGCTGCAGGGCTGATAGCATAGCACATGGCACATTTCTTCTTTTTAACAACGAATTAAACGAATTTAAGCTTGCGTCGTGTCTATAAAAAGATATGACTATAGGACAAGAAATAATTCGTCTAATTTGTATAATTCGTTGTCTTATAAAACCTTCTCTGTGCCTTATTTTTGTTCCAAAAGATCAATGTGTTTCATCTGCCGCATGATCCATGTTTGGCGCTTCAGCATATAGGGCGACGGCTCTTTACTGCTGAACTTGAGCGGATTGGGTAGGGTAGCGGCGATGAGGGCGCAGTTGTTGCGGGTGAGTTCAGCTGCCGTGCAATGAAAATGCCATTGCGCCACAGCCTCGGTGCCGTAGATGCCGTCGCCCATTTCGATGGAGTTGAGGTACACCTCCATGATGCGTTGCTTGCTCCAGATGAGTTCGATGAGTGCGGTGAAGTAAGCTTCCAATCCTTTTCTCACCCACGAATGGCTCGGCCAGAGGAAGACGTTCTTGGCCGTTTGCTGGCTGATGGTGCTTCCTCCGCGCTGACGCTTGCCGGCCTTACTCTCCTGGATGGCTTTGTCGATGGCTTCGAAGTCGAAGCCGTGGTGCTCCATAAACCGTTGGTCTTCAGAGGCCATAACGGCCACGGGCATATATTTCGACATCTCGTTCAGCGGCACCCAATGATGTCGCAGGCGTATCTGCTCGCCGCGTCCAATTTGTTCGACGCAGCGGATCACCATCAGCGGCGTCACATACACCGGCAACCACCGATAGGCGACGACTGTGAGGATGGTGGAGGCAAAGAAGAAAATCACCAGTCCTTGCAACCACTTTTGTATCGTCTTCAGTACTTTTTTCACTCTTCACTCTTCATTCTTATCACCCTCACACCGAGCTGTGAAGGATGTTTTTTCATGTACTCTTCCAACGTCATCGGTTCGAGTACCACCTTTTTGTGAATCTGGCTGGCATTGAGCAAGTGCAGCTTGCCGTCGCGCCCCCATACGGCGAGTCCGAGATGCGACACATCGAGGCCTGCCTTCTTGGTGACAATGGCCAGGATGTCGCCGTCCTTAACGCATGACAGGTCTTTCTTGGAACGTTCCAGCAGGCGGCGCGGAATATAGCGGACGGTGCGGCCGCAGAGGCGCTGCTCGTTGGCTTTGATCAGTTTGAGCGCGGCAGCGTCGTCCTTCAGCATCGGATAGCTCGAAGGATGAGTGCTCATGTAGGTGATGTCCAGCTTCTGAGCATCCACGAAGGGGTAGTAGGCGCCGCGGCTGTCGTTGGCTTTACCTTTGATCTCGCGGATAAATCCCTGACGCTCATTGCTGTCAATCCATTCGCTGAAGTAATGGTTGCGCGAGGCGTAGCCGTCCAAACGGCCGTCGCGATAACGGATCTTCGTCAGGTTGTTGCAGAAATCGGCGAAGCTCGTGCTGCCCTGATGCGTCGTCATCACCAGAGCCACGACGTTCTCGACGAGCGTCGTGCAGTCCAGCTCGCGGAGGTTCACGGCGAGCTCTTCGCGCGGATTCACTTCGAGCGTCTTGCCGACGTAGGGAATACCCAGCAGCTTTTGGGCGTAGAAAACCATGAGGTTCTCTGAAGGGGCCTGACGACTTCCCTTCGTCAGCAGTTCCACTACGCGCAAACTGTCGGCCCGCTGGTAGGTGAGTGCCTGCACAGGTATGGCGGCGCAGCACATCATGAGGGAAAATAAAACGAGTGTCTTGAGATGTTTCATGATAATAATCTCCTTATTTCGCCGCAAAGGTAAGGAAAAGATTAGAGATTAGAGAGTAAAGGTTAATGTTTTTGCTCGAGAACTATATATTTTTCACTTTTCATTCTTTCATTTTTCACTTTTTCACTACCTTTGCGCCGTGAAACACTACATACTTCTTCTCCTATCGCTGCTTGCCCTTGCGCCCCTGGCCATTCGGGCTCAGCACACCCGCAGCCTCTCCGACCAGATCCGCTCGGTGCAAGTCATCGTGAAGGGTAATCCGCTGTCGCCTCCGCTGGCCGAGATGGGCGACGACATAGAGATTGCCTTCGACGAACTCTCGCACGAATACACGCGTTATATATATAAGGTGGAATTCTGCAATGCCGACTGGAGCGTCAACGACGAAGTCTTCGAGAGCGACTATTTGGAAGGCTTCAACGGTTTGCCCATCGACGATTACGAGAAGAGCCTGAACACGACGGTGCTCTATACACACTATCGTCTCTGCTTCCCCAACGAGGATGCGCGACTGCTTCTGCCTGGTAATTATCGCGTTAAGGTCTTTGCCGATGAACGCGACAGCAGCGATGAACCTGTTCTCGAAGCCTGCTTCTCCTTGTTGACGCCCGAGATGACCATCAAGGCCAGCGTCAGCGCCAACACCGAGGTGGACTTCAATCAGCAGCACCAGCAGGTGACATACTCTATCGCCTACGGGAGTCGGCGCGTGGTTGATCCGCAGCGCGAGTTGCACACCGTGGTTCTGCAGAACCGTCGCTGGGACAACGCCGTCATCAACCTGCCGCCCAACATCCAGAACACCCTCGGCGTGGAATGGACCCACCGCCGCGAACTCATCTTCCCCGCGGGGTCGGAGTTCCATAAGTTTGAAGTGCTTAACCTGCATCAGGGGGGGATGGGCGTCGATAAGATGCGATGGTTTGAGCCTTATTTCCATACGCTCCTCTTTGCCGCTACACCGCAGCACAACTATACGTATTCTCCCGACCAGAATGGTGCTTACGTCATTCGTCACGAAGGCGACGAGGAGAATGACACGGAATGCGACTACACCTTCGTGCATTTCTTCCTGCAGATGCCTAAGTTCGAAACGGGTGACGTCTATGTCTCTGGTCTTTGGGACAATGGCTTCCCCGACCCGGAGTGCCGGATGCGATATGACGAAGCGCAGCTCGCTTACGAAACCACCGTGCTGCTGAAGCAAGGCTATTACAACTATCAGTATCTATGGCTCGACAACGACGGGGTAGGGCACACTGCCCGCACCGAGGGCGACTTCTTCCAGACGGAGAACGAATACCTCATCCTCGTCTATCACCGGCCGCAAGGCGGACGTTACGATGCGCTCGTAGGCTACACCATCACCAAATATGGTACGCCGTAAGGAGGTGAAGTTTAATAGCTTAAACTTTATTTGGTAATCTTTATTTTTCACTTTTCACTTTTCACTTTTCACTCTTTTATTCTTCATTCTTCATTCTTCACTCTTATATTCACATTGTGGAAATTATTAAGTCATTCTTTCAGAACCTGGGTGATATGCTCAGCATCCCCTGGTCCTTCGTCATCCTTGAGCTGATCGGAACCCTTGCGGGTGCCGTGTCCGGTGCCCGTCTGTCCGCAGCCAAGCAATTCGATTTGTTCGGTGCCTTCATCGTGGGCACGGCCACGGCTGTCGGCGGCGGTACGACGCGCGACCTGCTCATCGGCAAGACGCCCTTCTGGCTTGAGGATCCCATCTACCTGCTCACCTGTCTCTTCGGCTTGCTATGGGTCATCGTGTTCCGCAAATGGCTGGTGCGCCAGAACAACACCTGGTTCCTCTTCGACTGTATCGGTTTCTCGTTGTTCAACGTGATCGGTATCGAGAAAGCCCTTGGCCTCGGTATGCCCACGTGGGCAGCCATCTGTCTGGGTGTCATCACGGGAGCCGGCGGCGGTGTGTTGCGCGATATTCTCATCAACGAAGAACCTCTCATCTTCCGCAAGGAAATCTATGCCACCTGCTGTCTTGCCGGCGGGCTTGTCTATATCGGCTGCCTTCATGGACTTGGCTGGGCTCCTGAGGGCAGCGCCGTCCTCTCCTGCACCGTCGCCATCGCCATCCGTATGCTGGCCGTCAAATACAGCTGGAGCCTGCCGACGCTGAAGGCAGAACCGTGAGGAGTTGACGAGTTGACGAGTCGAGTTGACGAGTTGACAAGTTGACGAGTTGACGAGTTGGGTGTTGACAAGTTGATGAGTTGACGAGTTGGGTGTTGACAAGTTGATGAGTTGACGAGTTGAAAGTTGACAGGTTGACGGTGAGCTCAAGGCTGAACATAAATAACTAAAAAACAGGTTGGCTACTTCCGCAGCCAACCTGTCGTTTTATCTGTTAACCTGTCAACTCGTCAACTCGTCAACTTGTCAACTCGTCAACTCTCAACTCGTCAACTCGTCAACTCGTCAACTCGTCAACTTGTCAACTCGTCAACTCGTCAACTCGTCAACTCGTCAACTCGTCAACTAACTTATTGCAGTGTGCCAGCTTCAGCCTGCTGGATCATTTCGGGGCTTGCATAGAGGTAAACCTCGACGCGGCGGTTCTGAGCCTGACCAGTAGCTGTGGAGTTGTCAGCCACGGGGTTGTCTTCGCCGAGACCTACGACTTCCTTGATTTGTGTTTGTGCAACGCCGCTCTGGAGCAGATAGTTGCTGACGGCAGCTGCGCGCTGCTGCGAGAGCACGAGGTTCTTCTGCTTGCTCTGTTCGGCAGTGCTGTTGCGCCAGCTCTGGTTGTCGGTGAAGCCGATGACACCTACACTCATCAGATTGTTGGGGATCAACACGTTGGTGGCGAAGTTGTCCAAAGAGCTCTTGGCGATGGCATTCAGGGTGGACTTACCCGTCTGGAAGAGAATACCGCTGTCGAAGGTCACCTTCACGGCATCGTAACCGTTGCCGTCAACCACGCCTTCTACCTGAGCGTTGGCAATCTTCTCGGCTTCCTTCTTGGCCTTGTCCATCTTGCGGCCGATGAGGATACCGGCAGCAGTACCTACGGCTGCACCGGCAGCACCTGCGATAGCACCGACCTTCGTCTTGTTACCCTTCTTGGCCAGGATGGCGCCGAGGGCTGTGCCGAGAGCTGCACCACTGGTGCCACCGATGATACCACCCTTGGCGGTGTTGCTCATACCACAAGATTCAATGAGTAAAGCGGCGCAGAGGCCGAGTGCATAAAACTTTAATCCTTTCATAGTTTCTTAATGTGTTTGATGAATAATGATGTTGTTTTGAGTTTCCGAGTGCAAAAATACACATTTTTCTTCATACGAAGTGTCAAAAGCGGCAATTTTATGCTTTTCTTTGATGATATTTCACTAACTTTGCACCCGAAAAAACAAAAAAGACCTTTTTATTATGGCAAAAGAACTCAAAAACCTGACTAAACGAAGCGAGAATTACTCGCAATGGTATAATGAACTTGTAGTGAAGGCAGACCTCGCCGAGCAGAGCGATGTCCGCGGATGCATGGTCATCAAACCCTACGGCTACGCCATCTGGGAGAAGATGCAGCACATCCTCGACGGTATGTTCAAGGAGACGGGCGTGCAGAATGCCTACTTCCCCTTGCTCATCCCCAAGAGCTTCCTCTCACGCGAGGCTGAGCACGTCGAAGGCTTTGCCAAGGAATGCGCTGTGGTCACCCACTACCGCCTGAAGACCAACGAGACGCACGACGGTGTCGTCGTTGATCCCGAGGCTAAGCTCGAAGAGGAACTCATCATACGTCCTACCTCCGAGACCATCATCTGGAACACTTACAAGAACTGGATCCACTCGTACCGCGACCTCCCCCTGCTCATCAACCAGTGGGCTAACGTCATGCGCTGGGAGATGCGCACCCGCCTGTTCCTGCGCACCGCCGAATTCCTCTGGCAGGAAGGCCACACCGCCCATGCCACCCGCGAGGAGGCCGAAGAGCGCGCACGTCTGATGCTGAAGGTCTATGCCGACTTCGCCGAGAAGGTGATGGCCGTGCCCGTCATGCAGGGCGTGAAGAGCGAGACGGAGCGCTTCGCCGGCGCCCTTGACACCTACACCATCGAAGCGATGATGCAGGACGGCAAGGCGTTGCAGAGCGGCACCAGCCACTTCCTCGGACAGAACTTCGGACGTGCTTTCGACGTGCAGTTCCTCAACAAGGACAACCAGCCGGAATATGCCTGGGCTACGTCGTGGGGCGTGAGCACACGTCTCATGGGCGCACTCATCATGACGCACTCCGACGACAACGGCCTCGTGCTGCCGCCCGCCTTGGCGCCCACACAGGTCGTCCTTATTCCTATTTATAAGACCGAGGAGCAGCTGGATGCCATTCGCGTAAAGCTCCGCGAAATCGCTGACGAACTGAAGTCGCTGGGCATCAGCGTGAAGCTCGACGACAACGACCAGAAGCGTCCGGGCTTCAAGTTCGCCGACTACGAGCTGAAGGGCGTTCCCGTGCGCCTCGTCATGGGCGGTCGCGACCTTGAGAACGGCACCATCGAGCTCATGCGCCGCGACACCTTGGAGAAGGAAGAACTCAGCGTCGAAGGCATCGCCCAGCACGTCAAGGCTGTGCTCGATGACATGCAGACAGCCATCTTCGAGAAGGCCCGCAAGTACCGCGACGAACATATCTTCGAGTGCGACAACTACGAGGAGTTCAAGGAGCGCGTCAAGGACGGCGGCTTCTTCCTCTGCCATTGGGACGGCACCGCCGAGACCGAGGCTAAGATCAAGGAGGACACACAGGCTACCATCCGTTGCGTGCCGTTCGACTTCGAACAGACACCCGGTACGGACATGGTCAGCGGCAAACCTGCCAAGTACCGCGTCCTCATCGCACGTTCGTACTAAATCATGCCGTTTTTCTCAAACAACGAATTTCACGAATTAAACGAATTATTTCAAAGCAAACATGCTGTTTTATTCAATTCATGCGAATGATCATTCATGGAAGCAAGCAGCGATAATACGTCGTGGCTCGTGAAATTCGTTTCATTCGTATAATTCGTTGTTGAGAGAACTTGATATATGATGCGCTGGCTCCCGACCTTATTTGCAGCAGAATCCATCCCCAGTGCCATGATCACTTTCGTGGCGCTGCTGATGTTTCTGCAGTTGGGCATCGGATGGGAGGTTAGCACCTTGCTTTGCGGCCTTCTCTCCTTGCCGTGGGTGTTGAAGTCGTTTGTTCGCGAGAAGGTGCGCCATCGGGGGCGGTTTGCCCGTGTGCTGCGCATCATCGAGGCCGCTATCTTCGCCTGTCTCGTGGCGCTGGCCTTCATCTGCACGACGACCCTCAGCTGGCGCGTGGCGCTCGTCTTCGTCGCCTTTCTTGTCCTGTGCATGTTCTGCGCCTGGCACGAATTGGCGGCAAGGATGTACTACGAACGAATGCTCCGCCCTTATGAGCAGCGCTACTACAACAGCTCGAAGATGTTCTATTCGCAGGTCAGCACCATCGTCACCTATGGCGCTATGATCATGGCCGTAGGTGCTTTGGAGGTGTTCTACCACAACCGCCGTCAGGCCATTGCCCTGTCGTGGAGCACCGCCATCTACCTCGTCGCCGGATTCTATCTCCTGCTCTTCCTCTACAATTTCATCGTTCTGCGCACGCCGAACGTCGGCAACCGCAGTCAGGCGGAATCGCTTCGTGATGCCGTCAAGGCCGAGGTTCACGTCATCGACCGCATCTTGCACAAGCCCCATTGGCTGGCTGTGATCGTTTGCCTGTTCTTCCTCCTTCTGCCGCAATCGCTCCTCTTCTACACGCGCGTCATCTTTCTCTTCGCCTCTCATGCCGAGGGCGGTCTCGGCTGCTCCCTTCAATGGATCGGACTGGCGCAGGGCACGGTTGGTGTGATGGCTTTCTCCGTCGGTCTTGGCGTTGGCCATCGTTTGCTTCAGGTCAAGGAGTGGTCGCGTCGGGCTTTCTTCTTCATGGTGCTCAGCCTCCCGCTGTCGCCTTTCGTCTATTATGTGATGACCATCTGGCCTCCTTCGAGTCTGCTCTGGCTTTGCTTCGCCACTTTCCTGGCGCAGCTCTTCTTCGGTTTCGGCTTGAATGCTTGCATGGTCTTCGTCCGTTATATCTCCGGCGAGCGTTATCGCAGCACGATCAACTACTTATATATCCCGCTTGTGTCGCTGGTTATGCTGCCCGCCGTTGCCGCTTCGGGTTGGTTGGTTTCCCTTCTCGGTTTTCATCTCTTCTTCACCCTTGATGCCCTGTTGGCCCTTCCATCCCTTGTCGCCGGTTACGTAGGCTATCGTCAGATAGCATCTCCATCTTCCAACCTACTTTCAGCATCCTCTATCCCTATCGATTATGAAAAATAAGCCTTATGCTTGGGTGCCATCCCTCTATTTGGCAGAAGCGCTGCCTTATGTTGCCGTTATGGTCATCGCCACCACGATGTACAAGCGTCTCGGTCTGTCCAACACCGACCTCGCCCTCTACACCTCGTGGCTCTATCTTCCCTGGGTCATCAAACCGCTGTGGAGCCCTTTCATCGCGGCAATCAAGACCGAGCGATGGTGGGTTTTGCTGATGCAGGTGCTCATCGGCGCCGGTTTCGCCGGCATCGCTTTCACCCTTCCTACGTCTTTCTGGCTCCAAGGCTCCCTCGCCTTCTTCTGGATCCTGGCCTTCGCCAGTGCCACACATGATATCGCTGCCGACGGTCTTTATATCCTTGGCCTCGATACGCACGACCAGAGCCTGTATGTAGGCATCCGTTCCACGTTCTATCGCATCGGAAATATCTTCGGCCAGGGACTCTTGGTGATGTTTGCCGGCTGGCTCGAACGTTCGCAAACCATTCCTATGGCTTGGAGTATCTCCTTCTTCGTCCTCGCCGGTCTCTTCTTGGCGTTGTGGTTGTGGCATAGCTTTGCCTTGCCAAGACCGGAGAAGATGAGAGATGAGAGATTAGAGATGAGAGATGAGAGATTAGAGATCAAAGATGAAAGATTAGAGATTAGAGATGAGAGATTAGAGATGAGAGATGACCAAGCGCAGCCATCTTTATTAATCTCCGAATTCTGGCTTGCCCTGAAGACCTTCTTCACGAAGCCGCATATCGTTACGGCCTTGCTCTTCATGCTGCTTTTCCGCTTCCCCGAAGGTCAGTTGGTGAAGATAGCTAACCCCTTCCTTCTCGACACGACTGAGGCGGGCGGCCTGGCGCTCTCCACCGAGGCGGTGGGCTTTGTCTATGGCACCGTGGGCATCATAGGACTCACCATCGGCGGCTTGCTCGGCGGCTGGTGTGTCTCGCGCCATGGTTTGAAGCGCTGGTTGTGGCCCATGGTGCTCAGCATCTCGCTGCCTGACATCGTCTATGTCTATCTGGCCTCTTCCGTTGCGCCGTCGTTGTTCGTTGTCAACCTCTGCGTGTTCATCGAACAGTTCGGCTATGGCTTCGGCTTCACGGCCTATATGCTTTACCTCGTCTATTTCTCTCAGGGCGAGCGCTCTACGGCGGTGTTCAGCATCTGCACGGCTATGCAAGCGCTCGGTATGATGTTGCCCGGCATGATCGCCGGTTGGATGGCAGATCATCTCGGCTATCTCAATTTCTTCTGGTGGGTCATGGGCTGCTGCCTCGTCACCTTCGTCGTGTCGGCTTTCATCAAGATCGATCCCGCTTACGGCAAGAAAGAGCAAGCGTCAGAAGCGCAGGAGTGAACCGCCGTCGCTGTAGCAGTAGCGACGAAGCAGCTCCTGAATGTAGGTAGCGCACGCGTCCACATTCTCACGGTTCCCGTCATATCCGTTCACGATGGTCAGCAGGCTTGTCGTTTCCAACGACAGCTTGGTACGTTCGTGGTCGCTCGTCGGTGTGCCTATGCCGCCTATGGCGTCGCGGTAAACGGGCATACCCTCGATGTTCAGCACCCCTCGTCCGATGCCCTCGTAGGGCTCCCCTTCGCGTCCGATGCCTAAGCATAGCGCTTCACCTTCGATCTTGTCGGCATCAAATCCTCCGATGCTATAGCCGTAGGCGATGCTGGCGAGGTTGATCAGATCTACCAGCGTGCTCACTCGGTACAACTCGTTGCCCTTCAGCGTCCTTCTTACCAGAGCCTCGCCCGACGGCCGATAGCGGCTCGGATCCTTGCCGCAGCGACGGTAGGCCGTGCGTGTAGCCTCAATCGATGGCATCTCTTTGATGCTGTCCACCGTATAACGTTGCCGATAGTCGCTGATGAACGCCTCAATCTCCTCCCACAGCTCGGCGTTGAAGGCACTGTTCCGGACATTCGCAACAACAGCGGTGCCCACAAACTCGGGGCACCGCTGCCTTATCTCTTCAGAAATCGTTATCTTCATATTTTCATTCTTTTATTCTTCATTCCTCACTCTTCATTTCCCTCCCCCCCCACGGGGGGAGCCGGAGAGGGGCCTTCACTCTTTCACTTTTCACTTTTCCTATTGCATCCTCTGATGCCTTTGACCACGTCCGTTGTGTCAGCCTCTTCGGTGGCTGAGCGGTAGTAGTAGCCCCCGTATCCGTAGTCGTTCCAGTAGCGGTCGTAGTTGCGCAGGCGGAAGCGTGTGCTGTAGCCGTCGTAGCCCTCGATGTAGCCCGAGAAGTAGGTGGCGGAGAGGCTGTAGTCCATGATGACGCAGTCCAGGTCGGAGTCGTCGAAGTAGAGGTACAGTTTGCGGTTGCGCACTTCCCAGTCGAAGTAGTTCGTCACGGGACGTGAGTGACGGTAGTAGTCGATCTCTACGCCGGTGCCGCGGTAGTAGCCGTAGCCGCTGGGACGGAACTCAATCTCGGAGCCCTCGGCACGCTCGCCGGTATAGCTGTTGTACATGTCAAGGTCGCCGAACCAGTGTCCGCTGACGGTGTAGCCAATATCGTCGTCGCGGTTGTCGTACCAGTAGTCAACGTCGCAGCTTGCGAAGAGGAACAGAGCGCCGAACAGCACGCTCATCATCCAAAGGGTATTCTTCATTGTCTTCATAGTTGTATATCTTTAAAGGGTTATTATTTAAGTTTGACGCTGCAAAGGTACAGCCTTTTTCGTGTCGTAGCAAACAACTTTCCCTAAACGCTCAGGGGATTTTCCCTAAACCTCATAGGCTTTTATCTTTCCGCTCGGCGCTTGCGACGCTTCGCTCTGCGAAGAACTCTCCGCTCTTTCACTTTTCACTCTTATATTCTTCATTCTTCATTCTTCATTTCGCCACAGGCGACCATTCTTCATTCTTCATTCTTCATTCCCCCGGAGGGGGCTTTACATCCCTCTCGCCTTATAGATCAGCTCCTTCGCTTCATTGATCTCGCGCATCTTCACTTCCGCCGCCTTGCGCACATCTTCGCCGAGCGACGCGACGCGGTCGGGGTGGTGCTTCACCACCATCCTCTTGTAGGCTGCGCGCACCTCGTCGTCAGTCGCCGTCTCGCTGATCTCGAGCACGGCGTAGGCATCCTTCAATGTCGTCGCTCCGAGGTTCAGCATCGAGTTCAGTTCGGCTTCCGAGAGCCCTAAGTGTTGCGTCACCTCGCGCAGTGCGGCGATCTCCTCCGAGGCCACGTGGCCGTCGGCCTTCGCCAGCATCGCCAGGAGCGACAGCAGCTGCAGGCGCTGGGAGTTGGTCAGCACACTTCTCAGCTGGTGGCAGGCATCGATGATGGTCTGCTGGTACGACCCCGGCCGCTGCGCCTCCATCTGCTTCTGCTTCTCAAACAGTTTCAGCATGATCGCATTGCCTTCTTCCACGGCGGTCTCGCCGAAGTTCAGGCGCAGGAAGCTGCGCATCGCCTCCATCTCCGAGTGCATGATCTTGCCGTCGGCACGGATGATGTAGCTGGCCAGCGTCAGCAGCGAGAACAGGAATCCGTTGCGCGTCCCCTCGTCCATGCGACGTTGGGAATAGCCTTGCTGGTAGCTGCCGTCGCCATATTCGCTGCCGGTGTAGGTGCCACCGCTGTTAGGGCCGTTCCCGTCGTTGATCTCACGACCGAACACGCCATCGACGAAACCGTTGTCGTCGGCAACGGCATCAAATAATGCGCCGAGCACGAAGCCCGCCAAAGCCCCTATGGGGCCTCCTGAGAGCAGCCCTAAGAAGCCGCCAATCCATTTTGCTTTTGCCATATCTTTTTATTGAGTTTAGTTCCGTGTAATTCCCTCGCTCCCGTTTCCTCGATGATGCGTCGTGCGTTGTCGTTGTTCACGCCGCAGCCCGGCATGATGATGATGCGCCATGCCGCCTGTTCCACCAGTGCCCGCAGCGCCGGAATACCCTCTTCGGCCGTCGTCGCTATCGTGCCGTCGGGCATTCTGCCGCCCGTCGTCAGCACACGTGCCACGCCCAGCTCGATGAGTTGCTCCAGCGCCGCCTGCGGGTTGCGGACGTGGTCGAAGGCACGGTGGAAGGTCACGGGCAGCCCTTGTGCCGCCGCCATCCATCGCTGCATCGCCGCCGTGTCGATATCGTTGTCGGGCGTCAGCGCGCCGCATACGATGGCCGAGGCTCCAGCCTCCACGGCTTCGCGGATGTCAGCCTCCATGATGGCGACCTCGTCGTCGTCATAGACGAAATCCCCTTCACGCGCGCGTATTAAAAGATGAATACGCACGCCCGGATACTTCGCCCTCAGCCGTCGCAGCACGTTCATGGACGGAGTCAGGCCATCCACCGACAGCGCCTGGCACAACTCAATGCGCTCTGCCCCGTCCTCTATGGCCTTCACTGCGCTACGCCAACTGCCGCAGCACACTTCCATCACAATATCTTGAAGATTCAAGTAACTCATATTCTTCATTCTTCATTCCCCTCCCCCCCACGGGGGGAGCCGGAGAGGGGCTTTCATTCTTCATTCTTCATTCCCCTCCCCCCCACGGGGGGAGCCGGAGAGGGGCTTTCATTCCTCAATCCTCGCAACCCAGTCCGCGCTTTTGCGTCCTTCGGGCAGCAGGATGGTCAGTCGTTGCGTTTTCTTGTCGAACCGCGCTTGCAGCTTCGTTCCGTTGTCCAGCGCCATCACCGCTTTCGGCTTCTTTCCCGTCCACGGCAGTTCGATCTCCGTCGTCTCGTTGTTGAACACGTGAGCGTACATGCAGCCTTCGCGCTTCGTCGCCACGCCCCATGCGTATTCGCCGGCACCCTTTGTGCCGTAGATGCTCTCGCCGTTCACGTCCATCCACGCTCCGATGCCGCGCAGGCGGTCGAGGGCCGCGGCAGGCAGTTCGCCGTTGGGCTGAGGCCCTATGTTCAGCAGCAGGTTCGAGCTCTTGGCGGCCGCACGGGCGATGAGCTGGATGAGTGTTTCTGTCGATTTGTAGTTCTGGTCAGCTACCTTATATCCCCACATCCCGTTCATCGTCTGGCACATCTCCAAGGGCAGCTGGCTCACCTCCTGTCCCGACAGCCCTGCCGTGTTCTCGCCGGGCAGGTCGCGCTCGAACATCTGGAAGTCCTCGCCCTCGATGGGCGTGATATGGTGGTTGTTGCCGATGAGGCACGCGGGTTGCAGCTCATGGATGTAACGGTAGAACTCCGGCATACGCCAGTCAAAGGGAATGGAATCCGCGTCGTGGTCCCAGTAGCCGTCGAACCACAAGCCGCCGATGGGGGCATAGCCCGTCAGCAGCTCCTTCACCTGCGTCTTCATGAAGGCGAAGTAGCTGTCGTAGTCCGGTCGCAAGGCGCGTCCCGTCTTCAGCCCCGTGCGGCCTACGGGGTAGTCCGTGCGGTGCCAGTCGAGGATCGAGTAGTAGAGATGCAGGCGTACGTCCTGCTCGCGGCACGCCTGCGACAGCTCCTTCAGCACGTCGCGCTTGAAAGGCGTAGCATCGACGATGTCGTAGTCGCCCGTCCGTGTGCCGTACATCGAGAAACCGTCGTGGTGACGGCTCGTGAACGTGATATACTTTGCGCCCGACGCCTTGATGGCCTTGACCCACGCGTCGGCGTCGAAGCGTGCGGGGTAGAACCCCGATGCGGCCTTCTGGTACTCCGCGTCCGAGAGTCCGCTGTTCAAGTACCATTCGCCCTGCGCGAACATACTGTAGATGCCCCAATGGATGAACACGCCGAAGCGCATCTCCTCGAACGCCGCCCGTGCCTCCGCATTCTCCTTCGTGGGCACATAGCTGCCCGCCGCGGCCGTCGTCCACGCCATTGCACCTATCAAAAACGCTATGATTTTCTGCTTCATATCATTACTTTTTTTGCAAAGATAAGCCCTTTTGACGAATCCGCCAAATTTTTACCATTTTATTTATAAGTTCTTGTGGCGGTCGCCGCACTGATCTGCACCGTGGACCTTGTGGTCATCGCAATGTCATGAAATAAAGCTCCCTGTTAGTTATACATTTGTTAGCAAAAAAGCCATATACATTGGTATGGTCAGCAGCTGCTCGCTTCTTCCGACATTATAATCACCCAGTTTCAGGGCACTTGTGACGTGATATTTGTCTGGATGCTTCAATACCGTGCTCATTGACTTGGCATTTCCTGTCGTGGCCTTACATTCCACTGGTGTACACAGTCCCCTATAGCGTATGAGGAAATCGAGTTCCAGGCCTCCGTCTTTATGGAAGTAATACAGCTTTCGGCCCATTTTGCCAAAGATGTCGGCCAAGAGGTTCTCTTTGATGGCGCCATGATAGCTGAGCAAGTCGCCTTGCAGGATGCTTGACTGAGTGCCTTCTTCCAACATCGATACCAGCAAACCAATGTCTGCCATATATACCTTGAACTCACTTTGGATGCGTTGGCCATCAAGGGGAAGTTCCGTTATTCGTGTGTTGTAGCATCTGCGTATAATTCCAGCATCTTCTATCCATTGCAGGCTGCCGGCATAGTCGCGCCCGCGACCACCTCGACGCACTACCGTATAGCTGAACTTCTTGTACTCACGAGCCAGCTGAGCAGGTATGGATTCGAAACATTCCCTGATACGCGGCTTATCGGCTGCAGGGGCGTACTTCACCATGTCTGATTTGTATTCTTCGACAATGCGTCTTTGCACGGCCAGCACCTTGCCTATCTGTTTTGTTTCCATGAAAGTGGTTACAACCTCAGGCATACCACCAACTACTACATACTGATTGAGCAATTCACGGAATCGGTCGTGCAGGGCTTCCTCAACGGGAGTTTCGCTCGCTAGGCATTTTCTTAGGTAGTCAAGGTGAATCTGCTTGATGCCGTTCGCCCACAGCCACTCCTCAAAGTCCATCGGATACATATCTACTATGTCCTCAAAGCCTACAGGAATAGAGGCCTCCGCTTCCTCTTTCTTCTCTTCGGGAGTTTTATAGCCGTTGACACCAAGTAGCGACCCTGTACACATCACTTCATAACGGCCATCCAAATGGAAATATTTCAGCGCCCCCCTGGCTTTCGGACAATCCTGTATCTCGTCAAAGATGAAACAGGTTTCTCCTGCCTTGATCTCAACACTGGGCATAGCTGCCGTGATACGCATGATGATAGCATCTACCTCCAGATTTGGCGTAAAGAACTTTTTATAGTCTGGATGCTCACGGAAATCCAAATATACCACATGCTTGAAATGTTTGCGGGCAAAATATACCACGCTACTGGTCTTGCCACACTGGCGGACGCCTTTCACAACAAGAGGCTTGTGAGAGGAGTCATCCAACCATGACTGGAGTGTGTTTTCAATTTTACGTTTATACATAGATACATGATTTTATGCTGACTACAAGAAGTGTGTTCACATTTTCATGCCGACTTTTTTGTGCTGAACACACATTTTCATGCCGACTTTTTTGTGCTGAACACACATTTTCATGCCGACTTTTTTTGTGCTGAACACACATTTTCATGCCGACTTTCGCCGCAAAGATACAGTCTTTTCTCTTTTTTTATGCACATTACGACAGAAAAAGTTCCTTTGGATGTACATTTTTAACAATTGAGTTCATCGCGAACGCGAACGCCGCCCGTGCCTCTATGTTCTCCTTCGCGGCTGGAAAACGAACGAGAGCGGTGCTGATGCAGCCCGCTCTCGTTTCTTCCAATGAATCTTTATCAAGTACGATGCTTACTCGTCGCCGTAGTCAAAAATCTCCCAATCACCTTGGTACTTGACATCACCTTCGGTGTCGTTGACGGTTTCGCCTTTAGGGAGGCTGGCGGCAATCGGCATGATATGCTCTGTGAGGATGACCTCAGTCTGCGGAATGATATATGTCTTTTTCATAACCTTTGAAATGAATATTCTATTATTATTACTTTCTGCCCGCAGGCCCCCCTCCCTTTTCGGGGAGGGGCCGGGGGAGAGGCTGTCGTTTACTTCACCAAAACCTTTTTACCGTTGATGATGTTGATTCCGCGAACAGGACGCTGCAGGCGCTGACCGGCGATGTTGTAGATGACGCCGCTGCGAATCTCACCGTTGATGCCGTCAATGGCGTCTATAACACCTTCGGCGAAGATCTTCACGCCATTGGTGCCGGAGTTGACGATTTGGCTGGCATCGATATAGGCCTTGTTCTCACCAACATACACTCCAGTACCGACCTTGCAGACCTGGTTGTTCTTGATGACATAGAGGTTACCGCTGGCATTGTCGAGGAGTTGACGGCTGAAGCTGCCGACGAGTCCGTTGTCGCTATCTGCAGAGGCTGCAACGTCATTGCTGGTGTAAGCAACTAAAATCTTGCTGGTGGTAGCCTTGAAGATGTAAGGCTTGCCAGCTTCCAGATTACCTGTCACTTCTGCAAGGGAGATACTCGTGATATCGCTGTTGCTATCCTCTGACTTACCTGCAATGCTGTAAAGCTCAGCGCCTACAACCTGTCCATTGCGAGGCAGGCAGATGGTGCCATAGTTACCAACAGTGGCTGTGCGAGTATAGTCTGCATCAAACTTATAGAATGCGAAGGTTTGGCCTGCAATGTTGCCAGTCGTGTTGGTGTAACAACGCCAGTCTTGGTTGTCGTAAACACCTACATAACGACTCGTACCGTTATGTTTTAAATAACCGTTTTCTAAGCTGAATACTTTGGCGTCGTTTGTTCCAACGCGAACGCCATTGTTTGAATTGTTGCAGTACAGCCAGTTTTCGGTGTCACCTAAAGGATAGAAGGAGTAGCCGTCAGTAGCATTACCGCTGACAGTCCACATCAGGTTGTTGGCGATGTCGCCGGAGAGTGAGTTGCCAACAACGGTTACAGCAACGGCATCAGGAGCACTAGTGCCATTATCATTGCTCATGGCGTAAGAGTCGCTGCCCTTAGTGCTCACGATGACAAATACGTCATCAGCAGTGAGGTCAGCAAGATCGGTCTTCACCCAATTGCCTTCAACGGGCTTTGCCTTTGAGGTAATGCTGATAGTCGTTGCCGCAGCAGGCATCGTGAAGGTATAGCAAGCCTCCGTGTCGTTCCATGTAGCAGTAACGGCACCGTTGTTGATGCTCAGCTCGTCCAGCTCATAGTCGCTCTCAAAATCAACGCTGACGATAATAGTGTGACCCGAAAGGACTTCATCTCCGTTCGTGAGCTGAGTGCTCTGATCTTCGCTGTCGTAAATGAATATGTCAGATACGTGCTGATCGGCATCCCAGGTGAGCGTGTACGTCTGAGGAGCCACGTAAGCTGCCAGTGCTATATTGCCGAGGGCTACGTTACCGCCGCTCTTGTTAGTGTAAACCCATTTGATGTAGCGAACGTTTTCACCGAGGTTGGTGAACTCTTCACTTTGAGTATTGCCGAGTTCGGTATAGGTTTCGAGGTCAGTGTAAGTGATACCGTCCTCTGAGGTCTGCACCTTGAAGGTACCGCCCGAGAAGGTGTTGCCCTTGATGTCGAAGGTCAACGTGCCAGGACGCTCGTCGAAGTGCAGGAGAACATAGTCGTCTGTGCCGTTGAATTTCAACTTGGGTGAACTAGCATAATCACTGTCAAGGCCATCCTGTGTCATGCCATCGGTGTTTTCGATATCAGCTTTTCCTGCATTGAAAGCGAAGGGCAGGGTAGCATAATCGGCAGCGGGAGCCACATAAGCATCCTGCGTCACAGTGATGAGTTCAGAATAGACATCGTTTGCATCGTCATCGAGGGCATACACTTTGAAATAAGCTGTGCGAGCATCGCCAGTGTTAGGATTGATGACGTACTCAACATTGTTAATGCTATTGATGGTGGCAGTTACCCAATCGTAGGTGGCGGGAGTTGTGCCGTCTGCCTCAAAGAACTGAACCTCTGCCACAACAGTGGTAATGTTCTTATAATCGACGATGATGACACCATCAGTACCAGTGGCGAAAGCATGAATAGCATTATCGCCCAAGTCGATGGAGGGTTCTGTAGGAGTCGTTGGATGAGTCAGAGAAACCAATTCGCAGCCTTGGCCAAATTCGTAAGTTGAATTATACTTAGTCAAATTACCATAAACCACTACGATGTCACCAACTGCAATAGTGGATGCATCTGCGTTCGACGTACTTACGCAACGATAGGCTTGCAGGAATTCAGAGTCTCCACTCTGGTCAACGATATTGAAGGTGATATTACTGTGTTGAGTACTCCATTCAGTCGGAATAGCGGTGACGATACCTGTAGCATAAACGCCTTGAGTACCCGATCCTGCATCAATGGCTGCGCGAGCATCAGCTACAGTATAGGGGTTGTTCACAGCTCCAGGAGCATTAGGATCAACAATGGTAATCGTGAAGGTGCACTCGCTGGGACGATAATTGTCATTCAACTGGAAATGGTTATAGACAGCCTTTATAGTAGCCGTACCAACTACGCTATTCAGAACGATATTTCCGTGGCTATCAAAAGCGCCGAGAATTCCATTATCATCAGATACAGTTTCGAAATATACCTCGGGCAGTCCCTCAGCAGTTGGGCTATTTGTATAGGATACAACATTGTTATTTGCATCCTTTACGACAGGGGTCAGTTGTGTTAATGTTGCGATATCAGCGATGTCAATAGTGATATTATCCTGAGTGATCGTCGTGGCGATACGGCTGTCTGTAACAATCAGCGTGTAAGAAGCAGAGCCGGCTTTGTAAGTGTCATCACCGGCAAAGGTTGCCGTAATCGTCGTTGTTCCACCGCCCATAATTCTCAAATCACCAGTCTCGGTATCCATTACCAGAGCAACACTCTTATCCGATGATGAATATTCAACAGTACCGTTGAAACCAGCGGCTGCATTGAGCGTGGGAGCAGTAAACTGGTCGCCGAAATTAATATTTACTACCGAGGGAGAGAATGACAGTCCTGGATCAGCTTTAACGGTGACGCTGATAGTTGACAACTTATAGAGGGAGATATCTTTCTGCCCAGAGCCATAGTAGCGGAACCGGGTCTGATTGGAAGCGTTGTTGTATTTAAGAATAGGGCCTCCTGAAGAGGTTATAGTAGCTACACCTTCGCTAATTGAGATGGTGTTAGTGTATTCTTCTGTCTTACTAGTATTAAGGCCATTACCAGTTGCCGTTTTGCCTATATAGTAACCAGAGGCGCTTTGAAGCGTACCTTTTGCACTATCCCAAATAAAGATAGAGGCTTTGTTTGTTTGATTTGCCTCAATACCATTTTCGTCAAAGGTAACAGAGATGGTATTTCCAACTGCGTCAAGGGTTTCGAGACTACCATCAAATGCGAGTTTATCATCTTCATAAACAATAAGGTAAGCACCATCTTCGAGATCTGACGTAGAATTTACCTTTACGAAGTAGTTGCCATCGTAGACAACGGTTGCTTTATTGACAGTGATAGTGTAGCTAGCACTACCAGCTTTATATGTATCATCACCAGCGAAGGAAGCAGTAATGGTTGCTGTGCCTGTAGCGCCGTCAACCAAAGAAACGATGCCAGCAGGGGTCACGGTAGCTAAACCTGTATTGCTGCTTTCATAAGTAACTGTCAGATTGTTGGGGTTGGAGAGGGTTGGTGCTATGAAAGCATCGCCCAGGGTGAGCGTTACACTTTCAGAGGAATAGGAGAGGCCATTCTCTTGTTTCTCCTGTGAACGGACAAGCGATACAAGTTGGTTGTTGGCATCAAACTCATAGGTGCTGTTGTGCTTTTTAAGGTTCCCGTAGATAACTACTACGTCACCTACTTGAATATCATCCTCGCTGGTGAAGTCGGCTCCGTTCACGCCCTTACCGCGATAAGCTTGAAGCTGGTCGGCTGTCGTGGTGCCATCAGTAGAAATATTATAAGAGATATTGTGGTACTGAGAGCTGTATGCGGTTACGATCTCAGATACGATACCTGTAGCATACACACCCGTGATACCTGTGCCAGCATCGATGGCAGCGCGAGCCTGAGCTACGGTGTAGGGGTTATTTTCAGAGCCGGGGCCATTGGGATTGCCTGCCTGTGTCACTGTCACATCCTTGGTAACAGTCTCGTTGGTATTGTAGGTGTAGGTCAGCGTAACAGTCTCTGTGCGTGCAACTGCGGATGAATTAGCTTCACATGTGAAGCTTATGGGGCTTGATGTGCCGTTTCCAAGGGTAATCCAGCTGCTAGAAGGAACTGAAGCTGACAGCGAGCCACCAGAAACTTCGTTTGCCAACGTGTAAGCAATACTGCCGGAGGTTGCATCGTAAGTGATTTCGACATTGTCGGAGGAAATGGTGGGAGCAGATGCGCCACTGGTGTTGTAATAATACTCTACCTTGGAGACTGTAATAACACCATTTGAAGAGGCGGATTTACAATCAAATTCGATTTTGTAATATAAATCTGCAGCTGGTGTAGCCAAAGTGACTGCTTGAGCGCCTGTTGCTTTTGTAAAACTACCGGCTGCTGTCCAAGAAGAACCATTGCTACTGGTGTATAATTTGATTGAATTAACACTACTAGCCGTGATGGCGTCAATAGTTACTACGACCTTCGTGATTGCTTGATCAATAGCTTCCTTCGTAGAAATTATACCAACGGATTCATAGCTCTTTCGGCCACATTTAATTTGACCATAGCCAGAAGTGTTGGTCCAAGCATTACGATTATTATTAAAATATTCAACGGTTACAACAAAACCCTCGTTTGTAGCTTCGAAAGAACCGGTATAGCTGGAATTATCATCGTTATAAGCTTTACCGAACCTTGCTGTTTTGTACACTTCTTCTGCTGCCCACGCTTGTCCGGCGCTGAGCACACACATGACGGCTGTGAGCACTAAGGCGCGCAGTCTCGTCAGTCTAAGTAGTTTCTGTTTCATAAATGATTAAGTGTTAAATTAAAATTTGATAAGATTATTTGTTTGTTATTGCTTGTCTTGTGCCTTTTCTAACCGATAGACGACGATGTCATATCTGCTTTGTTCGGATAAACTCATAGTGAAATGGCATTTTCTTCTACATTCTCTCGAAACGCGGCTAAACGGAAATCGTCCCACTGTCCTTTTGTATAAAGAATAGGGTTGATAAGCTGATTATAGTCCCAGCCGAGAGTGAATAAGGGCCACGAGATCTCGTCGTGGTCTTGAGTTGTTATCTTTTCCTTATCTAACAGCACGAGAACGTCCCAGTCGGAGTCGGGGCGTGCATCGCCACGGGCCTGAGAGCCAAAGAGCAGTATGGTGGAACCGGGAGGTGCCACTTCATGAGCTCTCTTCGAAATCGCTTGCATGATTTCCTGCTTCCTTTCGGGCATAATATATGCTTTCTGTAAGATTACGCGGCAAAGGTACTCCTTTTCGCTATGAAATGCAAATAAAATCAGTTTTTTTATCTTATTAGCACCAAATTTCTACTATTGTGCCTTCGTCCATCTATTCTTCATCTGTCTTTGCTATGGGTACAATGTTACACAATCAATAGCCGCCAGCGACGAGAAATGTTTCAAAATCTATTATGACCCATCCCCGACCCATCCGAGGGAAGGGAGATAAGGCAGATAGTTTTCGTTTTCGTAACCGTTTTTGTTCAAAATACGTCATTTTGAACGTTAAAATCTTTTAAATTTGGCACTAAAATTGGGTGTTTCTTCACAAAATCACGCCCTTTCACACTAACCTTCACACTTATATCGTACTGATATTTAATAATATAAATGCGTTTTGTGAAGATGTGAAGGGCATTTTGGATGTTCTCGCATGCGCGAAAATACAATGAAAGAGCGAAGGTGTCGAATCATATCGAGAACAAACGTATCCTATTCGAACCTTTCAATGTCCATCATATCGGATCTCCGATGTTTCCTCTTTGCACTTGCAAACAGAAAGGTTTGTACTTCTTTCTCAATTAACTGCATCTTTTGGCAGTACACCATCAGGAAGGAATTAGCCTCGGAAGCAGAAATCACGCCTAAGGCTTTAGCCTATGACCCTTAATGGTTTACGGAAAAACCTATAAGGGTTTTAGCCAAAACCCTTAAGGGTTTGTTTAACATTTATTGACCATCTTTATTTAGTTATGGATTGTGTAAATATCTTTATATAATGGGCTCATAGGATGCCGATTTTATGTCGGTGAATCTTTTTTATTTCAGCTGTTTGATGACTTTGATGAGCTGGTCGCCGAGTCCGATGGTGTAGCCCTGCGAGACATAGACGACGCGGTTGAAGCTGTCGGCAACGACGAAGATGGGGAGGGCGGAGGTGGGGAGATGAAGGGAGGCGATGAGCTCGTCGCGGATGGCACCGTCGATGTCGCAGCCCCAGACGGTGGTGAGGGGGAGCAAGGGGGAGGACGATTGCGAAAACTCTTTAAAATCGAAGCGCTCGGCGGAGGCGGGGCTGTCGAAGAGGAGCACGAGGGAACGGCCCCACTTGTTGAAGCCTTCAGCCACACGGGCGATGTCACGCAGGGCGTGGTTCGTGGGCTCGTGGCCGGGGGCGACGAGGCCGAGGATGTAATAGCCGCGACCGGTGGTGGAGAGGAGGGAGAGGGGAGAAAGTTGAAAGTTGAAAGTTGAAAGTTGAGAGTTCTGCGAAGTGTCGCAAGCGCCGAGCGGAAAGTTCTTCGAGGGTCGAGGGTCTGGAGTCGAGGGTCGAGGGTCTGGAGGTGAGGGGGTGAGGGGTTGGTAGAGGTGCTCGGCGTTGAGGGAGCCGATGACGGAGAGGGCGTGGCGAGGCTCGCGCAGGGTGAAGGGGACGCGGAGGGTGGTGCCGGGACGCAGGGTGATGGTTTGCAGGGAGGCGAGGACGCTGCCGTCGGCCAGACGGGTGCCGGTGGTGAGGACGTAGGTGCCGGGATCGAGCTCCACGCCGCCGGCAAAGGTGTTCTTCACCGTGGCTTCCTCGGGGTAGGTGAGGAGCTGCAGGCGGTTGTCGTCATCGAGGCGCGAGAGGGTGAAATGGGTGTAGTACTGGGCATCGGGGACGTAGCGCGTGGGGCGGTAGGAGAGGATAAGGCGGGAGGGAGAGGAATGGGGATTGATGATTGATGATTGATGATTGATGATTGATGAATGAGGATTGGGAGAGGGGGAGCCGGAGGCGACGGAGGGGGAGGGGAGGTCGAAGGTGACGTCATGCCAGGTGGTGTCATAGTATTGCACCTTGCCGTTGATCTCGTTGATGCGGGCCGGGATGCCGATGGAGCGGCAGGCGGCAACGAAGAAGATGTCGCGACCGAGGCGGTCGGCGGTGCGGGAGCGGAAGACGCCGAGGGGCGTCATGCGGAGGCTTTGAGGATTCTGGTCGTCGATGAGGGCGATGCTGTCGCGGGTCCAGGCGACGAGGGAGGCGACGGAGGGGGCAGAGGGGAGGAGGGTGGAGAAGGCGGCACGGAGGGGGGCCTTGAAGGGGGTAAGGCGCTCGCGCTCAATGCGCGGCGAGAGGAGGTATTTAGTTGAGAGTTGAGAGTTGAGAGTTGAGAGTTTTTCGAAGTGTCGAAGCGACCAGAGGTCGAGCGGAAAGATGAGAGATGAGAGATGAGAGTTCTGCGAAGCGTCGCAAGCGCCGAGCTGAGGGTTCTTCGAAGTGTCGAAGCGACCAGAGGTCGAGCGAAGGGTTAAGGGTTCAGGGTTCTTCGAAGTATCGAAGCGACCAGAGGTCGGGGAAGATGAGAGATGAGAGATGAGAGATGAGGGTGAGGGGGGGAGGTTGTCGAGGAGGATGGGGAGGGTGATGTCCTGCAGGTCCTTGTCGGGGAGGACGGCGATGAGCTGCTCGGCGTAGTAGGTGAGGTCGAGGGCTGCGGCGCTGTCGAGGAAGGCGGTGATGACGGCTTGGTTGCCGCGGACGCGCTGGTCGGTCATGGTGGCTTCGTCGGCGTGGCGTAGGCTGTCCTCGACGGCCAGACGGCGGTCGTTCTCGGCGCGCTGAGCGTCGCTGACGGAGGGCAGGGTGGCGGAGGCGGGAGGAGGGGTGATGTCTATGGTGACGGGCATCGACGCGAGCACCTTGGCGGTGGGACGTAGGGTGAGGGTGATGAGGCTGTCGGTGGCAAAGCTGACGCGTCGGAAGGCGGCGGCATCAGGCGTGGTGGCCCAGACGAGCATGTCGCCACGACCTGCGCTGAGGGAGCAGCGGCCGTGGGCGTCGGTGGTCTTGGTGGCGACGGTGTAGAACTCGGCGTAGTTGTAGATCTTGAACTCGACCTGTGCGCCCTCGACGGCGTGGCCTGTGGAGTCGCTGACGGCGACGGTGATGCGTCGCGTCGGGGCGTAGTTGGCGGTGACGTTGATCTCGGTGAGGTTGGTCTGGCGGCTGACGACTTCCTCGGGGCCGTCGTAGTTGCCGAAGACGCGGGTGTGCATGAGGAGTCCTCGCGAGGCACTTTCGTTGAACCATCCGAGGTCGAGGACGGGTTCGGGTTCGCAGGCGCCGAGGAAGTGCCAGCGGCCGTCGGCCCACGCTTCGACCCACGCGTGGTTGTCGTCGGTGTGTGCCCAGCGGGGCGTATAGACCTGGCGTGCCGGGATGCCGACGGTGCGGAGGGCGGCGACGAGGAGCACGGATTCCTCGCCGCAGCGGCCGTAGGCGGTGCGGATGGTGGAGACGGGACCGAGGGTGCGGGCGCTGGTGGGGCGGTAGGTGACGCGCTCGTGGCACCAGTGGTTGACCTCGAGGATGGCGTCGGCCATGGGGAGGTCCTTGACGCGGTCGCGCAGCTCGGCGTAGTAGCGCTGACGGAAGTCGTCGAGGTCTTCGTTGTTGACGCGCGGCGGCAGCACGAAATGTCGGAACTCGCGTTCGGGGACGTCGTGGCCCCACGGCAGTTCGGCGCGGGCGGTGAGGGCGGCGGCGACCTGTGCGCGGTAGTAGGCGGTGTCGTTGTCGATGCGGTCGGGCAGGGACATATTATTATACAAGAAGAGGAGATAGCTCTCCTCTTCGTTCGTGCTGCTGCAAGCCATCAGGGTGATGGCCGCCAGCATGATAAGGTAAATTTTCTTCATCCCGTCCTATCCGTTCTGCAGCCAGTGGTCGGCTTCCTCGTAGAGCTGTGTGATGTATTCGGGTCGCGACTGCCCGGGCAGGGACTCGAGGATGGTGGTGCAGTCGAGGATGTACCACTCGCCGTTGATGCGGTGGAGCTTGTAGATGTACTGCGAGTCGGCGGTCTGGTTGAACGTCTTCCCCGCCACTTCGACTTTCGTGGGGAAGGTGGTGTCCATGATGGCTACGGCGCGGTTGCCGTGTGGCCAGCACATGGTGGAATGGATGTGGTAGGGGATATGGTCGGTGCGCGCAGCGAGGGCTTTGATGAAGTCTTCGGCTGAGCCTTCGAACCATGACGCCTTGACGTGTGCCTGTTCGTCGTAGCATGTTCGCATCTCGTCCCAGAGCTGGTTGTCGCGTGCGAAACGTTCGAAGGTGAGGAGCCGTCGCACAGCTTCTTTCTCGCGGCGTGCCTCCAGTGCTGTGTGTACGGGTCGTTTGAGGATGAGGTTAGTGTTCATAAGGATGTTTGTTTTGCTATCTTTACTTTGCAAATGCAAAGATAATGCATAATGTGATTCGTTGTTCTATTTTGCTTAAAGATTTACTTTTTTTAAGAAAAAAAGCGAATGGACTGCGGCTGTAAAGAGCAATCCCTGCCAGATTGCGTCTGACAGGGATTGATTTATCGCGCGCGTACCTTATATAATAATATATATAGGGCCGTGTGCTGACGGTTTAGTAGAAGATGTAGCGGTTGTCCTTGACATTGGCCTTCTCCATGAGCTCAGCGATGTAGCGTGAGGAGGCGCGTATGCCCTGGTTGATGATCTGCACCTTGGTGTTCTGCTTGGAGATGTCGTCGAGCTCGGCGTTGGCATTCTCCTCGCCCGTGACCTGGAAGGCGAAGACGCCGGCGTTGCCCTTGATGCCCTTGACGAACTGTCCCTTGGCGGCCTTGGCGATGGCACCGCTGAGGGCGGGTTCGCTGCTGCCTACGGACTGCAGGAAGACGGGAGCGTTGAAGGTGACGTGCTTGATGGTGTCAACGGGGAGTGCGCCCTGTACCTTAGCCACGGCGGCGAGGTCGTTGCAGGCTTCCATCTTCTCCTGGAGCATAGCGGCTTTCTTGTCGCGCTCGATTTCGCTCTGGAGATATTCCTTGACGCTCTCGAGGGTGCGGTACTGCTCGTTGTTCTTGGCGGTGAGCATGACGAGGAGGAGGTGGTCGTTGTTGCCGACGGTGTAGATGTCGGAGACTTCACCTACCTTGGTGTCGTCGTTGAAGATCCAGCGGAAGGCCTCGCGTGTGGAGGACAGGCCGGCGACGTTGTGCTCGGTGCTGAACAAGCCCTGACGCTCCTGAACCATGTAGCCGCTCTTGACGGCATTGGCCTCGATCTCCTCGATGGTCTTGTAGGTGGCTACGAACTGCGAGAAGTCGTTGTAGGTCTTGTTGAAGGTGTCGTTGGAGAAGTCGATGGGGCGCTTGACGACGGCGACGTTGTACTTATCGACGAAGTGCTTGCGGTCGAGGACGCGGATGATGGCCACGGCGTTGCCGAGCTTGAGCTGTGCGGTGGTGCCGGCAGCCTGCGTGCTGAGCTGGCTGACGAACTTCTGGTTGCTCTCGTCGAGTACGGCGTTCTCATACTGCGCTGAGGTGAGCCATGTCTCTTCGCCGGTCTGGTTGTACTTGCGTGCAATGCTGTCGAAGGGCACGCCGGCGTTGAGGGCGGTCATGATGCTGTCGGCCGTCTTCTGGGCATCAGCCTCGGTGGCGCCGGAGACGGCGATCTGACGGAACTGTACGGAGTCGGGCAGGGATGTCTTGCCGAGGACGCGTACGATGTTCTGCGTGTTGTCAGCAGCGGTGAGGAAGGGACCCTTCTGTGTGCCGACGGGGATGGAGTCGAGCTGAGCGGCGATGTCGGAGGGCAGCGCTGTAGCGCGGACGGCGAGGGTGTTGAAGCCCACGGTGCTGCCGCTCTTGCGGATGATGTTGGCAAAGTCGGCATCGGGAGCCTGCATCTGCTCGGCATACTCTAGCATCTCCTTGTTGATCTCGTCGCGGTCGGCCTTGCTGGCGGTGACGGCGACGTCGATGTACTTGATGTCGCGCATGGGGTCGCTGATGCGGAAGAGTTCCTTCATCTCGTTGAACTTGGCCTTGAGGTCCTTGTCTTCAACCTTCACCTCTTCCTTGATGCTGGAATAGGGGAGTGCGGCGAGCACAACGTCCTTCTCGGCGCTCATGCCCTTGAAGAAGTTCTGTACGCTGACGGGGTTGGGGATGAAGGTCTTGGCGAGCAGCGCCTGATATTTGTTGGCGAGGGTCTGCTGACGGATGTTCTTCTCGACGAACTTCCAGTAGTTGTAGAGCTGTGTGTAATAGGAGAGCGCCTCGGCGGGTTGTCCGGGCTGATCCTTGATGGTCTTGTACTGGGTGAGGAACTGGTTGAGCTGTTCGATGTCGAAGGCACCGGTCTGCTGGTTGCGGAAGGGTGTCTGGGCGAGCATGGGGTTCTGGCCGTTCTTGATGATGTCCTGCATCTCGGCGTCGGTGACGGAGAGTCCGAGGATCTTGGCCTCGTGCTCGAGGACTTGGTTCTGCACGTAGGTGTTCCAGACCTGGTCGCGAACTTGCTGCATTTGCTCTTCGGTGAGGTTGTCGCTGCCGGAGCTGAACTTGACGACGTCCACATACTCGTCCACGAGATCGTTGAACTCCTGGATGTTGATGGATTCACCGAACACTTCGCCGATGCGCTGGTGGCTTTCGGCACGGGATGAGGACAGGGAACGAACGCCTTCCTCAGCGATGAAGGCAAAGAGTGCGAGACCTACGAAGAGGATCAACAATGCACCTCTGCTTCTAATCTTTTGTAATGTTGCCATTTGTTGTTTGTTGTTATTATTTTTTAAGTTTATTGTTTCAATATTGCTCAAAAAGCGCACGAAGGTACAAAAAAAATGGCAAACGGCCACGCGTTTGCCTCGAAAAATGCATTTTAAGGGCTAAAGTTTCTGTAAAAAGGGCTTATTCGTCCAATATTCGTAGCCTAACGAGCTCAATTTTGGTACTTGTGTTCTTGATAATCTTAAATTCGAAGTTGTCAAAACTGACGACTTCATTCAACTTGGGAAAACGTTGAACACGATGTAGTATGAGTCCTCCGATGGTGAGGTAGTCGTCGCTCTCGGGGAGTTCGATGTCGAGGAGCTCGTTGGCCTTCTCGACCTCGAGTCGTGCGGAGATCTCGTACTCGCCGTTGGGGAGTCGCTTGGCGGTGTAGGACTGCTGGTCGTGCTCGTCCTCGATGTCGCCGAATATTTCCTCGACGAGGTCCTCGAGGGTGCAGATGCCACTGGTGCCGCCGAACTCATCGACGACGACGGCGAGCGAAATCTTCTGCTGCAAGAGCGTCTGCATGAGCTTCTGGGCGTTCATGCTTTCGGGCACGATGGGCACTTCGCGGATGTGGTCCTGCCAGCTGTCGGAGGGCTTGAGGCGGAAGAGCTCAGAGGAATGGATGAAGCCGATGATGTCGTCGATGTCTTCCTTATAGACGATGATCTTGGAGCAGCCGCTCTCGATGAACAGGGCTTTGAGCTGTTCGAGCGATGCGGTGTTCTCGACGGCGACAATCTCGGTGCGCGGCACGATGCAGTCGCGTACCTTGCATGAGCTGAAGTCCAGCGCGTTCTGGAAGATCTTGACCTCGTCGGTGATGTTCTCTTCGTTCTCGCTCTGGTCGATGGTGGACTGGATGAGGTAGTCGAGATCGACCTTGGTGAAGGCGCGGTCGGTGTCGCCCGTGGTGATCTTGAGTCCGAACAGGCGCAGCAGGAGTTTCGACAGGCCGCTCGTGAACTTGGAAATAGGGAAGAGGATGATGTAGAAGAGGTAGGCGAGGGGGGCGAAGAAGACGAGGGTACGGTTGGGGTTGATCTTGAAGAGCGTCTTGGGCAGGAACTCGCCGGTGAAGAGCACGATGATGGTGGAGATGAGTGTCTGCAGGAACAGGGCGAGCCATTCGTTGGTGATGCCCAAGGGCTCGATGACGGTGGGCTCCAAGAGCTGGGCGATGAGTATGCCATAGACGACGATGGCGATGTTGTTGCCCACGAGGAGCGTGGAAATGAAGTTGTTGGGGTGCTCGAAGAAGGTGGCGGCAAGGCGCGAACTGAATCCGCTCTGCGAACGGTCCATCTCGAAGCGCAGCTTGTTGCTCGAAACGAAGGCGATCTCCATCCCCGAGAAAAAGGCGGAGAAGGCGAGGGTGATGATGATATAGATGATCAGGGGGGTCACGGGGGAGAGATGAAAGATGAGAGATGAAAGATGAGAGATGAGAGTTGAGAGTTGAAAGTTTAGAGTTTAGAGTTGAGGGTTAAGGGTTTCGGAAGTGATGCCGTAGGCATCTGATAGGGGTAGCCAGCCGTTTCAACGGCTGGTAATGTGATCGTTAAGGGATGCGTGCCTTTAGGTACGCGATAGGGATTTGATGTCGCGTACCTAAAGGCACGCATATTCATCGCCGTTTTGTACCAACCATAAAAATGGCTGGCTACCCCTATCAAGCCCCGCTGGGGCTTTGGTTTTCTGCTTGTTAACATACTCCCGAAACTTCAATGAAGAGATTATTGTGGGTTATTGTGTGATGCGGCGGAGGATTGGCTGGCGTCGCGGCGATAGTCGGCCTGCGAGGGACGGCGGTAGTCGTCCTGGAAGTGTGTGGCGGCGGGATTGATTTCCGGCGCGGGTTCCTCCTTCTTCTCGTTGACGGGCGTGTAACCCATGGAGTTGTTGATGCTGTATTTGGTCATCTGCTCGTCGGAGCGGAAGTTGTAGCCTTTGAGCTGTTGGTTGTTGGCCGGCATGGTGATGCACATGAAGACGTTGTTCCACATTTCGTGGGCGTCCATGTCCCAGAACAGTTCTTCGGTCTCGAAGAGGTCGCCCTGACGGTTGAGCACGACGACGCGTCCGCGGAGCTCCCAGATGCGGTTGGCGTGGCAGTAGGCGGTGTCGGACTGCACGAACCACTGCACGTGGAAGGTGGAATCGAATTTCTCGAGGAAGAGCCCTTTGAGGAAAGTCCATTTCTGAGGCTCGGTGGTGTATATGTTCCAGTCCTCGGCGATAATCTTGTAGCTGATGATGCCCGAGTCGGAGATGAGATTGCTGATGCCGTGGGCGGTCATCATCGGCAGCGAATCCTCGTCGTGGATGGCAGGCGCAATGTGCTCGTGGCCGGGGCTACACGAGAACAGCGCTGCCATGAGGAGGACAGGCAACAGCCAGCGGTGACGACGGTTTACTTGAACTGCCATTTCATGAACCAGCGTTCGTTGAACGTGACGCCAATGTGGATGCTGAGGATGTTCTCGTTGATGAGGCCGGCGGCGCTGGCGGTGCGGCGCGACCAACCTACTCCTACGTTGACTTGCGGACGAAGGGCAAACCTCTGAGTGGTGCTGTTGAGGATGGGGATTCCCACGCCTGCGGTGAGACCGTATTCACACGGACCGCTGACCGTCTGTCCCCCCTGCGCGATATTTAAATAAGGTGAGGAGTAGTAGGCGCCCATACGGTAGCTGATGCGCTGTGCGAGGTTGCCGAAGCGGTTGGGGACGTATTCGGCACCGGCGCTGATGCGCCAATGGTCGGAGTAGGCACCTGTCGTGGCGTTGTACGAACGTTCGGCAACGTTGAACACCGGCGCGTAGCATTTGCTCCATTGCTCCAGCGTGAAGTCGGCGGCCAGCGTCAGCTTCTCGGCATGTTCCCAGGCGCCACCTATGCTGTAGCTCATAGGAATGGAGAAAGCCTTGCCGGTGCTGGCCTGGATGGTGTCGCCGCTGAGGGCGGTGCGGGTGATGGACGACGTGCCTCCGAGGCGATGGCCGATGCCGACGGTGGCGCCGATGGTGAGGCGGTCGTCCTGCTTCAAGGGTATGGCGTACTGCAGACCTACGTCGCCCTTCCACGAGATGACATTCGAGCTGTAGTAGGTTCTGAGGCTGCTGTAGCTGGTGGTGTTGGCCGTCCCGTTCTCGGCAAAGGTCTGCGCGAGCTGGTGGGTGATAGTGCCCCAGATGACGCCCGCATTAACGCCGATGGAGAAGCCCTTGAAGGGTCGCCAGCCGGCACCGATGTAAGCCTGGTGAATACCTCCGCTGCCGTTGAATTCGAAGACGTTCGAAATGGCCTGACCCGTGTAGGGGTCGGTGCTCACGTCCTGCGTCTGCGTGAAACTGTAGCCCACCTTGGTGTAAGGCTGGAAGCCGATGCTCATGCCCAGATTCCGTGCTACGCGGAAGGCGGCGTTGACCTGGTCGAAGGACGTGTTGTTGGCCGCACGATGACTGCCGTTTTGAGTGTAGCGGGTGCGCTGCAGCCCCATGCCGACGTCGAAGAGGAAGGTGAGCGAATCGATGGCTGAATAGCTTGCCGGATTCTGCATATTCACACGAGTGCCCTTGCGAAGACCTTGGGCTACGCCGGCCATCGAGCGGTTGTAGCTCTGCGACTGGTCGCAGGGCAAACCTATGCCGAACCGTGAATAGGAAGAGTTGGTGCCATTGGCTTGCGCCATCGCCATGGTAGGCGACAGGGCGAGTGCCAAGGCGGTTGTCAGTATGTGATGTTTCAGTTTCATTGTTGCGTTGTTTGGGGCTTGTTGAGGTGCTTCAGAACGCTGTTGAGCCCCCTTGGAACGAGAAATTGGTCTGCAAAGATGCCACTTTTTATTGTGTCTTCAAAATTTATCTCGTCTCCGCCTGTTAAAAAAACCAAAAGTTGAGGATATTTAGCTTTAAAATAGGTGATGTAGCCCTCAATTTCGTGTTTTAAGCCGAGAATAACGCCCGAACGTATGGCCGTCTGGGTGTCGTAGCCGAGGTCGGGCGTGTCGCCCTCAGCCTCGACGCGTGGCAGCCGCGGGAAGTAGTCGTCGATGGCGCGCAACCGAGCGTGCAGGCCGGGACTGATGTTGCCTCCGAGGTATTCGCCGTCGGCCGTCACGAAGTCGAAGGTGATGCAGCTTCCGGCATCGATGATGAGCAACGGCTTGCCGGGGTGCAGCGTCCACGCGCCGATGGCGGCGGCCAGACGGTCGGCACCCAGGCTCTGCGGCGTGCGGTAGGCATTGGTGATCGGGATCGGCGTCGTTGCCGAGAAACGCACGACGGGGTAGGGGAGCGACTGCAACCATCGCTCGTCGGCGGGCGTGAGATTCACCACCGAGGAGATGATGACGTTCTCGCAAGGGTCCGGAATCGGGATGAAGGAGAGCGCATGACCAGCCTGCTTGCCATGGCTGACAAGCTCATCACCGTCGAAGTAGTAATACTTGCTGTAGGTGTTGCCGATATCGATGACCAAATTCATTTGCGGCCGCAAAGGTAGTATTTATTTACGATTTACGGTTGATGAAACGGGATTTATCTTCGTTGTTTGCCTTATTTTTACTTATTTTAAGCCTCTAAGGTGCAGAAAATTGTCTTTTGTGCGGCATAAATCATAAATAATGATTACCTTTGCAGCCGTTTATGAGACGACTGTTCCAGATATTTGTGTTGTCGGTGCTCTTGCCGCTGCTGCCATCCGCTGTTTTCGGCGAGGTGCCGAGCGACGGCTTTGCGGTCGTGGACTCCACGATCACCGCCAGCCTGCTCACCTGTTCCCCGGGACAGGAGGTCTATGAACTGTACGGTCACACGGCCATCCGTGTGCAATGGACGGAGGCGCGCGGCGACACGATCTTCCCCCGCGACGTCGTCTATAACTTCGGCCTCTTCGATTTCAACCAACCCCATTTCGTGTGGAAATTCACGCTGGGCGAGTGCGACTATATCGTCGGCCCGATGATGTTGCCGCGTTTCATCGCCGAGTACGAGTATCGCGGCTCATCGGTCACGGAGCAGGTGCTGGCGTTGAAGACCTACGAGGCTCGCCGTTTGCTCCTGACGCTCGACAGCCTCTGCCGTCCTGAGAATCGCACTTATCGCTACAACATCTTCCGCTTCAATTGCACGACCAAGGCCCGCGACGTCATCGAACAGTGCGTGGACGGACAGGTCATCTATCCCGTGCGACCGCGTCGCAACTCGTTCCGCACCATCCTTCATCAGTTCACCGAAGGTCATCCTTGGGCCCGCGAGGGCAACGATCTGTTGCTGGGCGCTGAAGCCGACACACTCCTTTGCGAGCGTGACGAGCAGTTCTCGCCCATTTATATGATGCAGTACCTCGACAGCGCGTTCGTTGATCGCGGCCGTCTGGAATACACGCCTCTGATGTCAGAACGACATGAGCTGTTGGCGGCCAATCCCGAGCTTCAGCAACGGGCAGCCGAAGAGCTGCCTCAGTTCCCCTTGACGCCCCGTGCGCTGTGGTGGAGCTTGTTTGCTTTAGGGCTGTTGTGCGCTGTCGTCGAGCTGGTTCGCCGGCGTGTGTTGTGGCCTGTTGATGCCGTGCTGATGACGCTGCAAGGTGTTGCGGGCTGTCTGGTCGCTTTCATGATGCTGTTTTCCGAACATGCCACCGTAGGGTCAAATTGGCAGGTGTGGGTGTTGAATCCCATCCCGCTGTTTTTCGTCTATGCCGTGGTGAAGGCAGATATT
This sequence comes from Bacteroidaceae bacterium, assembly GCA_016280855.1. GTDB lineage: Bacteria > Bacteroidota > Bacteroidia > Bacteroidales > Bacteroidaceae > Physcousia. The sequence goes on from JAEEHP010000038.1 coordinate 39,389, forward strand.
CGCCGCCAACGCACTCTCTATCACTCGTTTGCTGCCATCTGGCTAACCCTTTTCCTCGTGCTGTATGCGGTGCTGCCGCAAGATTTCAGCGCGCTGATACTGCCTTTGGCACTACTTTTGCTGAGTCGTGCAGTGTTACACCTTCTTATATATAAGAGATAACTCTCAACTCTAAACTCTCAACTCTCAACTCTCAACTCTCAACTCTCAACTCTCAACTCTCACCTCCCATCGTCCACTATAGTTCCATAACCAAGTCCCGCCTGCTGACCTCCGTTGTCGCCATTTTGGCATTGATGAGCGTCGAAGCCCAGAACACTTCTGAGCTCCCTCGTTTGGTCGTCAACATCCTTGTGGATCAGCTGCGCACCGACTATATGGAGGCCTTCTCGCCGTTGTATGGCGAGGACGGATTGAAGCGTTTGATGGCCGAGGCACGTTTCTACACCGACTGCCAGCAACCTTTCTATCGTGCCGACCGCGCCAGCGCCAGCGCTTCGCTGAGCACCGGCACGTCGCCTTCCGTCCACGGCATCCCCAGCCTCTCGTGGCTCTCCCGCGAGACGTTGCAGCCCATCTTCTGTGTCGATGACAACCGCAATAAAGGTCTGCAGACCACGGAGCGCACCTCCGCCCAGCGTTTGCTCTCGACGACGCTGACCGATGAGCTGGAACTGGCCACGGGCAAGAAATCCATTGTCTATAGTGTAGCCCCCGAGCGTGAGGTGGCGGTGCTCATGGCAGGACATCTGGCCGACGGCGCTTTCTGGATCAACGACGAGACAGGTTCGTGGTGCAGCTCTGACTACTACGGTGCACCATATCCCGCATGGGCTGCCGCTTACGACCACGCTAACCCCTTGTCGGGGCGCATCAAGAAGTTGGTCTATGAGTCCGTTTATGAGGGCGCGTTGATGGATTTCCATTATTTCCAGAGCCTCAGCGATGACCATCAGAAGGATTTCAAGCACAAGTTCGAAGGCAACCGGCGCTACCGTCTGCTGAAGAACTCGGCATTGGTGAACGACGAAGTGGTAGGCTTTGTTGACCGTTGCCTCCAAGGCTCTTATATCGGCCGGGACCGCATACCTGATATCCTCAACGTAGGCCTTTACGCCGGCAATTTCGACCATCGCTCCGTCACCGAAGCACCTTCGGAGTTGCAGGACGCTTATGTCCGTCTCGACCAGGCACTGGCCCATCTGATGACTTCGGTGGAGAAGGTTGTCGGCAAGAACGGCGCCCTGTTTGTCGTCTCATCGACGGGTTATGTCGATAACGAGGACAACGGTTCGCGCTTGCAGCAGATACCTACGGGCACGTTCTCGATGCAGCGCGCCTCGATGCTCTTGAATATGTATCTGGCCGCCATCTTCGGGCAGGCTCAGTACGTCGTAGCCACTTACAATAATCAGATCTACCTCGACCATAAGCTCATTGAGCAGAAGCAGTTGCGCTTGGCCGACCTGTTGGCGCGCAGCGAGGAGTTCCTGGCTCAGATGGCAGGCGTGCGTCAGGTCTATACCTCCCAGAGCCTCATGCTCAGCAGCTGGGAACCGCGCGTGGCACGCATCCGTGCCGGGTGGAATGCCGCTTGCTCGGGCGATATCCTCGTTGAGGTGAATCCTGGTTGGACCATAGCTTACGAAAACAGCACAGAATATACTAATCAGGGCGAAGCCTACCTGAGCTTCCCTCTCTTTTTCTTAGGTGCAGACATCATCTCCGAGCGTATCACCACGCCCGTCACCACGACCGCTGTGGCGCCGACACTCGCACGATGTCTCCGCATACGAGCGCCCAATGGCAGCCGCGAGGCACCGCTGGTGCTGAAATAAATCGTCAAATTGTCAAATTGTAAATCGTCAAATTGTCAAATTGTAAATCGTCAAATTGTCAAATT
>JAEEHP010000039.1 GCA_016280855.1 Bacteroidaceae bacterium
CAAAGCCTCTGAAGTACTTCTTCATTGTCAAGACGAAGAGCGGAGCGATAGGCAACGGACACATCTACAACGCCTCTATCATCAATTATGAGGTGGAGAACGAGGGTGTGGAGATACCTTTCGACCAGCACGATGTGGAGATTCGCAACAGTGGGCGCGAGACCGTTATCAGCGTCGTTGTGCCTGGCGAGCAGCTCTATCCTCCCACGAATCTTGCCCTGGAGGATGGCGTGCTGGTATGGACGGCTCCTCAGGCTTCCAGCCTAACCCTGACGGGTTACCATGTTTATGAGGGCACGAAGCTTGTGGCCCAGTTGCCTGTGAGCCAGACTTATTTCACTCCCGCCGAGGGAGCTTCCGACGCCTTCACTGTCAGGGCGGTTTATCTGGCAGGCCAGTACGCTCAGGAGTCGGCTTCGTCGAATGCCGTAGTGCTCCAGATTCCCGCGCAGGGAGCCAATCAAATCGTCAATCTGGACGAGGGCAGCATCGTCATTCCCAATGCCATTTCCGAGATGTTGGGAAAGGCTACGATAGAGTTCTGGATGCGCAACGACAGGAACACCAACTACACCCATCAGGTAGGTCCCGGATGGGGCACGTTCCTCTTCCATAACAGCAGTAACGGTACGCTTTCCGTGGGGTGGAACAGCAGCGGCTCGGACCGACTGAACGTCTCGGGAGTCTTCTCAACCCTGAAGAAGTGGAACCACATAGCGATTGTCATCAACGGGAATGTCCTGACGCTCTACGTGAACGGCACCAACAAGGGGCAGATAACGTCCAGCTCATACTCGGGCCTGACTGCTTTCGGAGACCTCCAGTTCGGCCGCACATCGGACATCAACCAGTGGTGGATAGGCGGACTGGACGAGATACGCGTATGGCGCACGGCCCGCACGCAGTTGGAGATAAGGAACAACATGCGCATGCGTATCGCTTCGCCTGCCCTTCAGCCCGACCTGCTGGTGTATGTTCCCATGGAACCCATCCAGGTGGATGGCGAGACCCGTTTGCGCGAGTATGTGAATGGCAAGCACGCCTATTTCCGTTCCATCGGCACCTGGGAGGTTGCCGAGGACGACAGTCCTTTCAAGGGAAGTACGCCGACGCCCAGGCTCTCCATTGTCGAGGAGTCGGGAACGCATCTGGCAGGCATCCCGTTCCGCATGACGGCCAACACCTTGCTGGACGTGACGGATTGGGCTTGGAGCGTGGCTGACACCTCGATGCCAGTCCTGCACGGCATGAGCCCGTCCTTCACCTTTGCTGAGGCTGGAACGTACAATGTGACTTGCACGGCGACCTTTGCCGACAGCACTACGCTTTCGGCCGAGAAGGAGATTACGGTTTCCCAGGGCGAGGCTCCCGTGGCTGCTTTCGAGGTACTCTGCGACACCCTTCCCGCAGGCGACCGCTTCAGTTTCATCAATCACACCGAGGGCAGCGGATGCACCTATCTGTGGAGCATGCCTGGCGCGGAAGTCGAGGAGCTGGGAGGCACCAACGCCACGGCCCTCTATCCCACAACGGGCGTCTTCCAGGTGACGCTTACCGCCACCAATCCCAACGGCCAGAGCAGCGTGACGAAGCAGGTTGTGGTGCGCGAGTCGGCTCCTGCAGCCCGGTTCGATGTCTCCGCCACGGCCATCATGTTGGGCGATTATGTCCAGCTCATCGACGACAGCCGCTACAGTCCCCTCTCGTGGCATTGGGAGCTGAACAATGGCTGCCGTGCCTTGGCTGTCGACGACCAGTCGCCCTACGTCACACCTACCGCTCCGGGCATCTACGACATCAGCCTGAATGTGACTAACGCATTGGGCGACAATACGTTGACGCGCAAGCGTTACCTCATAGTCAGCAACGACGACCCCCTGTCGTGCCTCAATTTCACGGGTGCCGAGACCTTGCAGCTGACGTGTCCCTTCACCGAGACGCAGAAGAAACTCACCCTCGACTGGTGGATGCGTCCCACGGAGTATCAGGGCAGCGTCAGCATCCGTTCCACCCAGGGTAACCTCTCCAGCTCCGTCGACAACACGGGCATGCTCACCCTCTTGTTGGGATCGAGGTCTGTAACGTCCGACGAGGGGTACATCATCCGTGGCGAGTGGCACCACTATGCCGTCGCCTACGGCGCTGGCACCGTCAAGTTCTATCGCGACGGACAGCTCTTCAGCACCTCCTCCACGAAGTGGCCCACCGTTTTCCCAGCCTTGGAGACCATTACCGTGGGCGAAGGCTTCAAGGGGCAGCTCGATGAGGTCCGTTTGTGGGCCTCCACGCTCAGTGCCGAGAAGGTGAAGGGCTACTGCAACCAGCACATCGAGGACATCGCTCAGGCTGAGGCCGACGACGCTCTGCTGCTCTACTACGACTTCAATCAGAACGGAGGCGATGTGGCGGACCGCAGCTCGGGCGGCTTCGATGCCCAGCGCATAGGCTTCGGACCTGATGGCGACGCCTGGAACTCCGCGCTCGGCGTCTTCACGCTCGACACGGAAGCCCTCATGCATGGCGACATCTCCAGCCAGTACCTGACGAACTACAAGAACCCGTACCTCACCACCTCGGGCACCGTCAATCCCAACAACAGCAGCCGCTTCCTGAAGCTCCAGATGCGGACCACGCGTTCGAAGTGGCAGGACAAGAACGCCATCGTGCGAGGTAACATCACCACCGGAGCGCACATCGACACCAGCCATCACAGCGACATCCAGTTCGAGACGCAATGGAGCGGCTTTGCCACGCCTCTGCTCGACTACCGCCTCTGGCAAGCCGTCACCCTGCCCGCAGGCCGCTACCGCTTCAGCCTCGTCATGGGCGATGTGGACGACCCGCAG
>JAEEHP010000040.1 GCA_016280855.1 Bacteroidaceae bacterium
AAGGCGAAGCGGCAAAGCCGAGCGATAAGGTGAAATATGTTTCTTCTGTCTATATGATAGCTGTTCTCACCTAAAAACCTATAAGCGAAGCGACCTAATAATCTGAAAACCTAACGAAACTGAGCTTGCGAAAGTTGAGTTTACTATTTAACAACTTCGATATAAAAGCTGACGGGGCGGAAGCCGTCGTTGCAGCTGATCATGGCGCTCATGGGGTTCTGCATCCATCCGTCGAAGAAATTGCCTTCGCCTCGAGCGAGTGCCTCGACGAACTCGCGCATTGATGCCCAGGCGGAGGGGCACAGGCCCTCGGGGCGCAGGCCGTTGACGGATGTCCATTGCTGCCCCAAACGAACATCACAGGTGTGCTCGATGGGGTTCTCGTATTGCGCCATGAGATCGGGATATTCGGTCTGGCGCACTGCTGTGATTCGTACTTTATTCATAGAAATTCTTTTTAAGAGCTGGTGGAAATGCTCGAGGCACATGGATCAGTAGCCGAAATAGCGTTTGCAGTAGGCATTCAGGGTGCTGTCGTAGCGCTCGATGCAATCCTTGTCGCTCATGAGGAAGTGATTGGAGTTGGGATAGACTATCAGGTCGTAGGCCCGGCCAAGGCTGTCGTATCGAGCCTGCAAGGCGTGGTAATGGTCGGGTTTGACCAAGGCGTCCTGTTCGCCATAGGCTAAGATGGCTGGCAGGGCGGTGGAATCGTTGATATAGAAGACGGGTGATGCGAGGAGCTTGATGCTGTCGAGCTGTGCGCGTGTGAGGGAGGAGGCGTCCAGACGTTCGCCTATGCAACTGAACACGAAGTTACTGACTTCGTCTGCCTTGGCTTCGGCATTATAGGGGAAGAGGATGCGGAGATCGGCGGGTCCTACCTTGACGGCGACAAAGCGTATGGGGAGGTGATGTGGCGGTCTGTAGGCGTACATCATGGCGAGATGTCCTCCGGCTGACGTGCCTCCGATGGCCATCTGTCGGATGTGAGCGTCCTTCTCTGCGGCGAAGTGTCGGATATGTCGTATGCAGGCGTCTATCTCGTGCTGCATGGTGATGAGTGATACGCTGTCCTCGGTGAGTAGGCTGTAGTTCATGGTGGCTGTGGCATACCCTTTCTGCACCCATGTGTAGCAGTCTTTGTGGCGGTATTTCTTGTCGCCGCCTATCCATGAGCCTCCGTGGACGTAGAGGATGAGTGCGAGGCTGTCGTTCTGGGCGGCGTCGGTGGGCAGATAGAGATCGTAGGTGTTGTGCTCTCGGCTGCCGTAGGCGATGTCCGTGTAGCGCTGGCCGTAGGCATCGTGCCACTTGGGGTTAAACTTATTGAGGAGAACGGCTCCTGCGATGACAAATAGCAATACAGCGCCCAGCAGGCAGCCGCATCCTCTTTTAATGATTTTCTTCATTGTTGTAAGTTTGTTTTTTCCGCCCCGCCTCGGTCATCAGCCCGCGGGCTTCGAGGTCGCGGCAACGTTGTCGGTTCAGTTCTGTCCATTGGCTGCCTTTCCGTCGGGGCGACAGGCGTTGTGCCAGGCGGCCGTCGGGCAGTTTCTTCAGTGTGGAGTCTATCCATCCGAAGCAGAGCGCTTCTTCCACGATCTCGAGGTAAGGAAGGGTGTCGGGCTTAGGCGTCTTGGACCTGTTGCAAGCCACCCAACACGACTGCTCCGAGAGGTGGTTCTGCATGAGCCACTCCCTCAGCTGCTGCCGGTGGGTGAAGGTCATGAGATTCGTTACTTCCATGTCTTCAGCGTCTGTTGCAATCGTTCCAGGAAGAGGGCTGCTTGGCGGCCATCGAACTGGGCGTGATGGAATTGTAGGGAGATGGTCTGCGTGGTCTTGAACCAATGCCGCTTGTATCTGCCCCATACGAGGAAGGGGTTGTTGAAGATGCCTGTGTATTGGTTGACTATGCAGTCGAGCTCGGTACCGACTACGGCCGAGGTCCCGATAATCATTGCCTCGTCGTCGTTTATATCACGGCATGTTGCGGCCGCCTCATTCGTGAGCATGTCGTAGTCGCGACTGAACTGTCGGAGGTCGGCGCTGTAAGGTATGTCGCAGTTGCTGATGCCTCCTTGCCCGTTATCCACGATCACGTTGACGCCCAGGCGGTCGAAGCGGTACAGCTTGCCGTCCTTGGGCAACAAGTAGAACTCAGGAATCTGGCTGGCTACTTTGCCGATGCACCAGCACAGGAGCATATTGAACTTCAGGCCTTGCCGCCGGCTCGCCTTCAGCAGGCGCGTCACGTCAAAGGTCTTGACGAGCGTCACCATAGGCATGGGCGACTTCATCCAGAGTTCAAAAGCCTGTGCCCGGCTGGTTTCTTTGGGGTTGATTTCCTGTTTCATTATACTTTGTCTTGAGTTGAGGGAATGGTCGCGGACGAACCGCGACCCACAGGACGCAGGGAGGACGGTGAGGCGTGTGCGAACCAGGGACGCAGGGAGGCTGGTGTGGTGTGTGCGACCCACAGGTTCTATTCACGGAATCTTCATTTACGTCCGGCCACGAACTCGATCTGCTGCTGAGGCAGAATGTGGTCGCTAACGATCCGCAGGTTGCTGCCGTCGGCACGGGGAACGGCGGGAATCTCCACCGTCATCTCGTCGCCGGGGAGCAGACCGCGCAGCGAGGGGGTCGAACGGGTGTCGCCGATAGCAAACCACGCATCGCGATAGAGGGGTGCCACACCTTCGTTGGAGACGCTCAGGCGGGTGACGATGCCGTTGGTCTCACATCGCGTGACGACGAAGCGATAGCCCGTAGCCATCGTGCCCTCGCGGAAGCGTTCGGGTGTGGCAACGTCTCCGCGTGGTGCGTCGTTCGAGATCATGAAGGTGATATGGTATTTGGCGGCTTGTTCTTCCCAGGTGTGACCATAGAGGCCGTCGGGATTGAGGAAGTTGCGCTGGTCGTTGGACGAGTAGTAGCTGACCTCGCCTCCGCAGACGCCCGTCTGCCAGCGCGACTCTTTTCCGATGGCGTTCCAGCAGCGCTCGTTCCAGCCTCCGCCGCTGCTGAGTTCATGCGACTTATGCATGAACGAGTCGTCGAACGAGCCGAAACGTATGGCTTGCAACGAAGGCTCGTCGGGCACAGGCGAATAGCGGCGGTCGCCCGCATTGATGGACACCGCCCACGGGATGTCGGTCATCACGGCGTTCATGTGTTCGTAGAACTGCTTCTGGAAGGCTTTGGAGGGGAAGTTCTTGCCGATGTCCAACGTTGTGCCGTAGATGTGGTACTCCGACCAATGTCCGAATCCCACCTCGAGGAAAGCCAATCGGCGGTCGTGGGCATAGCGGCGTGCGAAGTCGGTGTAGAACTGAAGGGTGAACCGCTGCAACTCGGCGTTGGTCCAGTCGGCATACCACGTGGGACCGTCGTTGTTGGGGTTCTCGGCGAAGGTCTCGGCGTAGTCTGGCCGTTGCTTGATGTAGGTCGGGACTGCCGTCGTTCCTCGCTGACCGTCGACGTCGCGGCTCGACGGGTATTCGTAGCGGAAGCGGGCGATGAGTTGATGCCCGCGACTGGCGACGTCTTCGAGCACGCGGTCGAACCAGCTCCAGTCGTACTCGATGGTGCCGTCCTCGCGGCAACCGGTGACGACCTTGCAGGGCAGGCAATAGGAGAACTCCAGTTGGATGGCCTGCCCGTAGGTGTCGTTCAGGCGGCGAGCCGTCTCAGGCCACAGCACCAGTCCTGTCATCGGTTGCGGGTGCGTGATGTCGCGCCTCAGCTCCACAGGTCGCCACGTTTGCTTGTCGCTGGCACAAGTCGCATCGACGGATAGCATGGCAAGTAATAAGAAGGTTAGGATCGTCGTCATAGATGAAGTTGTGGGGTTAAGGTCATGGGGTGTGCCATTCGCTGCGCTGCCGCACGGCTTCGAAGAGGAGGATAGCGGCAGAGACGCTGACGTTGAGCGAGTCGAGCTGCCCAAGCATAGGGATGCGGATGTGGGCATCGGCAGCTTGCCGCCATTGGTCGGTGAGTCCCGTGGATTCCGTGCCCATGACGATGGCCGTTGGGCCTGTCATGTCGGTGTCGTAATACAGTTCAGAGTCCTGTAACTGTGCCGTGAGAATACGTATTCCGTGCTGCTTAAAGAACGCTATACACTCCTCAGACGTGCAAGCCACCATGGGCACGGTGAAGCATGCACCGATGGAGGCACGGATGAGGTTGGGATTATAGAGATCGGTCAAGGGATCGCAGATGATGACGGCCGTAGCGCCGGCGGCATCAGCCGAACGGAGCACAGCACCGAGGTTGCCGGGCTTCTCCACACGCTCGAGAACGATAAATAAAGCCCCGCTCCCCGCTCCCCCCGTGGGGGGGAGAGCCGCACAGCCGATGTTTTCCAATGTGAGGTGTTGGGCTTTAACGATGGCAACGATGCCTTCAGTGGAGCCTCGATAGGCGATGCGCTCATAGACGTGCGCAGAGACGTAATATACAGCCCCTCTCCCCGCTCCCCCCGTGGGGGGGAGAGCTGCAAATCCTATGGCATCTTTTATACTAGGGGACAAAGCGTCCTCCCCCCCACGGGGGGAGTTAGAGAGGGGCCTTACGAACACACTCTCGACCTCGTAGCCAGCGGCGATGCAATGCTGGAGCTCGCGACGTCCTTCGACGACAAACAGACCGCTCTTGCGGCGCTCGGATGATTTCTCCTGGAGTGCCAGCAGGCGTTTGATCTTGGGATTCTGTGTGCTCGTGATGAGCGGTACGGTGGGTTCTGTCATAACGGGCTATTTCATCTTCTTGTTCTTTTCAAGCGTCCATCCCTCACGCTGTTGCAACAGGTTGTTGCGGCCTCGGAACATCTTGGCAGCCTGTTTGTCGCCCTTGAGCTGCCACTGCAGCCAAGCGAGCGCCACCACGGCAAACTCGCCACCATGGGGTTGGGCGTAGGTGCCGCCGTGGCCTACGGGCAGATTAGCGGCACATGCCGGCACGTGGTTGATGCGACGGAAATCATCCATACCGTTTTCGTAAGCTATGTCGGGCTTACCGCCAAGGATATAGATGACGGGGGTATGGATCTCAGCAAGTTTCTCCTTCGGAGGCATTGGCATACCGCCCACGGCCTGATGAGCGTTCTGGCGGTTGAAGAGCCCGCTGTTGCAGATCATGAGCGTCGTGATGCGCGGATCGGCGCAGTTGAACAGCGTCTGTAAGCCGCCGCACGACATCCCGGCTGCTGCGATATGACGGACATCGATCTTCTGGTAGTAGGGCGACTGAGGGTCGGCATTCTGCGCGAAAGCCCAGTCGATGCTCTCGATCTGCTGCTGGGTAGTGGACATGGGGCCGCGATAAGGTTTATCATCCATGGGGATATAGCCAGTGGCGACGACGAGGAAGCCGTAGGAGGCTATCTCATTGAGAAATTTGTAGTGCTCGAAGGGCGAGTTGTTGCAGGCGCCATTGCCCCACACGAGCACGGGAAGGGGGTGCTTGGCGTTGAAGACAGAGAGATCCTGCGGCGCGAAAATGGTGTGCGCCTCGAAGCCCTTGACCTCGGTCATGATGGCCTTGTAGGGGCCGGTGCCGCCGTCCTCGACGAGGCGGGAGCGGGGGGATCCGACGGACAAACCGTCGGACACAGGACCCGTGGGCTGGGTTGAAGCGTTGGAGGGGGCTGAGGGGTTGAGGGAGGGGGATGTGGGGTCGTTGGAGGGGGCTGAGGGGCAGTGAGCGGCCAGGGCTTCCTTGATGAAGAAGACGGTCATCTGCTTGAAGGTCTGTTCGTTGAAGGTCACAGGGCCATGCTGGCCGTCGGGTACGCTGACGAACGCCTCAAGGCGTCCAGCCTGCTTCAGCACCTCGGAGAAGCGGGCGCCCTGACAGTGGGGAACGACGTTGTCGGCCTCGCCGTGGAAGACGAGGAAGCGCGGGCACTGGGGAGTAACGTATGTAATGGGGCTGATGAGCGCCACGAGGTCGGGATTATCGGCCGGAGCGCCGCCGATGAGTGCCGCCTCGGGCGAACGTCCGTCCTTCACCGTCTCGCAATTCTCCATGTGCGCCATATCGACAGGCCCAAACCAATCGACGACAGCATCTACGGTGCTCGGGTAATCGAGGTCGCCGCCCACGGTGCCTTCGAGGTCAACGGTGGTGGAGCCCACGGTGCGCGTCTTCATCTTGTTGGTAACACCGGCGAGCGACGCGAGATGTCCACCGCTGGAGAAGCCTGTAATGCCCACGAAGGAGGCGTCGAGCTTATATTTTTCGGCATTGGCACGGACGAAACGCAGCGCTGCTTTCACGTCGTGGATTTGTGCAGGAAACTTGGCATCGCCACTCGAACGGTGGTTGATGCACACGACAGCGAAACCGGCATCCACCAAGGGCTTGCCGATGGACATGAAAGTCATCGCCTTCATGTTGTTGGAGTACCACGCGCTGCCGTAGATAGCCACGACGACGGGGTATTTATCCTTGCCGGTATCGGGCAGGTAGATGTCGAGGCGATGGGCTTCGAGGTCGTCGCCGGCGTAATTGAGGTCCTGAAATGTAGCGTTGTTCCGGGGCATCTGAAAGCCCTGAGGCTGCGCCGCTGCTGTCATGGCAAAGCAGAGAAAAAGTGTGAATAAGATCGTTTTTTTCATCGTAGTATAGTTTTTTATTTGACACGGAACGACAGCGTTTGGAGATCCTTGTCGAGCGATGAGGTGCCGTAGAGAATCTGATAACGGCCAGGCTTGACAGCCAGCTCATCGATGGTCTCGTCGTAGTATTCGAAGGCCTCGCGTTCGAGGGCAATGACGGCACGCTTTGTCTCGCCTGGCTGCAGGCTCAGTTTCTCGAATCCTTTCAACGCCTTGATGGGCGCTCCTGGGTCGTCAAGTCGCTTCACATAGACCTGTACGGTCTCAGTACCCTCGCGCTGGCCTGTGTTGATCACGGGCACGACGAGAACGGTCATGGTACCATTCTAGGCAGGCTTCGATTTTCCAGACTTTTTAATGAGCTTGCCCTTGCCTATTTCGAAGGTAGTGTAACTGAGGCCGTAGCCGAA
>JAEEHP010000041.1 GCA_016280855.1 Bacteroidaceae bacterium
GCGCGTGCCTTGGGTGGTAGGGTAGAGGTGTGATTTCTCGAGATAGTAGCAGTAGGCACATGCCAGGTTGCACGCGCTGCCGACGGGTTTCGACATCACGTAGAGGGGGCTTGCGAAGGGCGTTAAGGACTGCATGGGGGGGGGAGGAGGGAGTTGAAAGTTGAAAGTTGAAAGTTGAGAGTTGAGAGCGGAAAGTTCTTCGCAAGCGAAGCTTTGCAAGCGCCGAGCGGATAGTTCTTGTGGCGCAAAGATACTTATTTTATATTGATGATTGAGGATTGATGATTGAAAAAGTGCAAAATGATACACAAAAAGCGCAAAAACTTTAAACTTTAAACCATAAACACTAAACTTTTTATTACCTTTGCGGCGAAATATCGTATTAAAGGAAATACATCTATGATTACATTAGACTTGAAGAAGACTGCTCCCTGGGTGAGCAGCGAAGAACTGAAAGCCTGCGAGGTTCGCGTTGCCGACGCACAGCAAGCCTTAGAGGCAGGCACATGTCCCGGCAACGATTTCTTAGGTTGGCTGCACTTGCCTTCGAGCATTTCAGCCGATTTCATCGCAGAAGTAAAGGCTACGGCTGATGTGCTGCGCGCAGAGTGCGACGCCGTTGTCGTGGCGGGTATCGGAGGCTCGTACCTCGGTGCCAAGGCTGTCATCGAAGCCCTCAGCAACAGCTTCCAGTGGCTGCAGAACGACGGCTCGAACCCCACCATCCTCTTTGCCGGTAATAATATTGGCGAGGACTACCTCTACGAACTGACCACTTTGTTAAAGAATAAGCGCTTCGGCGTCATCAATATCTCGAAGAGCGGCACTACGACCGAGACAGCGCTGGCATTCCGTCTGCTGAAGAAGCAGTGTGAGGAGCAGCGTGGCAAGGAGATGGCCAAGAAGGTCATCGTGGCGATCACAGACGCCAAGCGCGGTGCAGCCCGCACATGTGCCGACAAGGAAGGCTACAAGAGCTTTGTGATTCCTGATAACGTAGGCGGTCGCTTCTCGGTGCTGACACCAGTAGGCCTGCTGCCCATCGCCGTTGCCGGCTTCGACATCGTCCAGCTTGTCAAGGGCGCACAGGACATGGAGCAGACGGCCGCCCTGCCGTTCGCCGAGAATCCTGCAGCACAATATGCCGCCGCACGCTATGCCCTCTACACAAAGGGTAAGAAGATCGAGATCCTGGCCAACTACCAGCCCAAGCTGCACTTCGTGGCAGAATGGTGGAAGCAGCTCTTCGGCGAGAGCGAAGGTAAGGACGGCAAGGGAATATATCCTGCCAGCGTGGACCTGACCACCGATCTGCACTCGATGGGTCAGTGGATTCAGGAGGGCGAGCGCTCGATCTTCGAGACCGTCATCAGCGTGGAGACACCAGAGCATAAGTTGCTCTTCCCCTCCGACGAGGAGAACCTCGACGGCTTGAACTTCCTCGCCGGCAAACGTGTCGATGAGGTGAACAAGATGGCTGAGCTGGGCACCCAGCTGGCTCACGTCGATGGCGGCGTGCCCAACATCCGCATCGCTATCGAGCGTCTCGATGCCTACCACCTCGGACAGCTCATCTACTTCTTCGAGCGTGCCTGCGGCATTCACTGCCAGCTGCTGGGCGTCAATGCTTTCAACCAGCCCGGTGTGGAGGCTTACAAGAAGAATATGTTCGCATTGCTGGGCAAGCCCGGTTACGAAAAGGAAACAGAAGCCATCAAGGCAAGACTCGCATAATGCTTCGGGCTGTACTCTTCGACATGGATGGCGTGCTCTTCGACAGTATGCCGGGACACGCCTTCGCATGGGCCAAGGTGATGACAGCATATGGTCTGCCGATGGAGCCCGTGGATGCCTTCGAGAACGAGGGACGAACGGGAATCGGTACCATCAGCATCTTCACCCAACGCTACTGGGGCCGTGATGCCACCGAAGAGGAAGCACAGGAACTGTACCGCCGCAAGACCGTGGTCTTCAACGAATATCAGGCGGCAAACGGCGGCGAGGCTCCTGAGATGACAGGAGCGGGCGCTGTGCTCAACAAGGTCAGGGACTGCGGACTGATGCGCGTCCTCGTGACTGGGTCGGCTCAGCAGTCGTTGCTCACTCGGTTGGAGGCTCATTACCCCGGGCACTTCCGTCCTGAGCTGATGGTCACGGGCGACGACGTACGCTTCGGCAAACCCAACCCTGAGCCGTACCTCATGGCGCTGAAGAAGGCTGGCATCACGGCCGACGAAGCCATGGTGGTCGAGAACGCTCCGTTGGGCGTGCGTGCAGCGGTGGCAGCTGGCATCTTCACCGTAGCCGTGAACACCGGCCCCCTGGATGCCAAGCTGTTGGCCGACGAAGGAGCAGCCATCGTGCTGCCTTCGATGACGGCTCTGGCCGAGCGGTGGGAAGAGGTGATGAAGTTGAGAGTTGACAAGTTGACGAGTTGACAAGTTGACGAGTTGGCAAGTTGACAAGTTGAAAGTTAGTAAATCGTTAAATCGTTAGATAAAGAGATGAAAATAGCAATCGTTGGCGCCAGCGGCGCCGTAGGTCAAGAGTTTCTGCGCGTGTTGGACGAGCGCAATTTCCCCATCGATGAGCTGCTGCTGTTTGGCAGTCAGCGCAGTGCGGGCCGTAAATATACGTTTCGCGGCAAGGAGTATGAAGTGAAGCTGCTGCAACACAACGATGACTTCCGCGGTGTGGACTACGCCTTCGTCTCGGCGGGTGGCGGCACATCGAAAGAGTTTGCCGAGACCATCACCAAGCATGGTGCCGTGATGATCGACAACAGCTCGGCCTTCCGTATGGATGAGGATGTGCCTTTGGTGGTGCCCGAGTGCAATGCTGAGGATGCGCTGAACCGTCCGCGTGGCATCATCGCAAATCCCAACTGCACGACCATCATGATGGTTGTATGCCTCCAGCCACTGGAGCAGCTTAGCCATATCAAACGTATCCACGTGGCCAGCTATCAGGCAGCCAGCGGCGCTGGTGCAGCAGCTATGGCTGAGCTCGAACAGCAGTACCGCGAGGTGCTCGACGGCAAGCCTGCCACCGTGGATAAGTTCGCCTATCAGCTGGCTTATAACGTTATCCCGCAGATTGATGTCTTCACGGACAACGGTTACACGAAGGAGGAGATGAAGATGTTCAACGAGACGCGCAAGATCATGCATACTGATGCAGCCTGCTCTGCGATGTGTGTTCGTGTTCCCTCGTTGCGCAGCCATTCTGAAGCCGTGTGGATCGAGACGGAGCGTCCCATCACGCCAGATGAGGCTCGCGATGCCTTCCGCAATGCTCCTGGAATCACCGTGATCGACGACCCCGCTACGAAGCAGTACCCGATGCCCCTGTTCACCGCAGGCAAGGATGACGTCTATGTCGGACGCGTACGCAGCGACTTGGCCAACCCCAACGGCCTCACCTTCTGGCTCTGCGGCGACCAGATCAAGAAGGGTGCGGCGCTCAATGCCGTGCAGATCGCGGAGTACCTGATCAAGCAAAAGCAATAATCAACCCTACTTATAACCTAAACACAACCACTATGAAGAAACTTATGTTTACCCTTATGGCAGCAGCCATGACGTTGGTTCCTGCCATCGCTCAGAACCGTGTGAAGTATTTGTCCACGACCACTGAGACGTTGAATGTCAGCGAACTGCAGGTAGCCGATCAGACGGTACAGATCAGCCGCTACCTCTTCGCCGGTTACAACACCATCTGCCTGCCTATGACGCTGAGCGCCGAGCAGCTGCAGGCCGCCGCCAAGGATGTGCGTGTCGAGCGTCTCGCCGCCATCAAGCAGGAGGGTTCGACGCTGAACCTCTATTTCGTGGACTGCACGGATGAGGGCATTCAGGCCGGTCTGCCCTACCTGATTTACTCGCCCAAGATGCAGAGCATGCGTGCTCGCAGCAATGATGCCCAGAGCATCAGCACCGACATCCTTCCTGTGACCCTCAGCGATAATGCCGGCAACCGCATCAGCTTCTGCGGCAGCTACGTGAGCCTCACGGGCGAAGGTAATCGCTACGGTATTCCTGCCAAGCAGGATGTGGAGATCCTGGAGAGCGTGCTTCTGCCCACCTCTGCCGACAAGACTTTCCTTCCCACTCGCTGCGGCATCACCTGGGAACTGCAGACGGCTACCGCCACGCAGATGGAGGTGAAGCATGCTGTCAGCCTTGACGAGGTAACGGCGATCACTGCCGTCACGGGTGCTCAGAGCGACAAGGCCATCTACGACCTCAGCGGCCGCCGTTCCAACGGTACGCAGAAAGGCATCTATGTTGTCGATGGCAAGAAGAAAGCTGTGAAGTAATACAGCGCTGCTCAGTGATACATTTAGCCCCGAGAAACTTCAGGTTTTCCGGGGCTTTTTGGGGGCAACAATATAGCACTTGGCATATTTATTCTTTTTAAACAACGAATTATACGAATTAAACGAATTTACGTTTGAGTCGTAGCTGCGCGAAGATAAGGCTATAGGGCAAGAAAGAATTCGTTTAATTCGTAAAATTCGTTGTCTTATAAAACACCTTCTGTGCCATCTCCTATATTATTGCTTTATTTACGTCTATACGTGCTTAGGGCCTTCAATAGATCTGTTCAGCAATCTGGCGGATGCTGTCCACGGCGCTGAGCGTGTAGAAGTGGAGGTTAGGCACGCCGTGGGCGATGAGGTCCCGACATTGTGCGATGCCCCATTCTATGCCTACCTGCTTCACCTCGTCGTCTGTCGTGCAGCGTCGCAGCTCTTCGCTGAGTGCAAAGGGCAGGTCGCAACGGAAGGTCTTGGGGACGGTGGTGAGCTGCGAGAGTTTCGACAGCGGTTTCAGGCCGGGGATGATGGGAATCGTGACGCCAGCAGCCCGGGCTCGTGCCACGAAGGTGTAGTACTTCTCGTTGTCGTAGAACAGCTGCGTGATAGCCACCTTAGCGCCACGTTGCTGTTTTTCATAGAGAACGCGTATGTCGCTTTCGAGGTTAGGCGCTTCCTCGTGCTTCTCGGGGTAGGCGGCGACGCCAAACTCAAAGGGCATTCCCTTGACCTTAATGGGCGTACCGTCGGCGAAGAAACCTTCGTTGAAACGGTTCACCTGGTCGATGAGCTCGATGGCATGCGTGTAGCCTCCAGGCGTGGGCTGGTACATGGATTCCTCCTTAGCCTTGTCGCCGCGCAGGATGAAGATGTCGCTGATGCCGAGGAACTGCAGGTCGAGCAGCGCATATTCGATGTCCTGCTTCGTGCTACCTGAGCATACGATGTGCGGAATGACAGGTATGCCCCACCGCTGCTGGATTGCGGCGGCGATGGCGATGGTGCCGGGACGGCGGCGCACGCGGCTGCGCTCCACCAATCCACCTTCCAGCTCACGATAGACATATTCAGCACGGTGGGTGGTGATGTTGATGTGGCGAGGGTGGAACGGCGCCAGCGTCTCGATGGTCTTGAAGAGCGTGTCCGTGCCTGTGCCCTTCAAGGGCGGAAGGACTTCGAAGGAGAAGCCAACGGATGTGGGATTGGCGTTCGGGGCGTAAAGCTGGTCTAACATGCGATTTATTTTTGTATCCGCTTTTGGATGAGTACGGTGCCGTCGGCCTGCGGCTGACATTCGATGTAGATGCCGTGTTGTGGCGGAGCGGCTAAGGATAAGCCCTGCAGGTTGAAGTAGCGTGGGCTTGCCGATGGCGATACCTTCAGCTCAGACACGCGGTCCACGATATCGGGGTTGACATGCACTTCCTCGATGGCAACGAAGGTGAAGACCATGTCAGCGCGGTCGGAGGTGCCGGAACTCCAAATCCAGTCGTTCTCGAAATGGCGGGCACGAACCTGGAAGTTATTGTTGGAGGGGCAGTTGATACGATACATGGACAGCGCTGCCGTGGCTCCGGACTGCGAGGCCGTCTGGTTGCCCGTGTAGTTGATGGTGAATACGCTGGGCGTGGTCGTCGTGCCTATACGGTATTCGCCTCCGGCTGACGTGTTGACGTTGTTGGGCGTGAAGTAAAGGTTGGTGCCGTAGTTGCAGATGTTGAAACCGCCTTCGACAGGCGTGATCGTCCACAGCAGGTTGCGGTCGTCCCAGACGAAGTCGGCGGTCGTGCCAAGGGTGCCGTCGGCATTGCACGTGAGGTACTTGGCTACGCCGCTGTAAGTGCTGCCGGAGTTGTAGGGGATGTTGGCGTAGTTAATAATGCGGTAGAGCATTCCAGTCTTGGGCTTGAAGGTCGTTGTGCTGGCTTTGGTGCCTCCTCCGCCGTGCTTGTATTCGTCGTTGACCGACACGATAGCGGAGTAGGGCGATTCCTCGTCGTCGCTGACGGTCTTGAGGCGGAAATAGTAGATCTTGCCTTGGATGAGGTCAGTGACCAGTACGTAGGTGCTTCTGCCGCTGAGTCGTTTGATTTCCTCGAAGTTGACGCCGTCCTCCGACTGCTCGACGACAATGGTCTTGTCGGCATCCTCGATGTTCGTCCACGAGATCTTGGCGGTGGTGATTGTGGTCATCTTGGCCGTGACGTTCTGCGGGCATTGCAGCGAGGGCATATCGTCGAATTTGTCGGCGAGGCTGTTGATGTAGTGTTCGATGTTGGTGTATCCTCCTCCGAGGGTGTAGGCGCTGGCGTCATTGACGTTTCTGTTCAGTCCTTTAGCCAGTTCCCATTCATCGGGCATGCCGTCGCGGTCACTGTCGGCGAGTGGCGTGCCTCCTGCTACGGTGCCGATGCCTCCGAGGTCGTCCTCGTTGGCGATGAAGGCTCCCTTCTTGCCGAGCGAGGTGAGATGTTCGATGAGACGGCGGTCGTGGCTGTCGCGAACGCGTGATGCTCCGACCTGCTCTACGGCTGTGGCATAAGCCTCGGCAGCCGTCTCGACGTTCATCGGGTGCGAGACGTTGAAGTAGGGACGTGACATTGCCGTGGCGCTGTTGTGGTCGGTGATGAGTGTTCCGTTGAGTCGTCCGTCGCAGTTTCCGTCGAAGTAATTGCCTGCGCTGTAGAGGTGGTCAGTGCTCGTCCAGTCGTCGAAATACTTCTGCGAACCGTTGGGACCTGCGATGAAGTAGTTGTTCCACACGTCCTGATAGTTGTCGGCTGCCGAGTGACCGCCGATAATGCCCATGCCGAAGTTATATACTATATTATTATAGTATTGCAGGAAGCACTTCATCTTGGGATTGCGGCTCTTGTTGTTGATCCAGAGGCAGTGGCAGATGGTCCAGTTGCGTGTGCCGTCAGTGATGGCTCCGAAACGCTGTGGTTCGATGCCTTCGGAGATGATGCAGTTCTGCCAGGTGATGTTGTTGGCATCAGTGATATGTACGTTGTCCCATGGTCCCCACGAAACGTCGCAGTGGTCCATGATGACATTCTCGCATTCGTCCAGGGTCAAGGTGCATTTGCTGCTGTTGACGCTCTTTCCGCCACGCATGCGAATGTATCGCATGATGATGTTCTTGCTCTTCGAGGCGATGACGCGTCCGCCGTAGATGGTGATGCCTTCGCCTGGCGCTGTCTGTCCGGCGATGGTGATATTGCTCTTGATGGTGATGCTGGAGCCAGTGATGTTAATCACGCCTCCCACGTCGAAGACCACGATGCGCCCCGACTGGCTCACGGCGTCGGCCAGCGAACCGGCTCCCGATGCGTTGAGGTTCGTCACGTGATATACCGAGCCGCCGCGACCGCCTGTTGCGTAGGCGGCAAAACCCTCAGCACCTGGAAAAGCCAACTGCTGGGCATAAAGAGCGGACCCACCCCCTGCCCTCCCTGTGAGGGAGGGAACGGACACTTGTGCTATCGTGAATCCAATAGTTAATAAGAGCTTGGACAATACTTTCATCGTGATCTATTTTTGTCTGGTGCCACCCTTCCTCACCCCCTCGCCCACGGGAGCGAAGGGGTGAGGCTGTTGGGGGTAGGCCTTTTTAGTTCTTGCAGCACAAGGGCTTCAGCTGTTTGAAGAAGTCGTTGCCTTTGTCATCGACGAGGATGAAGGCGGGGAAGTCCTCGACCTCAATCTTCCAGATGGCTTCCATACCGAGTTCGGGATATTCCACGCACTCGATGCTCTTGATGCTCGACTGCGAGAGCACAGCTGCCACGCCGCCGATGGTGCCGAGGTAGAAGCCGCCGTGCTTCTGGCAGGCATCGGTCACCTGCTGCGAGCGGTTGCCCTTGGCGATCATTACGAGGCTGGCACCGTTCTCCTGGAACTCATCCACGTAGGGATCCATGCGGTTGGCTGTGGTGGGACCCATGGAGCCGCAGGGGTAGCCTTCGGGCGTCTTGGCAGGCCCGGCATAGAGCACAGGATATTTCTTGAAGTACTCGGGCATGCCTTCGCCGGCATCCAGACGAGCCTTCAGCTTGGCGTGGGCGATATCGCGCGCCACGATGATGGTGCCCTTGAGGTTCACACGTGTGCTGACGGGGTATTTCGTCAGCTCGGCGCGCACGGCATCGATGCCCTTCGAGAGGTCTATCTCAATGCCCTTCGTGCCTTCGCCTGGACGGCGCAGAGCTTCGGGAATAAGCTCCGTGGGGTTGCTGTCCATCACTTCGAGCCATACGCCGTCGCGGTTGATCTTAGCCTTGATGTTGCGGTCGGCCGAACAGCTGACGCCC
>JAEEHP010000042.1 GCA_016280855.1 Bacteroidaceae bacterium
CCACTTCTCGGTTGCCTCCGCACGCAGCCATGAGGAATCTACGCAGAGCGGCTTGCTCCTTACTGGCCAGTTGGGTGAATTCTTCTCGTGTCATACTACTTATATAAACGTATGAATACGGCAAAAGGTTGTGCCAGTTACAATTTTTTTTGAAGAGCTGAATCAACGGCCAACGCGCTTTCAAAAGAAATAAACGGTGCAACTAATTCGGCCGAAAATGTTAAAAAGACTTTTATGGAGCTCCAGGAGAGCAAATTACAGCAGAAATACTTTGGCGTTCAAACCTAAAGCTGTACCTTTGCAAAAGTTAAAAGGCTCACTCGACAATACATTCATCAAGAATATGGAAACCTTCAACGACGTCATCTCTGCCGACCGCCTCGTACTGGTCGATTTCTTCGCCACCTGGTGCGGTCCTTGCAAGGCTATGCACCCCGTGCTGGAAAACCTGAAGCAGCAGCTGGGCGAACGTCTGCGCATCATCAAGGTGGATGTGGATAAGTACCAGCAGACAGCCGCACAATACGGCGTGCAGGCCGTGCCTACCCTCATGCTCTTCCGCAGCGGCCAGCAGCTCTGGCGACAAAGTGGCACCTTGCCCCTACCCCAACTCGCGGCAGTGGTCAACGGCTATCTCTGAGTATTAGGACGCGTTTCTAAGATCAAGAGAACTCTTTTGCTGCTTCAACCCACATAGCGTCGCTCCACTTCCTCCCAGTTGATGATACTCCTGAGGTCTGAGAGGTGGACGGGACGGCGGTTCAATACCGCATACGAAAGCAGACAACCTCCGCGTTGTGAGGACGCGGAGGTTGCCCCAAATGGACAAGTCCTTAATTAACTAACTGCTTATTTCATACGATGCCTTTGCAAGAGGGGTAAAGGCAGCGGGACAATCGTTGGCGTGTCAGGGCTTTTGGGTGCCAAAGAGTTTTTGGAACGCTTCGGGTAGTGCGGCTCGTTTCCATAGTTCTTCAACGACGGTTTCATCAGGACGCATGGAGATGGCCTCGAAGCTGTCGTTGCTTTTCCATTTGATGACTCCCGCTGTGGCAGCGCCACCATCATTTCCGGTGCTACCCCCTTCGCTGAACCCGGCGGTGTCGGCATCATTCTTCTCGGGCTTGTATTCCATGGATCTGTAGAGGATGGTGGCGCCCATGATCTGGTCACCCCGGCAGAAGAGGCAGGTGACATCCTTGTCGCCATAGATCTTGTAGGTATCTGCTGGTGCGCTGGTCAGCACGCGCTCGCCTTCCACTTGCTTGTAGGTTCCCACAAGACGCCAGCATCCTGCGAGGCGGTGGTTGGGCTGCTTGTGCTTCTGCTGCAGCATCTCGATGGAGCGCTGCATCTGCTGCTCGAAGCCGTTGCGGTCATAATATTCGGTGATGAACTGGTTCATGGGGAAGAGGTCGCCGTTGCCTGGGCGGATGGTGTTGTACCACTTCACGATGACGTGATTGCTGTCGGTGCCGTAGATGCGGGTGCCGCGCCCGTCCTCGCCCACGGCTACGTCGCCTGTGAAGACGTAGGGATGCGGTTCGTCCTGCTTCAAAACGTAGAGGTACTCTTTGGGTGTGTTGCGCATCAGCATGATTGTCACAGGCACGAAGTCCGAGAAGTACTTGTACTGCGTCAGTTCCGGTACGTGGTCAGGACGGCCGTTCTCGTAGCCGAGACGCTGAAGTTTGTAAAGTCCGTGAGGGTTTTCGCCTTGGGCGAAAGCGCTTGCCGCAGTCAGCAGGCCGGCAGCAACGAGGGTGATGATTCTTTTCATTTCTTCAAAGGATTAATAATGATTAATGTATGTTTGTTGTTTAATGTTTAACGTTTAATGTTTAACTTCCAGTCCTTCGGAATCCAATACTCGCCATTCACTTCCAGTCGCAGGACGTAGAGCGTGCCTTCGCGGTCGAGGTCGGCCATGAGGAAACTGGATTCGGCGATGTCGTTGACCTGCAACTTAACGGTGTTGCGGACGCCGCTCAACTTGAAATGGCGTTTGGCGTATTCCAGCACGCAGCATTGCGCGGGGCTGACATCCAAGTGATGCTGGGCGGCTTGCAGCAGTTCATGATAAATCCTGGCCGCACCCTGACGGGCAGTGATGACGTAGAGTTTGCCCGTGGATTCACTCTTACCACGCAGCGAGGGCAGGAGGTAGTCGGTGCTGTAGTAGGTGGTGCTCTTGTCCACAGGCTGGCCGGCAGCATGTTCGTAGTGAACAGGTCGGGGCTTGGCTATCGGAGCGAGCAGGGCATCGAGCAGACTGTCCAGAGGTGATATGTCGAAGTGGAAGTACATACCCTTCTCCTTATTGATTTGCGTCTGCATAGCGATGAGGTTGCCGCGCCCCTGCACGTAGTCGAACATCACCGCCTCTCGCGCGCCGAGGAACATCCGCCGGTTGTTGCCCCCGAGCAGTTTGTAGAAGCGCAGTTCCTGTTGCATGTAGGGGTTGGGATAGAGGTAGGTGTGGGTCTTGCGGAAGTCGCTGAAGTCGTTGGTCCAGCTGCTGGCAGGATCTTCGACGCGCGCGAGGTCCAGCAGATAGTCGTCCTTGCTGCCATAGCCCCGCAGGGCGATGCTGTAGGTGATGGTGTCGTTCCCGTTGCGGTGGCTCTCATAACGGTAGGACTCCAC
>JAEEHP010000043.1 GCA_016280855.1 Bacteroidaceae bacterium
AGTTCTCTGTGCTCCAAATCTACGGTGAGGTCAGCGAGGGTACTATCAACGGCAGCGAGGCCAGTCCTGATGTGCTGAAGAAGCGTTTCGAGAGTCTGCCTTCTGGTGAGGCACTGATAGCCTATTTCCGTTATGTCGAAAACAAGAATAACTAAAAATCTACAATGATATGAAGAGATGTGTCAAGTGCCAGCATGAACTGGCAGATAACGCGAAGTTCTGCACCTTCTGCGGAACGCGCCAGCCCGATGTGAATACACCATCGCAGGGCGCTCCTTCAGCACCAGCGGCCTCCGTAGCGAACGAAGTACCTGTGGCTCCTGCAGTGCAGCCTGCGCCAGCCCAAAAGGCTGCCCCCGCTGTCGATCCTGCCGTCCTCCTCGCAGAGGCCGTCGGCAAGCAGGAGGTCATCAATGAGGTGCAGCGTCTCGTCGCCTTCTATAATGCCTCCAAACGTGAGGGTCGTCTGCGCCAGCGTCCAGAGATGGATATGCTCGTGCTCGGCAATAGCGGCACGGGTAAGACCTTCCTCATCAGCATCATCCATCAGCTGTTCCTGGCTAACGGCATCGTCACCCATCCCCGCATCAAGAAGGTCGATGCCTCGGAGTACAACCAGTGGATAGGCACCCTCAACGAGAAGACCGTCGAGGAACTGCAGGGGCGCCTGATTGTCATCGACAATGCCCATCTGCTGATGACCGATACGGAGCACCTGACACCTATCGACCGTCTCTTCAGCATGATGGAAGACTGGGAGCGCGACCTCTCCGCAGGTTGGCTTACCTATCCGATAGTCATCTTCGAGGGCGAGAAGAACCAGATTGAATACTATTTCCAGAAGAAAAAGAGTGGGCGCAGCCGTTTTGCCAAAGTGCTCGAGCTCCACGACTGTAGTCCGCAGGAGTTGTTGGCCATTTGCGAGCGTGAGCTGTTGCGCCTCGGATTTGCTGTCGAGGGCGAGGCCGAGAAGAAGCTCCTCGGCTATTTTCGTTATATGGTCAAGCACCGTAAGATATCCTTCCGCAATGCCTACGAGGCGATGGAGAAGGCCGACGACATCTACAAGCGTTGTCTGGAGAACGGCCATACCCGCCAGGTAGAACCCGAGGATATCTCTGGCAACATCTTCATTGAGCAGACACCCGACGAGATCCTGAGTCGTCTTGATGCCTTCGTGGGTATCGACGACGTGAAGCGCGAGATGCACAGCATCGTCGAGAATATCAAGCAGTACCGTATCGAGAAGAACGATCCGAAGGCCCTGCCGCCATTCAAGGATCAGTACGTCTTCCTCGGCAATCCAGGTACGGGTAAGACCACCGTCGCCCGTATCTTCGCCGATATGCTCAGCAGTCTCGGTATCCTGCCTGGTGGCCAGCTTATCGAGGTCACGCGCGAAGACCTGGTGGCCAAGTTCGTGGGTGGTACGGCGCCGAAGACGCGCCAGGTGGTTGATTCCGCTATGGGCGGCGTGCTCTTCATCGACGAGGCCTACACTCTCTCCTCAGGCGAGGGCAGCGACTACGGGCGCGAGGCCATCAACACCCTTCTGAAACCCGTCGAGGAGCTGCGTGGTAAGTTCGTCTGTATCATCGCAGGCTATACCAAGGAGATGCTCGATTTCTTCGATGCCAACTCTGGCATTACCTCCCGCTTTAACAAGCGTCTGGAGTTTACCGACTATACGCCCGATCAGCTCACCCATATCTTCCGCAAGAAGCTCGAGAAGGAAGGCTACGGCCTCGATGCCGATGCCGAGTCGCATATCGACAAGTTCTTCGAGAAGATGTACAAGCGCCGCACGAAGAACTTCGGCAACGCCCGTGAGGTGATGTCCGCCTTCGAGAGTGCCCTTGAGCGCCATCGTGAGCGACTGCTGGCTGAGGGTAGGGCAGAGGACCGTCTCTTCAGTCGTGCCGATGTCGAGGGTGCAGAAGCCCTCCGTGAGCTCGATGTCGATAAGATTGTCGCCCGTCTCGACAAAGAGTTCGTGGGCATGCAGGCCGTCAAGGATTTCGTACGTGAGATAGCCTCTCAGAAGGCCGATATGGACGAGCGTCTCGACCTCGGACTGCAGACTCAGCAGACGATGAAACTCAATATCATCCTCACTGGTAATCCTGGTACGGGTAAGACCACCGTCGCCCGCAAGCTCGGCGAGATCCTCTACGCCATGAAACTGCTCTCAGCACCCGATATCGTCGAGTGCGAGCGCAAGGACATCGTCGGCAAGTACCAGAACAGCGCAGGCGAGAACATGGGCAAGTTCTGCGACCTCGCTATGGGCAAGCTGCTCTTCATCGACGAGGCCTACAGTTTTGCTCCTGTCAATGACGCAGGCACGAAGGACGCTGAGGCCACCAAGGCCGTCGAGGTGCTCATGAAGCGTATGGAAGACGATGCAGGCAAGTTCGCTGTCGTCCTCGCAGGCTATCCTGCGCCGATGGACAATTTCATCCGCGTCAACGAGGGTATCGCCCGCCGCATCACCCACCGCATCCACATCGACGACTACTCAGCCCTCGAGCTCGTGCAGATCTTCACCCAGATGGCCGCCCGTCAGGGATACACGCTGGCACCCGATACCGAGTCGGTGCTCTTCCGCAAGGTCAACGAGATGTTGGCTGCGAAGGATAAGAACTGGGGCAACGCGGGCGAGATGGCTAAACTCTTGGAGGCCGTCAAGGGCCGTCTGTCACTCCGCATCCGTGAACTCTCCAAGGAAGCCCGCACCGCTGAGGTCTATCAGACCATCCAACCCGAGGATATTCCCTTCGAGCAGCGCAAGGTGCTCTCAGCCGACGAAGCGCTGGCAGAACTCGACCAGCTCGTGGGGCTCGACAATATCAAGACGCAGATGCGCCAGATGGTAGAGTCGTTCCGTGCCGACGAGGCCCGTGCCAAGCTCACGGGCGAGAGTGTCAGGCGCGAGGCACCCCATTATATCTTCATGGGTAACCCAGGTACGGGTAAGACCACCGTCGCCCGTCTGATGGCCGATATCCTCACGTCGCTGGGCGTCCTCTCTCGCGGTCACCTCGTCGAGGTCACTGAGAAAGACCTCGTTGCAGGCTATACAGGTCAGACCGCCATCAAGACCTCCAACGTCATCGACTCCGCTATGGGTGGTGTACTCTTCATCGATGAGGCCTACTCCCTCAATAAGGGCGGTGACGGCGGCTTTGGTCAGGAGGCCATCAATACGCTGTTGCAGCGACTCACTGCCGATGCAGGCAAGTTCGTCTGTGTGCTCGCTGGCTATACCAAGGAGATGAACGAGTTCCTGCAGACCAACTCTGGTCTGGAACGCCGCTTCCGCAAGATTGAGTTCCTCGACTACGAACCCGCAGCCCTCGAACAGATCTTCCGCAATCTGTTGAAGAAGAGCGATATGACGCTCGACAACAGCGCAGAGAAGGGTATCGCAGCCTACTTCCGCACCGTCTATGAACAGCGCAACCCACAGTCGTTTGGTAATGCCGGAGCGGTGGTGAATATCTTCAAGCAGGCCAAGGAGCGTCAGGGTGCCCGTCTCGCTGAGAAACTCCACCAGGGGCAGGCCACCGCTGCAGAGCTGCGCACGCTCACCCTTGCTGATATTGCTGGCGATCAGGCTCGTGCCAACGCCACCACCGCAGAGTTGATGCAGGCCTTCAACCATATCGTAGGCGCTGCCAGCGCGAAGAAGAAGATGGAGAATCTGCTCAATCAGATCCGGCTCAACCGTCGTCGTGCCGAACTCACCCATACCACCTTCCAGAACCTCAATATCTGCTTCGCCTTTATCGGCCATCCGGAGACAGGTCAGAAGGAGTTCCGTGAGGCGATGACACGCGTGCTTGCCGATATTGGCATTATCAGTCGCGATGGTGTGAAAAGCCTGGCAGCCACGCAGCTGCTCCAGACGCTGGCACAGCAGGGTGCCGAGCGCCGTCTGATCGACGAGATGCTCGCCCAGCACG
>JAEEHP010000044.1 GCA_016280855.1 Bacteroidaceae bacterium
AAATTATGGTCGGAATGATAACAAATATTTCCGACCGCAAAGATACAAAATTTCTTTCATACAACAATACTTTAAGTGTTGAAATTAAGTTTCATTGGCAAATTATAGCGTTTTTCTTGTTGTATAGATGGCATTCCTATATAGATATGGCATTCCTATATAAATAATGTGTCGCTTTTTATATTAGGGGGCAATATTGCCAGAAAAGACGACTTCAAGAATAAAATGCCATGACTTAATCAATTCATTGCACACTTGCGAGCCATTTGTGGTTCAAAAAAGTTAAAAACATTAAATCTTCTCCTTTTTGGGGTTTCTTTAGAATGCACGTCACCACTTTTCTATCGTTTAACATGCAATTCGTTGATATAAAATGATTTGCAAATTCCGTGGGTGCACGGGTCTGACCTCCATCAACATCCCATCATCCGTCACCACCATCGGGTATTATGCTTTCCGAAACTGCACAGAGTTGGCTGATGTGTATTGCTATGCGGAGACGGTGCCGAGGACTGCAGTAATCGATGGCAAAGACATTTTCTATAACTCATATATCGAGTATTCAACCTTGCATGTCCCGGCATCTGCCATCGATGCTTACAGGGCGACAGCGCCGTGGAGCAAGTTCGGGTCAATTGTGGCGATTGACGGGGATGAGCCGGTGGTGCCTGAACCTGACCAGTGTGAGAAGCCAACCATCTATTATGCCAACGGCAAGTTGTCGTTCAAGAGTGCAACGGAGGGGGTGCAGTTTGTGTCGGAAATCACGGATGCGGATGTGAAGAAGAACTATACGGCGGAGGTGGATCTGAGCGTCACCTATGCCATCAGCGTCTATGCCACGAAGGAAGGATATAAGGATTCGGAGGTGGCTACGGCTACGTTGTGCTGGATCGAGGTGGAGCCGCAGAAGGAGGGGATAACCGACGACGAAGTCTCTGTGTCAGAGGTCAAGGCCGTTCCTGTGCTGATTCAAGCAGATGGCAGGCAAATCGTTATCACGGGTGCTGCCGATGACACCCCCATCTCTGTCTTTAGCATCAATGGCATGCAAGCCGGCTCAGCCATCAGTCAAAACGGCAAGACAACGATTCCCGTTCAACTCACTGGCAATATAGCCATCGTGAAGATTGGAGATAGGAGTGTTAAGGTGAGAAGGGACTGAATGAATGACGGCCCCACTCCCGACCTCTCCCAAAGGGAGCGGAGGAAAGACCAAAGTTGAGTTCGAGAAGTTGAAGAGCGATTTGATATTCCAAAATGGAATTTCAAGTTGAGGAGGCGCGCGCAAACTGCCATTTGCCTTCACAGAACAAGGGAGAGGAGGAATGATGATTGATGATTGATGATTGATGAATGACGAGGCCCACATCTTTTCGTCAATCTCATGCATTGTGAATTATGCATTGTGAATTATGCATTGTGAATTATGCATTGTGAATTATGAATTATGAATTGTTTTCGTTATCGTTATCGTCTTTAATTTGGCATGCGTTTCAGGCGGATGAGATATTCCATGTTGTCTCTGTCGAGCTCCATGTTCATCTGATAGTCGCCATATCCGTCGTCGTAGTAGTCATAGTTTGGGATCCAGCCCACGACGGCTTCCATGATGTTGTCCTTGATGTCGCGGATGGTGAGGTTGTAGTTGCCGTGGGCTGCGTATTCAGTCTTGAGCAAGTGCATGTAGATCTTTGTGCCAACGACGTGATATTCTCCGCTGTGCTTCGTGATGTCGCGCCCCACGACGAAGCTGTTGTGCATGTCGTTGGAGGAGTAGTGGCCTTTGTCGTCAAAGGAGAGGTCGTAGATCATGAGATAGTTGCTGTCGCCTGCTGGAATCCATTCGGGTTCGTAGCTGTCGCGGTTGGGCAGGGCAAAGATTTCGGTCATCTGCCAGTGGGTGTTCTGTATCTTGGCGAGCCACTGCCGCGACTCCTGGGAGTTCTCTTCGTTGACGCACGAGGTGAGTAGTGTGGTGCCGCAGAGGGTGATGATAGCGGCGAGCATCATGAGGTGGGTTTTCATAAAATCAAGGGTTATGATTGTTGTAGCCAGTCGTCGATGAGTTGTCGGGCGATGGAGGCTTTGTCGGGGATGGGGGGCAGGTTGTCGCGTGTGAACCATCCTCCTTGGGTGAGTTCTTCTTTCTGGAGATGGATGTCGCCTCCGTCGTACTCGGCGGTGAAGCCCACCATGAGGCCGAAGGGGTAGGGCCATGGCTGCGAGGCGAAGTAGCGGAGGTTCTTGATGCGGATGCCTACCTCTTCACGCACTTCACGTGCTACGCATTGTTCGAGGGACTCCCCTGTCTCGAGGAAACCGGCGACAAGGCCGTGGAAGGGGCGTCGGAAGTTCTTGGCTTGAACGAGTAGGATAGATGAGCCGTCGGGAGTTTCCCGCGTAATCCTTACTATTATTGCCGTTGAGACGGATGGCCACCACTCCTTGCCACATTCGGGGCAGCGCTTGCTGATGTCGGTCATCCAGCGGGTGGGCGAGCCGCAGCAGCCGCAGTAGCGGGTGGCTTGATCCCAATAGAGCAGCTCGGCACCCTTTCCTGCCAGCTGATAGTCGTGCTCGTTGAGGATCGTGTAGGTCTTGCGCAACCCTACCATTTGCAGGCCGGGGACGTCGGTTACGGGATGGTCGAGCCTTATCATCTTCACTTCATCAGAGCCGATGTGTAAAGTGGTCACGACGTTCCAAGGCTGCAAAGGAAAAGGTGCATTTACACCAAAGGGGATATTCCCCTCGGACGTGAGAAGAATATCCCCTTGGCAATATGCTAAATAGCGTGTCATAGCGAGGCTGTTAGATGCCCAGGTCTTTGCAGATTGCTTTCACTTTCTCCATCGCCTCGTCGCAGGCTGCCGTGTAGCACTTGGGGCATTGCATCTCGGCGGGTGCTTCGATGTAGAACTTGATCTTGGGCTCAGTGCCGGAAGGACGTACGCTGACCTTGATGCCGCTCTCGGTGAACCACTGGAGGACGTTGGATGTGGCAGGCATGTCGAGTGGGAAGACGTTGCCCTCGCCGTCGGTGGCTGTGAGTGCCTGATAGTCCTTGGTGCAGATGACCTTGGAGCCGCCGAGGGTCTTGGGAGCTTTCGCGCCGCGGAAGTCAACCATCATCTGCTTGATCTCGTCGGCACCGGTCTTGCCTGGACGAACGACGTTGACGGTGTGGTTGAGCGTGTAGCCATATTCGAGGTAGATGTCCATGAGGAGGTCGTAGAGTGTCTTGCCGTTGTCCTTGGCCCATGCAGCTATTTCGCAGATGAGGCAGATGCTGGCGGGGCTGTCCTTGTCGCGCACCTTGTCGAAGGGCAGGAATCCGAAGCTCTCCTCGCCGCCTCCGATGTACTTCTTGATGCCTTCGTTCTCGCGGATGAGTGCTGCGATCCACTTGAAGCCGGTGTAGCAGTCCATCATCTCGACACCGTTCTTGTCGGCAATCTTCTTGATGGTCTCGGTGGTGACGATGGTCTTGACGAGGAACTCGTTGCCCTTGAGCTGCCCGAGTTTCTTCTTGTTGGCGATGATGTACCATGCGAACATCATGCAGGTCTGGTTGCCGTTGAGGATTTCCCATTCGCCCTTGCTGTTGCGGCATACGATGGCGAGTCGGTCAGCATCGGGGTCAGAGGCGATGACGAGGTCTGCATTGAGCTTTGTGCCGAGCTTCATGCCGAGGGTCATGGCTTCGGAGTTCTCGGGGTTGGGGCTGACCACGGTGGGGAAGTTGCCATCGATGACCATCTGCTCGGGCACGACGTGGATGTTCTGGAAGCCCCATGAGCGCAGTGCCTCGGGGATGATGACGCGGCCTGTGCCGTGGAGTGGGGTATAGACGATGTTGAGGTCCTTCTGACGGAGGATGACTTCCTGATCGACCATGGCTTCCTTGACAGCCTGGAGGTAGTCCCAGTCCATCTCGCCGCCGATGATTTGGATGAGGTCGGGGTTGCCTTCCCATTTGACGTCTTCGACCTTCACCTTGTTCACCTCGTCGATGATGCCGGTGTCGTGTGGGCTGAGCACCTGAGCGCCGTCGTCCCAATAAGCTTTGTAGCCGTTGTACTCCTTGGGGTTGTGGGAGGCGGTGACGTTGACACCGGCCTGAGCCTTGAGCTGACGTATGGCGAAGGAGATCTCGGGGGTGGGGCGGAGGCTCTCGAAGAGATAGACCTTGATGCCGTTGGCGGAGAAAATGTTGGCCACGGTCTCGGCAAACTCACGGCCATGGTTGCGGCAGTCGTGACCTACGACGACGGCGGTGTCCTTTTTGCCGGGGAATGCCTTGTTGATGTAGTTGGCAAAGCCTTGTGTGGCAGCGCCTACGATGTAGCGGTTCATGCGGTTTGTGCCTGCACCCATGATGCCTCGCAGGCCACCCGTGCCGAACTCGAGTGTCTGGTAGAAGGCATCGACGAGGGCTGTGGTGTCCTCGGCATCGAGCATGGCCTTCACTTCGGCCTTGGTCTGTTCGTCATAGACGGGTGAGGAGAGCCACTGCTGTGCGATGGCTCTGCATTTCTGAATCAGTTCGTTGTCCATTGTGGTTGTATTTTAAAGTGAGTGGTAATCTTGGAATATGATGTAACTGCAGTGCAAAGATAATAGAACCTTCGGAAAGCGCCAAAAGAAAGTGCGTAATTTAAGTTTTATTTGCCAAAAAGTTTGGCCATGTCGAATAAATGTAGTACCTTTGCGCCCGCTGTCACGAGCTGGCAGCACAAATTTCAAACCTATTAACTCATAATTAAACATTTATGGCAACAAAGATCAGATTGCAACGTCATGGACGTAAAGGCTATGCTTTCTACTCCATCGTCATTGCTGATGTAAGAGCTCCGCGCGACGGTAAGTTTACAGAGAAGATTGGAACGTACAATCCGAACACCAATCCTGCCACTGTAGATTTGAAATTCGACCGTGCCCTTTACTGGGTAGAGACAGGCGCGCAGCCTACGGACACCGTGCGTAACATCCTTTCGGATGAAGGCGTGTACCTCATGAAGCACCTTCGTGGTGGCGTGAAGAAGGGCGCTTTCGACGAAGCAACCGCACAAATCAAGTTCAACGCATGGAAGGCTGACAAGCAGAAGGGCCTGAAGGCTGTTGAGGACAAGGTCGCCGCTGAGAAGAAGGCTGCTGCTGCTGCCGCTCTCGAAGCAGAGAAGAAGACCAATGAAGAGATCGCTAAAAAAGTAGCCGACAAGAAGGCTGCTGAGGCTGCTGCGAAGGCAGAGGCCGAGGCTGCTGCCAAGGCTGAAGCTACTGCAGAGGAACAACCCGCAACAGAGGAGGCTCCCGCAGAAGCTTAAACCCAACTCTCCAAAACATTACAATACTTCCAAACAAACATACAAGAGGCGCAGCTGTGAAGCTGCGCCTTCTTCGTGTTATGATGGTTTAGTCGAAATGTCTAAACCCGAATCCTAATGAACGATTGGGGGGTTAAATTCCGAATACTTTGGCCAGGCCGTTGTCCACACCGCCGAAACCCATGAAGGCCATAGCCAGCAGACCGGCTACGACGAGGGCGATGGGCATACCCTGCATTCCCTTAGGCACATCCATCATAGCCAACTGCTCGCGGATGGCAGCGAAGATGGTGAGGGCAAGACCGAAGCCGAGGGCAGTGCTCACGGCATAGACGACGCCGGAGAGCAGGTTGGGCTCAAGACCTTGGGCGTTGTAGGTGCCCTGTGGCACGAGGATGGCCACGCCGAGGATGGCTCAGTTGGTGGTGATGAGGTGCAGGAAGACGCCGAGAGCCTGGTACAGCGCAGGCGACACCTTCTTCAG
>JAEEHP010000004.1 GCA_016280855.1 Bacteroidaceae bacterium
CAGAACTATGATTATAACCTGAACGGGGTGTTCTTCAAGGACTTGAAGCTGGCGGACCCGGACGTGTATATGGAGGCCGTGGGCTCGGACCTTGGCGAGACGATGGGCAACATCATCGCCAAGAGCTACCAGCTGATGGTGGAGGTCAAGCCCGACGCTGTACTGGTATTAGGAGATACAAACTCGTGTTTGAGTGTTATCGGCGCCAAGAGGCTCCACATCCCCATTTTCCACATGGAAGCGGGCAATAGGTGTAAAGATGAATGCTTGCCCGAGGAGACCAACCGCCGGATTGTGGACATTATCTCGGATGTAAATATGGCTTATTCTGAGCATGCGCGCAGGTATCTGGCTGACACTGGTCTGCCTAAGGAGCGGACGTATGTGACGGGCTCTCCTATGGCAGAGGTGCTGCACAATAATCTGGCGGAGATTGAGGCTTCGGACATTCATGCCCGGCTTGGGCTGGAGAAGGGTAAGTACATACTTTTGAGCGCCCACCGCGAGGAGAATATCGACACCGAGAAGAACTTCCTCAGCCTCTTCAACGCTATCAACAAGATGGCCGAGAAGTACGATATGCCCATCCTCTACAGCTGCCCCCCCCGCAGCCGTAAGCGCCTGGAGGCCAGCGGCTTCCAGCTCGATGGGCGCGTCATCCAGCACGAGCCCCTGGGCTTCCACGACTACAACTGCCTGCAGATGAACGCCTTCTGCGTGGTGTCCGACTCCGGCACCCTGCCCGAGGAGAGCAGCTTCTTCACGAGCATCGGCCACCCCTTCCCGGCCGTGTGCATCCGCACCTCCACCGAGCGTCCGGAGGCACTTGACAAGGGTTGCTTCGTGCTCAGCGGCATCGACACCAAGGGCCTGCTGCAGAGCGTTGACGTGGCCGTGGAGCTCATCCGCGACGGCAACCCCGGCATCCCCGTGCCCGACTACGTGGACGAGAACGTCTCCACCAAGGTCGTCCGCATCATCCAGAGCTACGTGGGCGTGGTGAACAAAATGGTCTGGAGGAAGTTTTAGTTTAATCGGTTAATAGCTTAGTAGGTTAGTAGGTTAAGTAGAATGACGGGCATTGTTTATTCTTTTGAGAAACTGATAGTTTGGCAGGAAGCCAAGAAACTGGTGGTAGATGTTTATCATCTGCTTGACAGTTTCCCAAAGTTTGAAAAATATGCCCTTTGTGACCAGATAAGAAGAGCCATAGTATCAGTTCCTTCAAATATTGCAGAAGGCAGTGGACGTAGGTCATTGAAGGAACAGATTCATTTCTTAGAAATAGCCTATGGCTCACTGATGGAAACCTACAACCAACTGCTAATAGCAATTGAACTTACTTATATAACAGAAGAAAGCGTAGAGGCAATTAAGCCATCGATTGATGCCGTTGCAAAGATGATAAATGGTCTAAGCAACTCTTACGAACAAAAGCTCGAAGAGCAAGCCTCTACTAAGCAATTAAACAAATAAGCTATTAAGCTAACAATATGAAAATTTTAGTGACTGGCGCGAAAGGTTTTGTGGGGAGAAATCTATGCGCGAACCTGCGCAATATACAAGAAGGGAAGGACAGAAGGTTTCCTGAACTGAGTATCGAGGCTGTATATGAATATGATCTGGATTCCACTCCCGAGCAGCTGGACCAGTGGTGTAAGGAAGCAGACTTCGTCTTCAACCTCGCGGGCGTCAACCGGCCGCAGAACCAGGAGGAGTTCATGAAAGGCAACTTCGGCTTCGCCTCGACCCTTCTCGACACCCTGAAAAAGTACAGCAACACCTGCCCTGTGATGCTCTCAAGCTCCCAGCAGGCCAGCCTCACCGGCCGCTTCGGCAACAGCGAATACGGCCGCAGCAAGAAAGCCGGCGAAGATTTGTTCCTTGACTACGAAAGGGACTTTCTCCGTAACGCGCAATCAGCGGGATTAGTACCTCGTGTACTAATCTATCGCTTCCCGAACCTCTTCGGCAAATGGTGCCGCCCCAACTACAACAGCGCTGTCGCCACCTTCTGCAACGCCTTCGCCAACGACCTGCCATACACCGTCAACGACCCCAGCGTGGAGCTCGAGCTCCTCTACATCGACGACCTCGTGGACGAGATGCTTGCCTGCCTCGAAGGCAAGGAGCACCGCTGCGAATTCAACGGCCTCGAGGTCATACCCGCGCAGCCCCCCACCTCCTCCTCCTCTGCGCAGCCCTCCACCACCTCCTCCTCCTCTGCGCAGCCCACCACCTCCACCCTCCCCGCCGAGGGTTCTGTGTCCAGCGGTTTGTCCGCTGGAGGCCGCTATTGCTACTGCCCCATCACCCACCACGTCACCCTGGGCCAAATCGTCGAGCTCCTCAAATCCTTTGCGGAGCAGCCCCGGACCCTGATGATCCCCGAGATCCCCGCAGGGAGCTTCGCCAAGAAGCTCTACAGCACCTACCTCAGCTACCTGCCCTATGAGAAGACCGCTTTCCCGCTCAAGATGAACGTCGATGAGCGCGGCTCCTTCACCGAACTGGTCCACACCCACGCGGCCGGCCAGGTGAGCATCAACATCTCCAAGCCTGGCATCACAAAGGGCCAGCATTGGCACAACACCAAGTTCGAGCAGTTCATCGTGGTCAAGGGCCACGGCCTCATCCAGCAGCGCAGCCTCAATGACCCCGAGGGCAAAGTCCTCGAATGGGAGGTCGACGGCGACCACATCCAGGCCGTCCACATGCTCCCCGGCTACACCCACAACATCATCAACCTCTCCGACACCGAAGACCTCGTCACCGTCATGTACTGCAACGAAATCTTCAACCCGGAGCGCCCCGACACCTTCTTCGAGCCAGTAAAATAACGACCACGAATCTCACGAATCTCACGAATAATGATATACTACAAGGAAGAAAGCTATAAGATAGTTGGAGCAGCATTCAAGGTGTATAATGGTCTTGGTCATGGTTTCCTAGAGGCGGTATATCAAGAATCATTGGAAATAGAATTCCAAAAGCAGGGTATCCCCTATGAACGTGAAAAAGAATTAAAGATAACCTACGATGGTGTAGAACTTAAGCAAACCTACAAAGCGGACTTCGTATGCTCAAGTTCACAATTACCTTCATGCCACAGGCTATAAGCTGGGACTTTTGCTTAACTTTGGATGCCCTGATGAACTGGAAAAAGAACGTGTGGTTCTTTAATTCGTTAGATTTGTGTGATTCGTGGTCGAAAAATAAGAATAGAATATAATAATTAGAGTATACAAATATGAGTTTATTCAAAGACAAAGTCCTCCTCATCACCGGAGGCACCGGCAGTTTCGGCAACGCCGTCCTGAACAGGTTCCTCCGTACCGACATCGGCGAAATCCGCATCTTCTCCCGCGACGAGAAAAAGCAGGACGACATGCGCCACGACTTCCAGGCCCGCATGCCGGAAGTGGCCAACAAGGTCAAGTTCTACATCGGTGACGTCCGCAACCGCAGCACGCTGCATTATGCAATGCAAGGTGTCGATTACGTCTTCCACGCCGCCGCCCTTAAGCAGGTCCCGAGCTGCGAATTCTTCCCTATGGAGGCCGTCAAGACCAACGTCATCGGCACCGACAACACCCTGGACGCCGCCATCGATGCGGGTGTCAAGTGCGTTATCTGCCTCTCCACCGACAAGGCCGCCTATCCCATCAACGCCATGGGCATCACCAAGGCCATCGAAGAGAAGATCGCCGTGGCCAAGAGCCGCCTTTCCGGCAACACCAAGATCTGCTGCACCCGCTACGGCAACGTCATGTGCTCCCGCGG
Source organism: Bacteroidaceae bacterium (assembly GCA_016280855.1). Taxonomy (GTDB): domain Bacteria; phylum Bacteroidota; class Bacteroidia; order Bacteroidales; family Bacteroidaceae; genus Physcousia. The sequence goes on from JAEEHP010000004.1 coordinate 3,784, forward strand.
CAGCGTCATCCCCCTCTGGATCGACCAGATCCGCAAGGGCAACCCCATCACCCTCACCGAGCCCAAGATGACCCGCTTCATCATGAGCCTCGAAGAAGCCGTGGACCTCGTCCTCTTCGCCTTCGAGCACGGCAAGAACGGTGACATCCTGGTCCAGAAAGCCCCCGCCTGCACCATCCAGACGCAGGCAGAGGCAGTGGTGGAGCTCTTCAAACACCAGTATGGAGAAGCCTTAAACTCCTTAAACGCTGAAACTCTTAAACCCTCAGGCTCGCCTGAGATCCGCGTCATCGGCATCCGCCACGG
>JAEEHP010000045.1 GCA_016280855.1 Bacteroidaceae bacterium
GTTGTTCCACAGCCGATGGAAGTCAACCTTGCGGTCGAACCACGAGGTGCGATGGCGGTTGTAGCGTGCGAAACCGATGATGATATCGGGCTCCTTGAGGTGTTTGCTCTGCACGCCTCGCCGTGGGTTGGCGATGGTCTCTCCGATGCGTGTGAGCCATTGTGAAGAGGCCGGCTCGCAGTCGGGGTGGGTCAGCACGACCCATTCGTGAATGGCGGAGCGTATGCCAAGGGTGAGCGCCAGGCGTTCGAGGCTGATGTCACGTGCTGACCGCGGCGTGAAGGTGTGCCGGAGGTTAGCGTATCGGAGCTCAAGTCGTTCGAGGACATCCTTGGTCTCGTCGTTGGAACCGGTGTTGACGACGATGACTTCGAAGCGCTCGTAATCCTGTTCGAGGATGGTTGGCAGGTGGCGGCGTAAGGCTGATGCCTGGTTGTGGGCCGTGATGATGACGGACAAGGGCGGCAGCGAGGCATCGACTGTCGAAAGTCTCTCTAATTTCTGGATACGTCGTCCTACGCGGCCATAGCTGTAGGCCATCACCATGGCTACGAGCCAGATGATGAGGAAGACGATGAGAGAGAGCTTTAACAGAAGCATGGATGAGCGGAGAGTTGAAAGTTGGGAGTTGAGAGTTGAGAGTTGAAAGTTGAAAGTTAACGTTTTCAGATGAGGTGGGAGGGTGGTAGGTGGCGGCAATTGTAGTTGGATGCCATCGCCTCGCCGTAAGCTCCCGCAGATCGGATGGCGAGGAGATCGCCGCGACGGGTTTCGGGAAGGGTATAGTCCTTGATGAAGGTGTCGGAGGACTCGCAGATGGGGCCTACGACATCGTAAACGACGCTGTCTGTACGGTCGGCTGCAGTGAGGTTGTCGATCTTATGGAAAGCACCATAGAGTGCCGGGCGGATGAGCTCTGTCATGCCAGCATCTACGATGACGAACTGTTTCTCGGTGCCGTGCTTAATATAAAGAACGCGCGTGAGGAGTGTTCCCATCTGAGCGACGACGGCTCGGCCGAGCTCGAAGTGAAGCTGCTGGCCTTGACGCAGTTGCAGGTTGTTGGTGAAGGTGGTGAAGTAGGCGTGGAAATCGGGAATGGCATGGCCGTCGGGATCCCCGTAGTTGATGCCTAATCCTCCGCCGACGTTGATGTTGGCCAGATGAATGCCCTCTGCTTCAAGCATGTCCTGCAGCTCGTTGATGCGTTGACACAGCGTTTCGAAATCATCCATCACGAGGAGTTGCGAGCCGATGTGGAAGTGCAGACCTTGGAAGTCGATGCCTGTCATGGCCTGAGCTTTACGGATAACGCTCACGGTTTGCTCCATGGCGATGCCGAATTTGTCCTCAGCACGTCCGGTGGTGATATGGTCGTGGGTGTGGGCATCGATGTCGGGGTTGATGCGGAAGCTGATGCGTGCTCGGGTGTTGGATGACGTGGCGAGTTCGTTGAGTACCTCAAGCTCTTCGACGCTCTCGACATTGAACATGCCGATGCCGGCCTTGAGAGCCAACTGAATCTCCCAGTCGGCTTTCCCTACGCCGGCGAAAGCGATGCTTGCTGCCGGGAAACCGGCATCGAGAGCCGCTTGGATCTCGCCGCCGCTGACGCAGTCGGCACCAAAGCCTGCGGCTGCTATCTGATGGAGAATCGCCGGGTGGGCATTGGCCTTGATGGCATAGTGGACGTGGTAGTTGTCGTGTTCTGCGGTCTCGGCGTGGATGGCGTCGAGTGTGCGTGCCAGAAGCGCCGTGTCGTAGATATAGCACGGCGTCTGGAAATTGCGAAGTGTTGTGATGGGAAATGCCATAAGAATAAGGTCGGGTTAAGATGGGCGTCTGACGTGATCGTTGTAGGCAAACAGTGTGGTCTGCAGGGCTTGGAGGGTGCGTTGCTTGTCGGCTTCGGCGACGACAAAGGAGATGTTGTGAGCCGAACCGCCATAGCTGATCATCCGCACGGGGATGTGCTTCAGGGCATCGGTGGCCAATGTCTCGAAGCCCACGTTCTGACTCGAGAGGTCGCCGACGACGCAGACGATGCACATATTGGTGTCAACTGTCACCGTGCCGTATTTCTTCAATTCATCAACGATATGCGTGAGGTGGGCTGTGTTGTCGATGGTCACGCTGACGCCAACCTCAGAGGTTGCGATCATGTCGATGGACGTCTTATAGGTCTCGAAGATCTCGAAGACTTTACGCAAGAAGCCGTGAGCCAGCAACATACGTGAGCTTTGTATGCCGATGCAGATGATGTTGTCCTTGGCAGCAACGGCCTTGATGGTGCCGCGGTGCATCTGATTGTTGATGATGGTGCCCGGTGCGGCAGGATCCATCGTGTTGAGCAGTCGCACCGGCACTCCGGCGAACTTGGCCGGTTGGATGCAGGTGGGGTGCAGGATCTTAGCGCCGAAATAAGCCAGCTCGGCAGCTTCCTCGAAATAGAGCTGTCGCACGGGTTCCGTGCCTTCGACAATGCGCGGGTCGTTGTTGTGCATACCGTCGATGTCGGTCCAGATCTGAATCTCCTCGGACTCGATGGCGGCACCGATGAGACAGGCGGTGTAGTCAGAGCCGCCGCGCTGCAGGTTGTCGATCTCGCCATAGGCATTGCGGCAGATGAAGCCCTGTGTGATATAAATCTCGTAGCCGGGATTGGCTTCGAGCTGTGCCTGTGTCTTCTCGCGGATATAATTGAGGTCGGGCTCGGCGTTCTTGTCGGTGCGTATCATGTCGAGTGCGGAGAGCAGCACGGCATTGACCCCTTGTTCGAGCAGGTAGTTGGTGACCATGGTGGTGGAAATAATCTCTCCCTGCGCAAGGATGACTTTCTCTTCGAAGGACGTGAAAAGCGACTTGCTGAACGAGCGCAGGAAGCTGAACTCCTCGCGCAGGAACGCTTCGGTCTTGGAACGCCATTCTTCCGAGGTGTAGAGCTCCTGGATGTGCTCCATGTATTTGAGCTCAAGACGGTTGATGACGTCGTGTGCGCCTTCGGGATTCTTCTTGTAGAGGTAGTCGGCAATCTCTACGAGGGTGTTGGTGGTGCCGCTCATGGCTGACAGGACGACAATCTTGGGCTGTCCGTCGCTGGTGATCAGTGCGGACACGTCTTTCATACGTTGGGCACTGCCTACGCTGGTGCCTCCGA
>JAEEHP010000046.1 GCA_016280855.1 Bacteroidaceae bacterium
CGTTGAGGTTGTCCCAGGCATCGATGCTGAGGACTTGCGTTCCGTCGGTCGAGCAGTAGCCGGCAGGACGCAGCGTGGTGGCCATGAAGTCGCTGACGTCGAGGTCGGTCTGGAAACTGTTCTTCTCGGCCAGCACGCCCCAACTCTGCCAACCGAAGGGTGTGCCGTGGCGCCAATGCTTGCGACCAGGCTGTACGCTGTCGCAAGTGCGGGCAAACTGCTCCATGGCGTCGCGCCAGTCGGTGCGGGCTGTGATGAGGAAGCGTGCGCTGGTGATCTGTCGTCCGACAAGACTGCCGTGGGGCAGGACGTCGTGCGTCTCACGGCTGGAAACACCTGAGAAGGCGGCGATGCGGCCATGGTCGAGGGCGACGGCGCTCTTCCAACGGTCGTGGTCGATGGAGCCGACGGCGAAGCCTGCGCGCGTGGCAGGACTGAAGAGGGCTGCCACCTCGTAGCTGGTGGCCACGGTGTCGAGGGGCAGGAGGTGATAACGCACGAAGCTGTCGTTGTCATACGGCACCTTGAGGAAGCGGAAAGCGTCCTCACGCGCGCGAGTACCTCTTTTATCAATGTCCGTGCCATGCTCTCGGATGGGAGACAGGTAGTTGCTCTCGAGCGAGCTGCCGTCGGCCATAGAGATGGTGAGCTGCGCGACTACGGCATCGTGGAAGATGCTGACGAAGAGCGTCATCGCGCGTCTGTCGTCAGTGAAGTGGAAGGCATTGATCTTCCCTCGTCCGAAAGTGGGATGCTCCACACCCATCGTTCGCTTCACGACCTTGGGCAAGTCGGCAGCTGTGACGACCTCTGTACCGAAACGGGCTTCGGGCACGAAAGCCGAGAGCAGCGGCTGTTTGCCCTGTGAGAGGGTGAAGGCGTGGGAACGCTTGTCAAAGCGAACCGAGTAAGCGTCCGACTTGGCCGCTGCAGCCAATGCTGTGGCGACGAGAAGGAGGAAAGCAAAGATTCTTGTTCTCATCGTAGGTTAGATACGATCTCACCCGTTGACGACATTGACAGGTTCCCCTGCTGCGAAGGCACGCAGGTTGTTGACGGCGATGGCGATGAGCCGCTGCCGTGCCTCGCGTGTAGCCCAAGCGATGTGTGGCGTGAGGAAACAACGTGGTGCCGTGAGCAGCGGGTTGTCGGGGGCTGGCGGCTCAGTGGAGAGGACATCGGCACAATAGGCAGCCAGTCGGTTGGCGGCGAGGGCGTCGGCCACCGCCTGTTCATCGACGAGGGGTCCGCGACCCGTGTTGATGAGGATGGCCGTAGGGCGCATGCGTTCGAGCGTGGCGGCATTGATCATGGCACGCGTGGCAGGGGTGAGCGGACAATGGAGCGAGAGGACATCGGCCTGAGCCAGCGCACTCTCCCACTCCACCTTCTCCACGCCGATGGGCAGAAGGTCGGATGCACGCGAGGTGACGGCGATGACCCTCATGCCGAAGGCCAAAGCGATCTGTGCCACCCGCGAGCCGATATTGCCGAAACCATAGACACAGAAGGTCTTGCCCGCCAGTTCCGTCAGCGGCGTATCCATCCACAGGAAATCGGGCGACGACGGCCAGCGGCTGCGCGCGGCAGCATAGTGCGCCACGGAATGGGTGATGTTCAGCAGGTGGGCAAAGACGAGCTGCGCCACGGAGTCGGTGCTGTAGGCCGGGATATTGGTGACAATGATGCCACGGCGACGTGCGGCATCGAGATCTACGACGTTGTAGCCGGTGGCCAGCACGCCGATGTAGCGCAGCTGCGGCAGGGCGGCAATGACGTCGGCCGAGAGCACCACCTTGTTGGTGAGCACGGCATCGGCGTCCTCGCAGCGGGCAATGGTCTCGCCTGGCGTCGTGCGAGGATAGACGGTGAGCCTGACGTCAGCGAGTTCGCCGTTGAGCGCTCGCCAGTCCAGGTCGTGCTGGGTGACGGAGAAGCCGTCGAGGATGACAACGTTCATGGCTCAATCGTCTTCGAAATCGAAATGATCCAGTTTCTTGCCACAGGTGGAGCAGAACACTTCGTGGCGGTAGATGGGTCCTCCGCAGTCGTTGCAGTGATATACGCGGCGCGGTTTGGGGTCTTGATTCGGTGTTTCCATTGTCGTAGTCGTTTATAATGTGTAAATATGATGATTTCGGCCACAAAGATAAGAAAAAGTTGAGCGTTGAGCGTTGAAAGTAGAAAGTTTTTGCGTTTTTTATTCATTTTTCCCCTATTCACTTTTCTCTTTACGCGCTTTTCCCTAACTTTGCAGACGTAATGTGAAGTTGAAAGTTATCATTCGTCATTCATCATTCATCAATATAATATCATCATGACTACTCACTATCTTGCAGTAGATTTGGGTGCTACGAGCGGCCGCACCGTGCTGGCGACATACGACGGCACCCGCCTGTCGATGCGCGAATTTACGCGCTTCGAGAATCCTCAGCTGCCGCTCGCAGGCCACTTGTTCTGGAACCTGCCGCATCTGTACAACGAGATCCTGCGTGCGCTGCGTCAGGTGAGCGCCGAGGGCATCACGCTGGAAAGCATAGGCATAGATACATGGGGCTGCGACGTGGCCTTCTTCGACAAGGACGGTCAGCTGCTGGCACTACCCCACTGCTACCGCGACGCTTACACCGACGGCGCCATGGAACGCTTCTTTGCCGACCGCATGAGCCAGAAGGAGCTCTACGAGCGCACAGGCATACAGCTGATGCCCTTCAACTCCATCTTCCAGCTCGACACGATGCTCCGCAGCGACAACGTGGCGCTCGCCCATGCCGACAAAATTCTGTTCATGCCCGACGCCCTCATCTATATGCTCACGGGCGAAGCAGTATGCGAATACACAGTGGCTTCGACCTCGCAGATGCTGAATCCCCATACGGGCGACCTCGACGGCGAACTGTTAGCTACGTTAGGTCTCGCGCGCGAACGCTTTGGACGGCTGGTGCTGCCTGGGCAACAGGTTGGCACATTGACGCCACAGGTGCAGGACGCTACCGGCGTGGGAGCCGTTCCCATCGTCGCTGTGGCATCGCACGACACGGCTTCGGCCGTCGCTGCCGTACCTGCTGAGGACGGCAACTACGCCTACCTGAGCTGCGGCACATGGAGCTTGCTGGGCGTGGAATCGCCCATGCCCATCATCAATGCCGACAGCCGCGCAGAGAACTTCACCAACGAGGGTGGACTCGACGGCACGACACGTTTCCTGAAGAACATCACGGGACTGTGGATCTTCGAGCAATGCCGCAAGGAATGGCAGGCACAGGGCTGCGTACCAGCTGACGTCAACGCCCTGAACGCGCTGTGCCAGAGCTCGTCGTGCGACAGCCTGATCCGTCCCGACGACCCGCGCTTCGCGCATCCTGCTTCGATGACGGCTGCCATCAATGCATTCCTCGCAGAAACGGGACAGGCACAGGCATCGACGCCCGCCGACTTCGTGCGCGTCATCTTCCGTTCGCTGGCTGCACGCTATAGCGAAGTGGTCGAGACCCTGCGCCGTCTGACGCCCGTCAGCATCGAACGCCTGCACGTCATCGGCGGAGGCTCGCGCAACGAGCACCTGATGCAGTTCACCGCCGACGCCCTGCAGATGCCCGTCATCGCCGGTCCGCAGGAAGGCACGGCACTGGGCAACGCCCTGGTGCAGGTGCGCGCAGCAGGACACGTGGGGTCGCTGGCTGAGATGCGCACCATCATAGGAAAATGTGTAGAACTGAAAACCTATTTGCCGCAATGAGAAATCTCGACTGGAAGGTACTCAAGTCGGAGTACCTCTTCAAGCGCCCCTGGCTGACGGCACGCCGCGATGTGTGCCAACTGCCCGACGGACGCATCAACGACGAGTACTATGTGCTCGAATATCCCACATGGGTCAACGTCGTTGCCATCACCCGAGAAGGTGAGATGGTGATTATCCGACAGTATCGTCACGGGCTGGGCCGCACCTGCTATGAAATCGTAGCGGGCTGCGTCGAAGAAGGCGAGGATCCCATGGACGCCGCTAAGCGCGAACTGCAAGAAGAGACAGGATTCACGGGCGGCACATGGAGCGAGGTGATGCAATTCACGTGCAACGCCAGCGCCATGAACAATACGACACACAGCTTCCTGGCTATCGGCGTGGAGAAGACGGACACACAAAATCTCGATGCCACCGAGGACATCGAGATTTATACCTTTCCGCAAGAGCGGGTGAAAGAAATGCTCTTGAAGGGCGAGTTCATGCAAGTGTCGATGATTGCACCTCTGTACCGCTACTTCAGCCACCTCAGCTGAGCACGGTGCGTCCGACGGACTTGCGGATCTCGAACATGTACATGAAACACGAGAGCAGGAAATAGACGCCTGCAAGGATCCAGATATTCAGCATCTCCTGGCGGCAGTCGCCCAACGACGCGCCCATGCCGGCGATGCGGACGTAGGCATTAGCGCCCCACGTGGATGGGAAGACAGCGCTGACAGCCTTCCAGAACGGCGGGATGGAAGCACCCGGCCAACTCACACCCGTGAGGAAAAGCAACGGTATGGACATGAAGACGAACAACAAGATGCAGTCCTCACGGCGATAGACGAAGCCGGAGTAGAAGATGGCCATGAAGGTGCAGGCCAGCAGGTAGGGCACGAAGAAACCTACCAAATCCCAGAAATGGGCGAGCTGCGGCAGGTCGAACCAGCGCGTGACACAGACGGCCATGTAGAACGCCATAAGGAAGAAGACAAGGAAATGGACGAGGCCGCGTCCCAGGACGATGGCCACGGCATTCTTGTAGTGACGCGAAGGAGGAATGACAAGACCGCGGAAGCGTTCACGCGAGCGACCCATGGACATGCCTATGCTGAGGCAGAGCGCCTGTTGCAGGATGAGCATCAGGACTGGCGGGATGAGGAAAGCGCAGAATCCTCCGGCGGAGTTATAGAGCTTGACCTCGTCGAAACGGATGGGCCATCGCGCCAACTGTTCCTCGCGACGGGTCGTGTTCTGCTGATGCTCGTGAACTTTGATGTTGCGGTTCATCTCCTGAGCCACATTGACGACGCCGAGATAGGCAACCTTATAGTAAAGCATGGAGGTGAGGTCGCTGTAGAGGCCCACGACGGTCTGACGGCCGCGCCACAGCTCGCTGTCGAACTCGGCAGGCACACGCAGGATGGCATAGACGTCACGACGGCGCATCAGTTCCTGCGCCTCGTCCATGCTGACGCAATGGGCGGCAATTTGCACGTCGGGCGTAGCATCGACACGACGGATGAAGTCGCGGCTACGGGCGCTCATGCAATCGTCAACGACACAGACGGGCAGTTCGCGCTGCGTCTCGGTGCTGTAGATCATCGCATAGAGCAAGGGATAAGCCAACGGCAGCAGGACCATGAAAAGCAAGATGCCTTCGTCCTTGACGATGTCGCTGAACTCGTCGAGCCAGACGTGGAAGATGGGGAAAGTAGGTTTTCTCACGGGATATATTCTTTATGAAGGAAAGCGTCGGTGATGCGGAAATAGAACAGCTGCGGCAGAAGTAGAATGACAACGAGAGCCACAACGCTCGACCATACGTAGCTGATGGGATAACCGTTCAACGCCTGATTGACATAAATGAGGAAATAATGATGCAAGGGGAAGATGTTGGACAGCCATTGGAACGGAGCGTCCATCGCCGAAACGGGGAAGGAGAAGCCGGCCAGCGAGAACTGCATCACGCCAAGCAGCGAACACGCCGACATCGCCATACGCATCTGCGACGGGAAGACCTCGAACATCAGGATGCCGAAGCCCTGCGACGCAATGACAGCCAGAAAGCCCCACAGCATCATGCGGGGAATGCCGCAGGCACAGGGGAACTGCAGATAGCTGTAGAGGACGAGGTCGATGAGCCAGAAGATGATGGTGTAAAGCACGGTCTGCGGCAACAGCTTGCCGAGGACGGCGACCCACACATTGTTGCCCGACATGGCGTAGAGTTTCTTCTGTTGGCCGCGCTTCCACTCCACACCGAGGGCGTAGGACGTGGTGAGCATGATGACCAGCATCAGCAGTCCAGGCACGAGAAGGTTGGTGAGCACGACAGAATAGTTGAGGTGGGGGTTGCCCAACGGGTGGCTCTCGACAACGATAGGCTGGAGCGTGCCCATGATCTGATCGTCGCGGAAGCCGCGGGCACGCATCGTCTCACGCGTGATGGCCAGACCTGCCATCTCACTCAGCTTACGCATATCCTTCATCAGCAACGAGGCGGGGATGTAGTAAGTGTCGTTGGTGTAGAACGAGATGACGGGCTGTCGCTGCGTCAGCGCTGCTTCGGTCGTACCCTTGGGGATGCGGAAGATGGCATAGACCTCACCTCGCTGCATGGCCTGTCGCGCCTCGGTGAAGCTGTTGGTCTCGAGCACGAAATCCGTCTCTTCCATCGAGCCGAGGATGCGGGTGAGCTGGCGCGTCACGTGGGTGTTGTCCTCATCGACCAATGCTGCCGGCAGCTTGGTGGGCAGACCTGCATTCATCAGCGTGGTGAAGAACACGAGGAAGCCCAGCGGCGCCACAAACATGACGAAGAAGAAGATCGGACGCTGCGAGAAAGTATTCAACTCGCGACGCGTGATGAGCCAGATTCGCTTAAAGAAATCGAGCATTGCGACTAATCTTTTATGATAACGGTCATGCCGGCAAGGATGTCCTCGACGTCGGCTTGGTTCACAGGACGTGCCACAACCTCAAAGGTCTTGAGGTCATACTTGTCGAGAGCCTTCGTGGCCTTCCACGTGGCGTAGCTGCCCATGACGTTGATGCCAACGATGCGCACGTTGAGCTCTCGGTCCACAGCAGGCGCATAGACCTTCATCTCCATGCCCGTCTTCATTCCGGGCAGGTAGTCCTCGCGAACGTTGAAGACGAAGCGCACGTCGTAGTCCTTGGCGATATTCATGATGGGCGCTCCCGTGCCGACGAGTTCGCCGACCTCGGGGAAGATCTCAGTGACGGTGCCGTCGGCCGTAGCAACGAGCACGGTTTCCCTCATGTAGCCCTCGACCTCGCTGATAGCACCTTTGGCACGTGCCACCTGGGCAGCTGCTGCAGCTTTGTCCTCGCGACGAGCACCTTCTTTTGCCATCTCATACTGACTCTTAGCAGCTTTCTCGGTAGCCTGCATAGCCTTGAGCTGTGCTTCGGCTTCGTCGCGCTTCTGAGCAGGAATGACACCTTCGTCGTACAAACGTGAGACGCGTGCAAACGTCTTTCCGGCCACTTCCAAGCCAGCCTGCGCCTTCTGCCAAAGCTCATAAGCGCCTTGAATCTCCTGCTGACGGGCACCGTTCTGCGCCTTCATCTCAATAGCCTTGGCGGCAGCCTCAGCAGCCTGAGCCTGTTCCATCTTGGCCATCACTTCCGGAGAATCCATGATAGCCAGCGTGTCGCCAGCCTTCACCTTGTCGCCGGTCTGCACACGCAGTTCCTTGACGCGACTTGGCACTTTACTCGACACACGGTAGTCCGAGGTCTCGGCCTGACCTTGCAGCACTTCTTTCGGTTTCGGCAGGAAAATGCCGACGAGGATAACCATCACCATCACGCCAACCAGCACGAGGGCGATGATGAGCAGATTGTTTAATTTACTTCTCTTTGCCATAGTATTTAATCTTTTTATTCATTATTCTTTTTTCAAACACATGCAGACATGATTTCCGACGGTTCATCTTAGCGTCCCTAAAGCGCGCAGCAGATAGAGGTCGGCCAGGCGAACATCGATCTCGGCATCTGCAAGCGTCGAGTGTGCCGAAAGCCAGGCGGTCTGAGCCTGCAACACGTTGCTTACAGGTATGACACCTTCCTTCATGCCGAGGTTAGCCATGCGAAGGTTCTCGTCAGCCTGTTCCTGACTGCGAATGGCCGTAGCCAGACGGTGCTGCGCTTCTTGCAGCTTCTGACGGTTCTGGTTCACCTGCAGGGAAATCTTCTCGCGGACTTCTTCTGCCTGTGTCCTCGCCATCTGAGCCTCCACCTTGGCCTGCTTGACCTTGTAGATGCGGTCGCCCCACGTGACGATAGGCACTTTCAGGACAACGCCCACGTTCCACATACCTCCGAACTTCTTTTCGAATCCGTTGAAGGCATTGGGGTTGGAAAACAGATAGCCGCCCGTCAACGCAAGGTTGGGCATATATTCCGAACGGGCCACCTTCACCTGCTGTTCCTTGACCTGAGCAGCAATGTCCAAGGCACGCAGCTCGGCACGATGGGCAAGAGCCGTCTCAACGGCATGGTCCATATCGGCATTGGGCTGCAGGCTAAGTGAGAGTTGGCTGGCTCCGTCGGAGGTGACGGCATCGTCCTCGTTGGCGAGCGTGAACTGATAGTCCAGCGGCAAACCGATGAGCTGCGCCAAAGCCATGCGCGAGAGGGCAAGTCCGTTGTCCACCTGAATGTTGGCGACCTCGGCCTCGTTGACTTTTACCTTCACCGAGAGGCCGTCAGCCTTCGTGGCCATGCCTTCGGTTATGATTTTCTCGACATCGGAATCCAGCTTTTTCACGGTCTCAAGATAGCTTTCAGCCAGCTTCTTCTTGCTCTGTAGCGCCACGATGCGCCAATAAGCTTCATCGACGCTGACCAGCAAGTCCTGCTCCTCCATGGTATGCTGTTCGCCGGCTGCTTGCTCAGCCAAGCGCGTAATCTTGTCGTAAGCACGGATCTTGCCACCCATATACAAAGGCTGCGTGAGCATGATGGCTGCACCTGCCATATTACGCGTATCGGTACGGAAGGCATCTACGATACTCTGACCCGTACTGTTCAGCGTGGACGCCATCGACGAGAGCATCGTGTTGAAGGCCGTTGAAGCCTGCTCGAGATAAGGTCCCATGGCCTGCTGCATCATGGCTGGATTGGCCAACATCTGAGCGAACTGCGGGTTCTGGGCCAGGAAAGCCTGCATCTCGGGGTTCTGCATCAATTGAGCGAACTCAGGACTTTGAAGAGCCGCCGTCCAACGTTGCTGGAGGTCGGCATACCCCTGCTGGACTTCGCCATTGATGGCTGTGGCCAAATTGGTTCCCATATTGGAGAGCTTCTGCTTCTGATCCTTGTTCAAGAGCGACACTTCACGGGATGACCATTGATAAGTGCCAACGGCTGTTACCCTCGGGAAATAGTTGGTCAGCGCTGACTTACGCTGCCAATGAGCAGCCTCTTGCTTCAGGGCGCTCATCTGCAATTCCTTGTTGTTGCGGAGAGCCATAGCACGGCAACTGTCCAACGTGAGGGTCTGAGCAGAGGCAGACGGGACACCAACGAACATCACCATAATGGCCCATAAAAATGATTTTTTCATATACCTTTTTATATAATATAGTTTCTCTCTTGCTAATTCGGCTGCAAAGGTCGGGCTTTTCTTTCACTTGAAAAAAGAAAATCGACCAAAATTTTGGCCGATTTTGCTTTTTCATTGTTTAAATCGTTATATTTTGGCCTTTTTGTACGCTCATGCAAGCACCTTTTGAATCAATTCTGCCGACGAAACGACCAATTGTTCACCCGTCGTCATGTCTTTAAGTGTGAACTTTCCTTCAGCCATTTCGCTCTCACCGGCTAATGCCACAAAGGGGATTTCGCGTGCATTGGCATAAGCCATTTGCTTCTTCATCTTCGACGCATCGGGGTAAATCTCCGTGCGGATACCTGCAGCGCGCGCTGCGGCCACCGTCGGCAAAGCATAGGCAGCCTCAGCCTCGCCGAAGTTCACGAACAGCAGCTGAGTGGCCGTGGTGATTTCCTGAGGATAGAGGTTGAGCTGGTTGAGGACATCATAGATGCGGTCTGCGCCGAAGGAGATGCCCACGCCCGAGAGACCCGGCATGCCGAAGATGCCTGTGAGGTTGTCGTAGCGACCGCCTCCCGTGATGCTCCCGATTTCCACGTCCAAGGCCTTCACCTCGAAGATGCAACCCGTGTAGTAGTTCAGTCCACGTGCCAAAGTCAAGTCTAACTCCATCTCATTCGTCAGGCTGAGCTGCGACAAAGCATTCAGCACGAACTCCACCTCATCGATGCCTTTCAATCCGGTCTCGGAATCCTTCAGCACCTCGCGCATCGTCTGCAGTTTTTCGGCATTGGTGCCGCTCAACTTAATGATGGGCTGCAACTTCTCAATGGCTTCAGCAGGTATGCCATCCTCAGCCAATTCAGCATTGACGGCATCGAGACCTATCTTGTCCAACTTGTCGATGGCCACCGTGATATCCACAATCTTGTCGGCCTGCCCTATCATCTCAGCGATGCCGGAGAGAATCTTGCGGTTGTTGATTTTTATGCACACGCGGATGCCGAAGCGACGAAACACCTCGTCCACGATTTGCATCAACTCGACCTCATTCAGCAGCGAGTCGGAACCCACGACATCGGCATCGCACTGATAGAACTCGCGATAACGACCTTTCTGCGGGCGGTCGGCGCGCCAGACGGGCTGAATCTGGAAACGGCGGAACGGCAGCGTGAGCTCTTCGCGGTGCTGCACGACGAAGCGTGCGAAGGGTACGGTGAGATCGTAGCGCAAGCCTTTCTCGCAAAGCTGTGCCGCCAGTTTGGGCGTGCCGCCTTCGTTGAAAGCAGAAGGATCAATGCCACGCAGGAAGTCCCCACTGTCGAGGATCTTGAACAGCAGCTTATCACCCTCCTCACCGTATTTGCCCATCAGCGTGGAGAGGTTTTCCATCGCCGGCGTCTCGATCTGACGGAAGCCGTATAAGGCATAGACGCTGCGAATCGTGTCGAAAATATAGTTGCGACGCGCCATTTCAGCCGGGCCGAAGTCGCGCGTACCTTTGGGAATACTTGGTTTTTGTGCCATATCTATGAGTCTATTCTATCAATAATAAGCGCAGGGCCTAACGCTGACGGATGATGGTCTGTTCGCGATCGGGTCCCACTGAAAGGATGGCAATAGGCGTTTGGAGCTCCGTTTCGAGGTAAGTGATATAGTCGCGGAAAGCTTGAGGGAACAGATCCTCGGAAGTCATCGTGCTGAGATCCTCACTCCAGCCGGGCAGGTCGCGATAGACAGCCGTCCAACCTTCTGTGTCAAAAGGCATATCCGTTGTCTGCACGCCGTTCTTCTCGTAAGCCACACAGGCTCGAATGGTGGAGAATCCGTCGAGTACGTCGCTCTTCATCATAATGAGCTGCGTGACACCGTTGATCATAATCGCATAGCGCAACGCTACGAGATCCACCCAACCGCAGCGGCGGTTGCGTCCCGTGACGGCACCATACTCATGGCCGATCTCGCGAATGCGATCGCCTGTCTCGTCGAAGAGTTCTACAGGGAAGGGACCAGAGCCGACACGCGTTGAATAAGCTTTGAAGATTCCGAAGACCTCGCCGATGCGGCCGGGACCTACGCCGAGACCTGTGCAGACGCCGCCCGTCGTGGTATTTGACGAACTGACGAAAGGATATGTGCCGTGGTCGATGTCGAGCATCGTGCCCTGAGCACCCTCGGCCAGCACGTTCTTGCCCTCGGCCAGCAGACGGTTGATTTCCGTTGCAGTGTCGGTGAGGCAGAACTGACGCATATAATCAACCCCTTCGAGCCAGAGGCGCTCCTCGTCGGCGATATCGTAGTCCGTATAATGGAGGTCGCGGAGGATCTGTTCGTGACGTGCCTTCAACGCAGCGTATTTCTCAGGAAAGTTGTCGAGGATATCTCCCACGCGAAGCCCTGTGCGGCTGGCCTTCTCGCTATAGGTGGGGCCTATACCCTTACCGGTTGTGCCGACCTTGTTCTTGCCCTTGGCTGCCTCATAAGCGCGGTCGAGCACGCGATGTGTGGGCAGGATGAGATGGGCACGGGTGCTGATGTGTAGGCGACTGCGAAGGTCGTAGCCCGCGGCTTCCAGCTCTTTGGCCTCAGCCATGAACAGGTCGGGGGCAATCACACAGCCATTGCCGATGATATTCAATTTACCTTCGTCGAAAATGCCGGAAGGGATGGAACGCAGAACGAATTTCTTGCCGTCGAAGATGATGGTGTGCCCTGCGTTGGGACCGCCGGCGAAGCGGGCGACGACGTCGTAACGGGGAGTGAACACATCAACGACCTTTCCTTTTCCTTCGTCGCCGAAGACGATGCCCAAGAGGGCGTCAACTTTTCCTGTTGTATTCATAATGGCAGTTTAATGATCTTGATTATTGGTTTGTTGCGCCAGCTTCAGCTGTTTGTGAATAGCGCGATTACATTTAGCACAGATGCCATAGACATAGGCGATGCGATGGCTGACGGAGAAGGTGCGAGGGTGATAGCAATCAAAACTCGATGCCAATTCCTTGCTCTTGATTCGCGTGACGAGATGGCAGTTGTTGCAAATCTGGTAGCTTCGCGGACGGTCGTCAGCGATACGCTCGAAGATGGCCGACGTTGACGAGAAAGGATGTCGGATGAGCAGATTGGCCTGCACGAGCAACTGCGTAGTGAGATAAAGCGTACCCGTACTGACGTGGAAACGTCGGTTTTGCATCGTCTGCTCCAAATCCTCAATGGTGAAGGTGCCTTCGATGTCGTAGATAGCCCGCAGAATAGCAAAGCGTTCCTTGGTCTGCCTCAGACGTTTAGCAATGAGGAACTGCTTGAACCGATGTGCTACGGTCTCCTGTATCGTGTTCTTTTCGCCCATACGGGCACAAAAGTACTGCTTTCCTGCGACATAGCCAAAAAAGCACTATTAAAAATTCTGAAAGCGCAGCAGAGCATTCTGCACGGCCTTGCGCAAAGGCAGGTAGTCGGTGCCGATCGTGGCTTCGGCCTGATCTTGAAACTCAGCTGCTGCATCCGGCGAGAGCACAGCACCTTGCATCATCAGACGCGTGACGAGCAAGAAGCCGCAGAGCTGGTGCATTTGTCGCTCGTCGGCCATCCACAGGAAGGCTTGCTCAGCGGCATAAGGTTCATGAGCCAGCAGATCCATGACCATTAAGCCCGCCAGCTCGGCTTGCTCGCGATGCAGGCTTTCGACCCACAGGTTGGCTATGTCGCGGTCAAATTCCTCGACGGGGAAGAGGAGGATGGCCAAGATCTTGCTCTCGCGAATGTCCTCATTCCACAACGTCTGGGCCAGACGGCGGTCGGGCGTGTAGGCCGCAGCGATTTCACGCAGACGCGGCAACTCAACGCCATAGACAAGCCGATAGCCCATTCCGCTCTCGCGAATGGACTTGGCTGCAATGCCGTTCATGGACGCCCGCAGGTCGGCTCGGATTTGCTCTAAATCAGTCATTGACGAGGGGTAATGTGCGATAATCGCGTGAATAGCGGAGCATCTGCTGGTCGTAGGGCTCGTCGTAGGTCACACGTATGTCGGCGATCTGCCCCTCCTTGTCTCTCTCGACGACATAGACGGGGTTGATGAATCCCTTGTAAGGGGCAAGGTTAAGCGCTTTATAGCGTTGGAGCACTTCGAGGTGGAGTTTGCCATCGACCTTGACGCCATACGTCTCTACGAGCTTGCGCGCTCCCTCGAAATCGCCAGTGCTCTTGATGCGCTGCACCTCTGCCAACAGTTGTCCGAAGAGCGTGCGCAGTTCAGCGTAGTTGTTGATCTGTACGTAAGTTTTTCCGTCGCGCTCGATGAGTTGAACGGCTGGCTGCAACTGTTCTTGAGGTACAGGGAAGAAGGTCTGGGTGTGCTCCGCGTCGGTGTGGCCGCGATACTGGCTCTGCTCACGACGACGTGCGTTATCGATGGCGTGCTCGAGCACCCAATGGGCTATCAGGGCGCGGTTGCGCATGTGTGCCTCTTCGATATTATTATTGGGTTCGATGCGCACGAGCTGCGTCATCAGACCGTTCATCATGTACGTGTAGTACTGTGACTTGTAAGCCTCGCCGTTGGGCGTGAGTCCAAGTTCCGTGAGCTTGGGGTCAGCGACGTAATACAATCCGAACAGGTCGGCACGCGCCTCCTCAATCGTGCTGCCATAAGCCTTCAGCGAATCGGCATCGACGCCTGGCAGCAGCTTGCCAGAACCGTGGCCGAGGCATTCATGGAGGTCGGTGTGCAGGTCGTCGCAGGCATCCCCGTAGAGATTGATCAGTCGGCGTGTGTCCTCGTCGATGACGAATTCTTCCTGAAAGCCGTTGCCATGTGCGGCTTTGTTATAAGCGTCGGTCAAGTTGCCGATGGTGACGCTTTTTGAGCCGTGCTCAGCGCGCACCCAATTGCTATTCGGAAGGTTGATGCCGATAGCCGTAGAAGGATAGAGGTCTCCGCCGAGCATGGCCGCCACGATGACCTTGGCCGTGATGCCTTTGCAGTTCTCCTTCTTGAAACGTGCATCGACCGGCGAGTTGTCCTCGAACCACTGAGCGTTGGCCGACAGCTTCTCCGTACGTGCCGTGGCGGCTTTGTCCTTGAAATTGGCCAGTCCTTCCCAGCTGGCTTTCATGCCCAGCGGGTCGCCGTAGCTCTCCGTGAAGCCGTTGGTGAAATCAACGTCGCCTTGGGTGTCGTTGACCCACAGGATGGTGTAGTCGTCGAAGGTCTTCAGGTCGCCCGTGCGATAGTACTCGATGAGTTTGTCGATGACGGCCTCCTGCTTGTTGTTCTCGGCCACCGTGCGGGCTTTCTGCAACCAGTAGATGATGCGGTCGATGGCCGCTCCGTAGAGTCCTCCGCTGCGCCACACCTTTTCTTTGATTACGCCATCCTCCTTCACCAGTCGGCTGTTCATGCCGAACATGACGGGATGTGCCGGATCCTGGTCCGCGTCCTTCATCTTGAGGTAGAAATCCTCGGCTTCGGCCTGGGTGACACCCTGTCCGTAGTAGTTAGCGGCAGAGGTGAGGACGAGGTCTTCGCCGTCGGCCTGATTGGTGCGCTTGGGCATCACCGCAGGATCGAAGATGACAGGGAACAGCACTTCGGTGTCGAACGTCAGTTTGTCCTTCACGCTGGCCACAGCCTGACGCAGGAAAGTCTCGGAGAAACCGGGTTGGAATTTCTCGGAGCCGTAGTGGTGATGGATGCCGTTGGAAAACCACACGCGCTTGAGATAGACGACAAACGCCTGGAAATCCTTGCTCTTGCGGTCGCCTTTGTAGTCGGTATAGACCGTTTCGAGCATCTGACGTATGCGCAGGTTGTAGCGTCCGTTCTGATCCCAAAGGATGTCGCGACCGCAGAGAGCTGCTTCGGAAAGATAATAGACGAGCGACTTTTGCCGAAGTGAGAGCTCATCGAAGCCATGGACTTGGTAGCGGAGCATCTGCAGATCGGCAAAACGTTCGTTGTTATAGGAAAATGTATCTGTTTGAGCTTGTGTTGTGGCAGCGAATGCCATCATCATCATGAACGAGAGGGTTTTAAAATTCATTTATAGGTGTAAAAGTGGATTAAGCTTTCTTTCGCGTCTTAGCTTGGTTCACCCTTTCGAAGAACTCGTCCTGGTACTGTTTGGGAGTCTTTCCCTGCAGGCGATAGAACGCGGAATAGAACGACTGTCTGTTGGCGAAACCGCAAGCGGCAGCCACCTCGCCCATCGTAAGGCTGCGGTTGCGCTTGTCCGTCATCATGCTGATGGCTTCGCGAACGCGATAGCCGCTGACGAGCTCGGCGTAGTTCATTTGGAAGCGCAAGCTGACAGCAGCGCTGATATAGCGCGTGTTCGTCTGTATCTCATCAGCCAGTTTCTTGGCCGTATAGGTTGAGTCACGATACTTCTTCTCTACGATCATCTTCCGCAGAATCTGCTCGTAGATAGAGTCAATAATCTCAGGCTTGATTGCCGTGCGATAGGTTGCAGGTTTAACCTTCTTCTCTCGAATGTTGTACTTTGCCATAACGATGATGTGTTTAATGTTGGACTTTGACCGCGCAAAAGTACTAAAAATTTGTGGAACAGACGAAACTTTTGCTTTTTTTCTTAGCTCAAAACGGCAAAATTGTATAATTTTGTCATACTTTGGAACTAAAATTGTACAATTGAGTCGCCCTTTGGAACAATAGATGAACTAAAAAGCGGTCTCTGCTTGTTCGTGTAGCCTTAATTGTTCATCCAAATTTGCGAGTTGTTGCAAAATTTTGCGTCTCTGCTGTTCGAGTTCTTCGAGTTGAGTCTGCAAGGCATCCTGTTCGTTGTCTCCGCTGTCGGCGATGGGTCGCAATCCATCGGCTTGCAGCGATATGATCAGCGAGCGCAGACGGTCCACTCGCGCCTGGGTGATAGCCTGATCGATCGTCATCGCGCGCACGCGTTGGCGTATGTCGCTCCAGTCCCTGCCGTCAGCCAGTAGGCGTTCGAGTTCGGCCATTTGCACTGGCGGATTGTTGGCATTGTAGCGCTGTATCCAGAGGTCGAGTTCGCGCTGTTCATCGGCATTCTCGGTTTCAATCAACCGATTGGCTTCCTCGCAGCTCTTGCGCTGCGCTTCGATGGCCAACTGATCGCGCAGCAGCGTGAGGTAGTTGTCGCGCAGCTTGTCGAGCCGTTCGCGCTGGGATTGCAAAAGGCTCAATTTGTCCTGGAACTGTCCTACGCCGCTGTTAGCGGGCAGCAGTTTTGCCAAAGCGCTCTGTGCCTTCTCAAGCCTCTCCTTAGTCTTTGCGGCGACCGCTTCGCACAGCGCGATATCTGTATTCGCTATGGCCACCGCCCTTTCGAGCTGTTCCTTCTCCATGTCCAAGGTGGCAGCGTCGCGCTCACTCTTATGGATTCCCTCGTTGATCTGCTCCCACTGGTCCATCATTTGCTGAATATTCTGCTTCACGCTTTCGTGGTTGTTGCGCCACTGTTTGAACCATTCGGGAATGCTGATCAGCTTCTCCAGCGCTTCGTAACGACGGCTATAGGTCTGAGTCACCGTTTTCAGCTGCTGGCTGAGCCGTTCGACGTGTCCGGCCATGACCTGACAGGCTGTGTTCACTTCATTCAGTCGCACGGCGAGGTCTGCCGCTCGCTGCTGCTGGTGCTGAATGTCGTTGCCGATCGTGGAGATGGAATCGAGATGGAAAGTGAAGGCATTGAGGTTCTTCTCGGCCTCTTCGGCATCGACCGCAGTCTTCTCGATGAGCTGTTGGATCATTGCGGTTCGCGCCTCGCGGTTGGTCGATGGCGAGCAGTCGATGAACGATCGGTCGAGTGAGCTGAAGTTCTGCCACTCGTCGGTGTCCTTCTTCTGCCGTTCGCGCAGCTGTTCGAGATGCAGGTTCTCAACTTCCAGCTTGGCCTGTGTGGCCGTGAGGTCGCTTTGCAGCTGCTCGAGCTGCTGGCGTTTGCTGCGCAGTTCCACGTCGATGGCCTCGCAGTCGGCTTTCAGCGATGAGATCAGGGCGTTCTGTTCCGTCTCGGTTTCTCCCTGCCAGGGGTGATGCGTAGCTCCGCAGACGGAGCAGGGTGTGCCCTCCTCCAAGTCTCCGCGCAGCTGCACGACGTTCTGGCTCTTCGAGAGCGTCCAGTGGTAGGTTTTCTGTTCCTGTTGGCGGCTGAGCGTCCGCACGTCCTTGTCGAGGGCATCGATTTGGTAGTTGAGGTGATCGGCATGCAGGCGCAACTGTGTGATGAGCTGTTCCTTGTACTCGATCATATCGTAGCCGGCTGAAATGCTTCTCCATAGCGAGAAGCCCGTTTCGAGCATCTGTTTGCGGCTCCGCAGTTCCAGCGCGCGTCGCTGCATGGTGAAGCTGTCCTGTCCAGCGATGCTTGCGCGATGTGCGGCCACTTCTTCCTTGAGGGTGCGTATCGTGTCGTCGATGGTCTGACTCTCGGCAAAGAGGCGCCCCAGCTGCTCGTCGCGCTCGTTCTGCCGTCGTTGTGCCTGGTTCAATTCTTCACTCAGCTGCTCGCCTTTCTGCTTGGCTTCGAGCAGACGGTCGAGTCGCACCTGTATGGCTCCGCCTTGTAGGATCATCGTGCGATGTGCCTCCAGGGCCTGCTGTCTGAGCCGCAGTGCCGAGAGCTCTTTCTGCACGCCCTCGCTGCGCACCGTGTTCTCCATCCGCTCCTTCTGTAGCATCGCCAGACGTTCCTTCAGCAACTGCAAGTTCGCCGCATTGGCGTTGTGCTCCTCACGCGCATCCTCGATCTGCACCTCCAGCTTCTCGCTGTCGGCCATGACCCTTGCGGCCTGTTCCACGGCTTGCATGGCCTCGTTGACCTTGTCCATTTCAACCGTCACCGCCTTCTCGGCCTCATCGGTCAGTCGGGTGATTCCCTCCTGCCTCATCATGAGTTGCGACACCAGCTGACGTCCGTTGGCAATGTTTTTCCGCTGTGTGTGAATGCGCTGGAATCGTCCGTTGATGGGTTCGAACTCCTCGTAGCGTTCCAGCTCGCGCTGTTCGCTCAACAACGAAGCCTGCTGCTTGTTGATCTGATAGAGGCGTGACTTCTGCTCCGTGAGCTCAGCGTTGATGGCGATGAACCGATGGAGTCGGTCGAGCTGCTGCCGCACACGTGTGATGGAGTCTTCCACGTTGTCGAGCTTGGTCTGGCACAGGCGTCGCCCTTCGCGCACTTTCTGCAGCGCCATATCATCCAGTCGATGCTCAGCCATGCGCTGGCGCGACACCTCCGTGCGAATGGTCTCGCGCAGCCATTGCTTCACATCCTCGGGCAGAGGAGTGTCGAAGCGAGCGTTCCACCATTGGCGTATATCTTCTTCTACGGTAGCCCGTCGCAGCGGGCCGGTATTGCTGTCTATCATAGGTGTAATGCTTGAAAAGTGGAGCAAAGATAAGCAAAAAACGGCAGAAATGACAAGAAAAAACCTCACTTTTTTGGATTTCATGCTACTTTATACTACTTTTGTACGCCGAACTTAAGTTCACAGCCTTCACTTTGCCTTTTTACACCTTATTATATAATAAAAAACTATGCTAACAACAATGACTGCTCACAAACACTTCTTCCTGGCTCTCGCTGTCGCAGCGCTCTTTGCAGCCCCGTCAGCGGCTCAGCCCGTTGTCAACGTCGACGCCGCCCACATGGGCGCCACCGTCAGCCCTCGCCTCTACGGCATCTTCTTCGAGGAAATCAACCACGCCGGCGACGGCGGACTCTATGCCGAACTCGTGCAGAACCGCTCCTTCGAGGACGACGACAGCCAGCCCGTACATTGGCGGGCGATAGGCGGTGCCGGGGCTGAGCTCACTACCGCCGGCCTCCTCAACGACCGCCAGGCACATGCCCTGCGCCTCACCGTGCCCTCCCCCGCCGGCGGCGTGCAGAACGAGGGCTACTGGGGCATGGCTTTCCGCCAGCAGACCGTTTACACCTTCTCCGCATGGGTGAAGGCCGATGCCGCCTACAAGGGCGAACTGATTGTCGCACTCAACGGCCGCGACGGCAGCAACCTCGGACAGACCGCCGTGCCCTTGAAACTCAAGGCCGGCAAGTGGACCAAGGTCGAGGGCGTCAGCATACGCGCCACGGGTTCCGACCCCGAGGGCTGCATGACGCTCGCCTTCTCGCAGCCCGGCACCTTCACGCTCGATGTCGTAAGCCTCTTCCCGCCTACCTACAAAGGGCGCCCCAACGGCTGCCGCATCGACCTGGCGGAACTGCTCGAGGCGTTGCACCCCAAGTTCATGCGCTTCCCCGGCGGCTGCTATGTCGAAGGCCAGACCACGCCGCGCAACAACCTCCACAACCGCTTCGA
>JAEEHP010000047.1 GCA_016280855.1 Bacteroidaceae bacterium
TATGCAGGAGAATCGTTACCTTTGTCGTCAAAAATCATTTGAACTATAAACAACTAACACATATATACAAATGAAAAAGAAACACCTATTACTATCACTGGCACTGGCAGCATCATTTGCCGTGACAGCACAGAATGCCGGAGACATGACGAAGTACCTGCCCTCGAATTGGGGCAACTGGCAGAACCTGACATACGGCGTGGCCGACAGCGCCGAATGGACGGTTGACCACAAACCTTTGGAGATACAAATCTCAGGTAGCACCATCCATGCGGCTTGGATGGAGCGGGCGAAGCAGAACGACGGGAAATATCCGCTCTACTACCGCCGCTCGACCGACGGCGGCAAGACGTGGGAGGCTCCACAACTGATTATCTCAAGCAATAACGACTGGACCACGACCTCCGGAGGCATGAACAGCCACTGGATGCAGGTGGAGGGCAACAACGTGCGCTTCGCCGTGAGCAACTATATAGAGGGCTCGGGCGGTGCCAGTCATAGCGTGCTGACCTACATCAGCTCGGCCGACGGCGGCAAGACGTTCACCACTGTCGAGCTGGCCGAGGAGGAAAGGGGCTCCCGCTATGAGCGCCCACACATAGCCAGCGACGGCTCGACCGTAGTCGTTGCCGCCAATTCGGGCTATAAGGTGCATGTGTTCACCTCCTTCGACGGCGGCAAGACCTTCAGCGAAGAAAAGACCATCGAGGAGCAATACGACATCACCGACCTGCAGGTGTCAGGCCGACGGTGGACAATACTGGGATACAAGAGCAGCGGCCAGGCCTACGACCGCTGGTGCCGCGTGTTCTTCTCGACCTCGACCGACGGCGGGAACACCATCAGTACTGAGAACTTGGCTTATGCCGCCTCCAACGGCAAGACCTACTCCACCAGCAACTGCCTGCACAACCCGTCGTACGCCTATCATCCGCAGATGGTGCAGCAGGGCGATGTGATCGACCTGATGTATGAGGGCTCGCTGAGCGACGGCAATGAGGGCGACCCCGACCCGGGCTACGACTACAACCACACCATCCACCGCCGCTCGACCGACGGTGGCAAGACCTGGAGCGAGGCCCGCTACATGCCTGAGTCAACGGGCAGCCACGGCACCATAGCCGCCAAGGGCGACAACGTCTATGTGTTCACAACCTGCAAGGGCAAGCATGCCGTCTATCACTCGCACGACGGCGGCAAGACCTGGGAGGTGCAGCAGCAGGGCGTGATGTGGGAGCGTAACGATGAATGGAATTGCTGCTACTCCTTCCAGCTGTACATAGCCCCCGACGATGCCAGCGGCCAGCATGTCTTCCTGACGGGATCGCGTGCCTACCTTGCCGAGTCGAAGGACGGCTTCCGCACCCTCTGCCGTAACTTCGTCAGAGGCGATCAGGTGTGGTGGTGGGACGGCGGCTCGTGTATCCAGAACAATGCGCTCATCGTGCAGCTCGACAGTCAGGGACGTGAGCATTGGTTCATGTGGTACAGGCCCCTGTACTGGGACAGCAAGCATTTCTGGACGGTATGCCACCGCATCCACGAGCCAGAGCCCAACACGGGTAGCACCAACATGGCCCTCGACCTGACCAATATGCCCAACGTGTACAACCATACAGAAGCCGCCCATCAGGTAATCATACCCATGACTCCCAGCCTGCATGAGATTAAGAAGGCCACTACGGTGGAGTGCTGGGTGCGACCCGACACCATCTCTACATTCCAGATAGCCTGTCTCACAGACAACGATGCGAGCTCGCTGGGCTCCGTCTACAAGGGAGGCTGGTATCTCGAGGTGGCTGCCGACCATGACTATCACTTCACCATCGGCGCCGGACTGACCACAGAGCTGTCGGTCGACGGCACAGGCACGCAGCTGAGCGGCGGCTATACCAACCGTTACCGAATCTACGACTCGGGTTACTGGCATCACGTGGCCCTGACCTACGATAGCAACGTGGAGAAGGACAACCTGCGCCTCTACGTCGACGGAATGCTCTTCAGGGTGGCTACGCTGAGGGGCGATATCAAGCAGGGCAACAACCCCATCGCCATCGGCAGTGCAAGTGGAAACACCACCAGCAATGCCCTGGTGGACAACTTCTCCGTCTGGGACAGGGCACTCTCGCAGGAAGAGCTGCGACAGCACATGTATCAGGCTCCCACAGGCAAGGAGCAGGGCTGCCGACTGATGCTCACCTTCGACGGCTCGCTGCAGGATCAGAGTCCCTACCACAACGACGGTATCGTCATCAGGGATTATGCGCTGACGCCGCACGACGGTATCCGTCCGCCACATCCCGAGTTCATCGTCTCGAAGGACATGGCAGGCGAATTTGCCTACATGACCGATGCCACCAAGGACGGCGAGTTCTGCTGGTGGATCAAGCCCTATGTGTCGTATATCTACGACGGAAAGAGCTATTATGACAATGCCTACTCGACCAGCACCAAGCCCAATGAGCGGATCGATTTCACCAGATACCGTGGCGGTGTCTATAGTGGCAATTATCCCGTGACAATGGTTGCACGAGGCACCGGCAACTGCAATGCTTATGCCAGTGCGGAGCAGATTGTCCATATCGGAGGACTGAACCGCGTACTGCCCGAAAAGGCAGGAAATGTGCCCGATGTGAAGCTGCGCATACAGGGCGGCTACACACTGACCTACTCGAAAAAACCCAAGGTGGTGCTGAAGCAAGGCTCGACGGAGATTGAAGGCACGTGGGACGTGGAATACGGCTACGATGCCTCGAAGGTAGTGAACATCAACGACCTGGCTCCTGCCTCCTTCAACCTGTGGGGAGCTCCCACGGGCAAGTACGATGTCATCGTTGACACAGACACACTCTATCAGGCCTTTACCGTAGAGCAGTATGAGGAGCCCGACGTGTGGATGCAGATCAACGGATACAGGAAAGCACTCTGGAACAAGTACCAGCGCTACTCCATCGACTATGGCAACCGCTCGAATGTGGCAGCCTACAACACTCCTATCTTTATCGCCATACCCGACCGCAAGGGAACCATCGACGTAGAGTTTGATTTCGACTATACCCTCTACAGCGACGCCTTCGACGAAGAGCAGCTCAAGTTGGCTAAACAACTGGGCGAATACCTCATGGCCTACGATGAGGTGACGGGCGACAGCATACGCATCTACTCATTCTTCATCCCATACATCGCACCCAACAGCACCAACCAGCAGTTCTTCCGAATCAAGGGCACAAGAGAAAGCGGCCTGGACTACAACAATGTCAGGATCTACTATATGATGTGTGAACCCTGGGGACCGTGGACCGATGACGAAGCTACCACACGTGCTGACGACGCGTACGATGATTACGTCAAACAAGTTAACAAGGGAAGAAGCAAGGCCGAGTGTGCCATGACCATGCTGGGCATGAGCTTCCTGGAGGCCGGCCTCACCGCTGTGCCTGTCGTGGGCTGTGCTTACAACATAGTCAAGACCGTTACCCAGAAATTCTGGGGTAAGGATAAGAGTTGGACCAACTTCGGAACAAACTTCGTCACTTCAGCCTTTGCCTGCGGCACCGACCTCTTCCCACCCACACTTATAGTCAAGGGAGGCTTGGCAATGGCCAAGCTCATCTGGGATTTGGTGAGCAACAAGGCGGCCTATGATGCCTGCCTGCGCGGTGACCCACACTGGAAAGACTACCTGCTCGTCAATTCCTACGACCCCAACGAGATGATCGGCCCATGGGGACCTGACGACGACCGCCACTACATACAGCCCATCCATCACATGCCTTATATGATTACCTTCGAGAACAAGTCAACGGCCTCGGCACCTGCCAACGAGGTGTTCATTACCGATACCCTCGACCTCTCGAAGCTGGATGCCGAGACCTTCAACTTCAGCAGCTTCGGATGGGCCGATAATACCTACTCCGTTGGAGGCAGCCACAACAAGGAATTCGTGCGCGACGTGGAATATAAGGTCAACGGACACGATATCCTGGTGCGTGTCAGCGGACAGTTCGACCCGCAGACGGGTATCGTCAAATGGGCATTCGTATCGCTCGAGAAGAACGGCAATGAACTGGAGGATATCATGAATGGCTTCCTCCTGCCCAACAACGACGACCGCGTGGGTGAAGGCTACGTCACGTTCACCATCGATCACAAGCCGAACCCAACCAACGGCTCTTCCATCAGCAACCGGGCCACCATTATCTTCGACGCCAACGACCCGATTGTCACCAATACCTACGTCAATACCTTCGACACTGACTATCCCACGTCGAAAATCACCAAGGTAGAGGAGAAGGACGGACAACTCGTGGTCACCATCCAGGGCAGCGACAAGACATCGGGCATCGACCACTATACGCTCTATGCCTTCATCAACGACGGCAATGAGCCTCAGGTTGTGGCTTCGGGCATCACCACACAACAGGCATCCTTCACATGCGAGCCA
>JAEEHP010000048.1 GCA_016280855.1 Bacteroidaceae bacterium
GCTGCGTGAACCCATTCTTGCACACGAGCAGGCTCACATCCGCTTAGGTCACTCGTGGGACCTCATGATTCTGCAACTCGTGACCATTGTTCAGTGGTTCAATCCCTTCGTCTATCTCTTAGGGCGCGACCTCAAGGCTGTGCACGAATACGAAGCCGACAGCGCTGTTCTGCAACTTGGCATTGATGCAAAGACATATCAACTGTTACTCGTGACGAAGGCCGTAGCTGGTAGGCTGCAGACCATTGGCAACAACCTGAGTCACCATTCACTAAAAAAGCGAATCACTATGATGCACAAGAAGAATTCCAACCGCTGGCTGATGACCAAAGGAGTCATCTTGCCAATACTGATGGCTATGGCCGTTGTGGCCTTTGCCAAACAGAAGACCGAGACTGTTCCTCTCCTTACCGTCGAGGAAGCAACGGTGTCGCTTGGTTATAAAGACACCACTCCGGTGTACGACGACAAAGACAAGATTCACTACATCGTAGAGGTTATGCCAGAATTCCCTGGTGGCGTTGAGGCTATGTACAAGTGGATTTTTGAGCATCTCAAGTACCCCGAAGAGGCTGTCAAGAATAAGGTTCAAGGCCGCGTCTTTGTCCAATTCGTCGTGGAAAAGGACGGTACTATCACACAAGCTGAAGTCAAGCGTTCGCCCAACGACCTTCTGTCCGAAGAAGCCCTGCGCGTCGTCAAACTGATGCCCAAATGGGAACCAGGCAAGGTAGGCGGTAAGCCTGTCCGAACAGTCTTCAATCTGCCCATTTTTTTCAGGCTTCCAGGAAAATGACTTGACCAAGTCAACGCCCAGCATCAATAGCCCTGCCGCGTAGCAATACACGGTGGGGCTTCATTTCTTCGTAACTGCAGCCAGCACCTATGCCGTGCCTGCTTTGTGCCTTTTGTGTATACCATTGATTATCAGTGCAAAAGGTTGTATTTCGGCACGCGGAAGTTTGCTTGTGACCCGACATAAGTCAAGAAGTCGCGCGACGGCTGATTTTCTTGACTGAGGTCAAAGAAAAGGGCGTTTTCTATGTTATTCAACATATTTTTGGCCCCTTTTCTGCTTTTTCGCCGTACCTTTGCAGCGCAAAAGAGAAATAACAGAGGATAACGAAGTGCAAAAGAGAGGCCAAGCGAGGCCAGCAATCTTGAACACATTAACAAGTTAACATGTTAACAAGTTAATTCATTAACCATCTAATTAATCATTTTAGGATAACATTTAAAAGGTAAAAGGAATTATGACTACATTAGCATCTACCATCGCATTCACCATTATGGTAATTGCAGCCATCGTCAGTAACGCATCTGTGTTCGGTCGTTTCGACTAATCCGATGGCATTTTCAAGTAAACATTATTAACCCCTTAATATTCTGGCCCGCAAGGAACTCTTTCCTCGCGGGTCTTTTTGTTCTCGTCTCCGTCTCCGTCTTCGTTTCATGAATTATGAATTATGAATTAAGAATAGTGAATTGCCCGAAAGAGAAGCGTCGCGAGAGGTTGCGCGTGAAGACTCATTTCAGCTGTCGCACAGCGCGGTCGATCATGTCCTGTGTGCCGCTGCCGTCGCTGACATATTTGACGACCATTTCGGCATACTCGATGGCTTCGCGGAGGGCATCGCTGGGCGATGGCTTTTCCTTGGCTTGCTTGAGCAATGGCAGGAGCTCGTCGAGGTCTTCGAGTTCGGGCAGGTTGCCGGGGCGCATGGTGTTGAGGGCGGCGTTGAGCTCCGTGGTCATGGCGTCGATGGCGGCTTGCGAATGGCTGCGCTCGGCATCGTCGTAGAGGGCTCGGGCGCGGTCGAACTGCTCCATGAGTCGTGCGTAGCCGTGCTTAGCCCACGGGGCGTACTCGGGCACCTTCACCGCGAGGGCGTTCCACGCGTTCTGCGCATCGCGGCGGCTACGTGCCAGCGCCATCGCTTCCTTCAGTCGGCTATCGTCAACGCCAAGCCCCTCAGCTCCTTCAGCCACCACAGGCACGGGTTCGCCTGGCATGAGGAAACGGAAGTAGTGGGTGGCATGGCGGTTGACATCATAATCGGGGATGTAACCTTGTATATTGCGCGCTTCGCGCGTAATGTCCAAAGTTGCCTCATTCCACGATTTCACGCCCTCTTTGGCCATCACCAACGGGCCGTTCATGAGTGCTCCGCACCAGGCTGGTTCGAAGCGCGTGCGGGGTTCGTTCTTGCCTGTGGCTGCCACCTCCATCTTGTCAGGGCCGAAGTCGATGTGAAGGGTGAAGGGCATCGTGACCTCAATCACGTCGTTGGGCGACCAGCGTCGCACGGGCAGCGTGACGTAGCTCGAGGGTTGGTAGCGGCTGGCTACGCTGCGTCCATTAACCTTGATGTCAAATCCTTGTGTGGCCCAGTAGGGCGTGCGGAGCTTCACGGCAAAGGGTTTCTTGGCCTTGGGGAAGGTGATGACGGAGCGTTCGGCAGGCCATGTGCAATCCTGCTGGATGGTGGCTCCCTTGGCGTCCCATTGTGCCGTCGTGGGCAGGTAAAGCGCCACCCAGAGCGTGTCCTCGCCGACGAAATAGGCCGCCTCCTGGTACTTCACATGGTTCTCGACACCCGTGCCGCCGCAGCAGGTCGATTGGGGTGTCTCGTTGCCCCACGGCTTCGAGGCGTTGAGCCCCACGGCGTACTGATAGACCACGGCGTAGTGCTCGGGGTTCACCGAGCCGATGATCTGGTTGTAGAGCACGCGCTCGTAGTAGTCCATGTAGCGCGCGTCGTCGGGATGGAAGCAGTTGAGGTCCTTGGTGAGCTTGGCCAGGTTGTAGGCGCAGCACGTCTCGTTCAGCGTAGGTTCGGGGTAGGTGGAGCGGTCGCGCCAGTCGGTGCCCACGTTGGTGCACATCGAGAGCACTTGCGTGTAGGGCTGGCGGAACATCTCTCCGTTGCCGACGCCGCCCATGGCGTAGCGGTAGCGTCCCTGGATCATCGTCCAGAAGTTCTCGGCGAGGTCGTAGTAGTAAGGATTGCCGTTGCCACGGAACACGCGCAGGGCACCCGTGACCATGGGTATGTGCTGGTTGGCGTGGCGCGTGCGGATGGCGTCGATGTTCTTCGACAGGGGCGTGAAGAAGGCGGGGCTGTCGAAGTAGGTGGCGGCTTCGAGGAGGCGTTCGCTGTCCTCTTTATTCTCGGTCATCTCCGAGAGTCGAGCCAGCACTTCTTCCATGCCGCCCACCTCGCCGGCGATGTACATGTTCCACATCTCGTAGCGGTTGCCCGGGCGTGCACGGCGTTGCTCCTGCGAGCCGCTGTCATCGACGAAGGTGCGGTAGTGCAGGCGGTTCCACACCCATAGTCCCATGTCCTTGGCAATGGTCAGGGCTTTCTTGGCGATGGCTTTGTCGTCCACGTAGTTGGCGATGTCGATCAAGCCTGCCAGCTGCTTGTGGACGCTGTAGTAGGGCGCCCACACCCATTGCTCGTTGTTGTAGGCGCGGTAGGCCTCGATGAGCACGCAATGCTGGGCGGGAATGGCGTTGAGGTATCCGTAGCCGTAGTGGGCGTAGTCCTGTTTGTAGCGGTCGAAATCCGCCCATGTCCCTTTCATCTCGCGCAGCTCGTCCTCGGGAGCCAGGTCGCGTGCCTCGCGGTAGCGTCCGAGCGTCTGGTCATAGACGAATGTGCGCTCCTGGCAACGGCGCAGCTCATCGACCATCGTCTTGATGGCGGCTTTCAGCTGAGCCCGTTTCTGGGGGTCGGCGCACGAGGCGTAGGCCATGGCCAGCGCGCTCATGTAGTGTCCGCTGCCGTGTCCCTTGAGCTTGGTCGTCGGCGAGTCCCATCCGTCGGCCTCGGGGTAGCCCTCGGTGGGCAGACCGTAGGTGTCGCGGTAGTTGTAGAGCTGTTGGCGAACGTCCAACGAGAGCAGCTGGTCGATGTCCATGTCGCGGTTGTGTGTCAGACGATTATCCCCGTTGATCACGACCTTGTTCAGCGGTAGCGGTTCTGCTACAGGTTCCTTCTCTCCTCCCTTGTGGAGGGGTTGGGCCACCACGGTCACGTGTGCCGCCACGGGGAAGCCCATCGTCGTCGTGTTGTCGCCCGTGATGTAGCCCTTCACGTCGTAGGTCGAGCCCGCAGGGTGCTGTGCGGCATCGGCCATCGCCTGCTCCGCAGCGGGTGCGGCATTGGTCCATCGCACCTGCCGGTACTCCTTCGAGCCGTCGGCGTAGGTCACCCACAGCTGGAAGGGCAGTCGTGGCACCGTACCCACGGGCGACTTCACATTCACGGCTTCGACGGCGGCGATGTCTTTGTAAACGAGATTGTGCTGAGCCAGAGCCACTACGGCGGTCAGACTAATGAGAAAAGTGAGGCGAATTTTGCGTAACATAAGGTCGATTGTTGAGTTTTATGGCGCAAATATAGTGAAAAAACACATATAATATAAGAATTATGAGCTATAAAAAATAAAAAATCACTATCTTTGTGGCCAGAAATCCACTATTCAACTCTTTTTACGCCCTATGCTTCAGATCCGCTGCAAGAACAACAACGTCACGAAGAGCTTCCCCGAGGGCTCGTCGCTGCTCGAGGTCTATCAGGAGTTCGCCGAAGAGCTCCAGATGCCCTATCCCGTCGTCTCGGCCAAAGTCAACAACACGTCGCAGGGCTTGAAGTTCCGCCTCTATCAGAACCGCGACGTGGAGTTCCTCGATGCCCGCATCCCCTCCGGCCGCCGTGTCTATACGCGTTCGCTGTGCTTCGTGCTCTACAAGGCCGCCACGGACGTGTTTCCGGGTTCGAAACTCTTCATCGAGCACCCCCTCTCGCGCGGCTACTACTGCAACTTCAAGAAGCGCAACGGCGAGGCGCTCTCCGACGACGACCTCGAAAGCATACGCCAGCGCATGCAGGAAATCATAGACCTCGACATGCCTTTCCGTCGCACGGAAGCCACCACGGAGGAGGCCATCCGCGTGTTCACCGACCGCGGCTTCTCCGACAAGGTCAAGCTCCTGGAAACCAGCGGACAGATCTACACCGACTACTACACGCTGGGCGACACCGTGGACTACTACTACGGCCCCCTCGTGCCGTCGGCTGGCTACCTCAAGGTGTGGGCGCTCGAGCGATACTACGACGGCCTGCTGCTGCGCGTGCCGGACATGCAGAACCCCAATGTGCTGGCGCCGAAAGTGGAGCAACCCAAGACCTACGAGATGTTTGCCGAGAAGGTGCGATGGGACATCATCATGCGCCTGTCCAACGTCGGCGACGTCAACAAAGCCATTCTCAAGGGCTTTGCCTCGGAACTCATCCAGGTGAGCGAGGCGCTGCAGGAGAAGAAGATCGTGAAGATCGCCGAAGAGATCGACCAGCGCTTCCGTGCCCCCGAGAACCCCATACGTCTCGTGCTCATCACGGGCCCCTCGAGCTCCGGCAAGACGACGTTCTGCAAGCGCCTGTCGGTGCAGCTGCTCGCCTGCGGCCTGCGTCCCCTGTCGTTCTCGACCGACGACTATTTCGTCAACCGCGTCGATACGCCCAAGCTGCCCGACGGCAGCTACGACTTCGACAACGTGGCGGCCGTGGATTGCGAGCTGCTCGACGATCATCTCACGCGGCTCATGCGTGGCGAGCGCGTCGAAGTGCCGGAGTACAATTTCGTCACCGGCAAACGCGAGTACAACGGCAAGCGCCTGAAGCTGCAGAACGACAGCGTGCTCATCATCGAAGGCATCCACGCCCTCAACCCCGTGCTGACGGCTAACATCCCCGATTCGAAGAAGTTCAGGATCTTCGTCTCGGCGCTCACCAGCGTATCGCTCGACGACCACAACTGGATCCCTACGCGCGACAACCGCCTGTTGCGCCGCATCATCCGCGACTACAACAAGGGCGCCTTCACGGCACGCGAGACCATCAACCAATGGCCCAACGTGTGTGATGCCGAGGAAAAATGGATCCTGCCCTTCCAGGAGACGGCCGACGTCATGTTCAACTCGGCGCTCAACATCGAGTTCGCCGTCCTGCGCACCCACGCCGAGATCATCCTTGCCTCCGTGCCCAAGAACTGCCCCGAGTACAGCGAAGCGCATCGCCTGCTGAAGTTCATCCACTACTTCATCCCCGTCGGCGACAAGGAGATACCGCCCACCTCCATCATGCGCGAATTCGTCGGAGGCTCCAGCTTCAAATACAGGTAAGCGAATACCTGTCATCAAGAAGAAAGCGCCCAACTGAGCGCTTTTTTCTTTTTAGCTTTCGTTATCGTTATCGTTTTCGTTACTATGGAGCCGTCGGCGCTTCTTCGGAGGCGCATCCGGGTGTGTTGCGTAGAGGCACTCTGCGGCGTGGCGCGGAGGATGCCGACGCATCCCTCAGGAAGGCAAGGAAAATTCTTACCTTGTTTTCCTCGTCGGGGATAATGCTGGAGTAGTAATAGTCCACCTGACCATTGTCGTACTCTTTATATTCCAGATTGTTGAACTGCACGGCCGTTCCCTTCATTTCCCAATTCGCACCATTCCAGCCCGGCAGATCGTATGGTCCGCTGCATTTTCGCAAGGGTGCGTCCATGCTCAGTGTGGCATTTGTAGAGAACTTGCAGCGATGATCATTTCTCTCATTTAAATACCAGTGATATTCGCATTTGATATTACTGATCTCGGCGGTACCGTCGGCCAGCTTGTCCAAGTTGTCGAGGTCAAAGGTGACTTTACTGATTTTCGTTTCACCCTCTGTATAGGTGGTATAGCAGTTAAAGTGCACGCCGTGCTCGTCCTCCGTCATCTCGATGAACTCGTCCTGCCTACTTACTCCAAGCGCGACGTTTCTGTAGCAGTCGAAGTATTGACTCCAAAAGGCTTTGCCCTGACTGGTCCTTATGTCGCCGGTGCTCCAAACACGGCAGTTATTGCTCTTCACATTTAAGTCGAAAGTCACCTTGACGGGAATGAAAGCTTTGTCATCGGCATTCGCTTCCTGCATCACCTTCACGGGCATATATACGCGCTCGGCCTCGGTGGAGTTCTCCACGTTTGTGACATAGCAGTATACGGTGGTCTCGCGTCTGCGGCCGGTGGTGTTGGGCTGGGCGGTGAATGTCACGGTCACGCCCGAGGTGTTCTCGGCGCTGATCCACGAGCGGTCGGCATCCAAAACTTTGTATCCGTAGCGCTTGTACGTGCCGTAGTTCACCTTCACCTTCTTCGAGCCTCCCTCGGCAGGGAAGGTGATGCTGGTGGGCTCCACGGAGACCGAGCCGAAGGTGATGAACAGTTCTTGTTGGGCTCCTTTCTGGTTTTGCGAAGAGGTAACGCTCAGGTAGTTGGAGACTTCCTTGACGGTGATGAACGCGATTTCGCCCTTGTATTCGTCGCGCACCGTCTTGCCGGAGATGGTGCACGGCTCGCCCTTTCTGGCAGTACCCAATAAGGTGTGCTCATAACCCATGCGTGAGATAGGAGAGGTTAATCTTTTCTTTTTAATGCCATAAACGTAGGTGACCAATCCCTCGGTGCCTTGAGTAACAAACATATCATCCTTCTCCAGTTTCGTCTTATCCGCGTCTGATGAGCAGTTAAAGGAATAACATCTCACATCACCCCCCATGCTGTAGATGTCATTAACCGCGCGGATGGGTTCGAGCCGTGCTGAGCTGCGATAGAACGCACCGTCGTGAAAGTCGAAGGCATCGGAGAGTTTGCCGTCTAACACATCGAGGACAAAGGTCAGGAAATCCTGTGTGTCTCCGAACCTCAAATGTTTCTCATTGAAGAACGTTTGCAGCGCGTCGTACATGTCCAGATCGTTCGACCCGGCATTACGCCTGTACTCGTACAATTTGGTGATGTCCTTGTTGCTTGTCTTTTGCGAGAGGTACTCGATGAACAGCGCCATACCATAGCCGTGATTCCTGCAGTTCAGATAATCGCGCTTGACGGGAGCGAATGATTGGATGAACAGCGGAGCATATTGGGGCGTCACTTCTTTGTTGATCACCCCTTGTTCCGACAGCTTCTCCGCCCAACTGCCGATGGATTCGTCCAGCATAGTCCAAATATCGCCGTTGATGCCGGTGTAATATTTGTCCCAAGCCGAACGCTTGTCATAGACGCGGTCGTAGATGGCGTGTAGCGTCTCGTGCACCAGCGTAGCTTTTAAAGGGTCTTTGTCCAGATTGTTGAACACCCTTTCCACATTCAGGTTCACGACGCCCCACGTGGTTTTTATCATACTGTTTACATATCCGCCCCAACCGTCGTCGTTCGTGGTGGTGATATAGTATTTGAGCGTGTCGGTCACGGGAATCATGTCGTAGCCGTTGTCGCTCAGCTTCTCGAACGCCTTGGGCAGGTAGTCCTGTATGACCTTCACCATCTCGTCCTTCTTGGCATAGTATGTGCCCAGGAAGCTCCGCCACCACTCCTTGCTCTTGACATTAAAGCCCAGGTCATAGGTCACCGTGAAGGCATATTTCGCACCGGCCCGCGTGGTGTAGGTTCTGGTCTCGGAGCGAGTAGGCATAACATCGTCTATCAGTCCCACCGTGAAGGTAATCTTTTCGCCATTTGTGGCGTCGAAATTGTCGATGGTGGCCACGCGGGCATCGTCCGACACTGTGCTCGCAATGTCAATCACCTGGTCTTGCGTCTCCCCCGTGTGGCGGTTCCAACCCTTCTGCTGCACAATCATCATCGCATCGTCGGGCGACCCGTCGCATTTCAGCGTCATCTTGATGTTCTTCTTCGTGCCCACGGCGGGCAGGCTCACCTTGTAGAACTTGGAGCGTGCCGGGCTGGCTGTCACATCGCTCGCCGTTGCATCATCCACCGTCACCTGCACGTCCTCTGTGAACGTGCCTTTAGGGAAGTTGATGCTGAAATTGCCGCGTGTCACCTTCGAGCCCTCGGGCGTCACGGTTACGGTGTTCTTGTTCGTGCTGGGGCCGGTCGGATTACTCGGGTTCGTCGGCTCCTCCGTAGGATCGTCGTCGTCCAGGATGCCGATCAAGTCCCCGGGCAGGCACGCCGTGAGGCAGAAAGCCACGGCCAAAAGGGTTGCCACTTGCAGGAAATAATGTCGTAAGTTCATAGTCAGTCGTATTTTCTAAAGTTTTCTGCGGCAAAGGTAACAAAAAAATGCATTCATCTGCAAGCAAATGCAATAAAAACTATGTATTTTAGATCAATCATTCGACAACGACTACTTTTTTGTCGTTAATGATGTTCAAACCGCGCTGTGGTTTCTGGAGGCGCTGACCGGCAAGGTTGAAGATGGAAGTCCCCTGACGATTCGTTCTTAACGTTTCATTTTTAATCATATCGATGCCTGTCGGGTCGTCATCGGGGTCAAATAGGATGTGCATTTGAGATTGGGGGTGAGTGTGGACTTAGAAAATAGCTGAAAAGTTTCTGCAAAAATGTTTGGAGGATCGGGGGAAAAAGTTGTATTTTTGCAAACGATTTGCCCCCATGAAAAACATGGCTGCTTGGGGACGAAGGATAACTTAATTATAATCAATAACAAAAAGCGGATAAACTATGAATATTTCTTTAGAAGACTTCAATGCCCTGTCGGCCGAGCGGAGCCGACGGGAGGTAAAGATAGCAACCCTGAAAATGGAACTTCAGACACAGGCCGCCAAATACAATGATCTGACGGCTGACCTGCTGAAAGAGCGCGATGCGCTATTGGACGAGGTCTTGTTGCTGCGCGAGCAGAACAACATGCTAAGGGCGGACTATGAGAACGTACGCTTCGAGAACCATTGGATGAAGCAGTACATACTGCTGTCGGTGGAGCGCGTGCGGGAATTCTTCTCGCACATCCGCGATTTCACCCTCCTCTCGGCCATCAAGTCGTTCGTGATGGACATGCTGCCCCCGAACGCCACGCCCGAACAGGTTGCCCACACGCGCGAAGTGATGCAGCTGCCGTTGACTGATGAGACGCCCAAGATGGTGAACGTCAGCGGCGACTACGTGGTGGAGAAGACGGTCGGGAACGCCGTGGGATATGTCATGCCTGGCGCTACCGGCATTTCGGTAAACGACAAGGAGAATGACGCATGACGCAGGCTGAACTGCAGAAGGCGCTCGAGGCCATCGGCAAGGGCGGCATCACGGTCAACGGCGACCTGGTGCTGAGCAAGCAGGTTGAGAACGAGATAGGCAACGTGGAGGCTGGCGGCATAGGCATCCAAAATGTGTATCATCACGAAGAGCCGGAAGGCGGTGACGACCCCTGTCTGCCCAAGGAACTCGATACGGACAACGCGAGAAAATACTTCCCGAAAGCCATTGAACGGCAATACATGCAGGTAACGGCCGATGGCAAGTACCATTGGACAGGCACAGGCGACAGGGGCGAGAATGCCCAATTGGCCTATTTCCTGGGACGCGTTTACAACTACAAACACACCGTCAACGGCAACGCAGGCGAGAACTTCCCCGAGGAGAGCCTCAACGAATTATTCGGCGTCAAACGCCTGTACTCATCCTTAACACAGGTGTATAACGCCCAAAAACGGCAACGATGGCGTGCAAAGATTGACGCTTTGTTTGTGCAAGGCTGACGCCTGGAGCACCATGGTCATCATTAAAAGAAAGGAAATATGAACGAAAGTTGTCAGACACGCCGCATGTACGGGCACAACTACGCAAGCTACGGGACCTACGAGGTGACGATCGTGGTGGCGGGCAGGCAGCCGGTCTTTGGCGAGATAGCAGGAACCACAAGGGCTGGCGGCGAAGCACCCCACATCAAGCTGTCGCCACTTGGCGAGGCCGTGCTGCGCGACGAGATTCCGAAGATACACCGCTACTATCCCATGGTTGACATCTGGCAGGTATGCCTCATGCCTGACCACTTGCATATGATCGTGCGCATCAACGGGCAGCTGCCGGAAGGTAAGCACCTGGGCATCATCATCGGGGCATTCAAGGGCGGCATCAGCCGAGCGTGGTGGCGGTTGACGGAGGGGACTGAGGCTCACGCCTCAGACACAGGGGCTCGTGGAGTAAGGGCATCACATGCCCCCGCGCCCGGCTCATCAAATGCCCCCGCGCCTGGGGCGTCAAACACCCCCGCACCCGGCTCAACACATGCCCCCGCGTCTGGGGCGTCAAACACCCCCGCACCCGGCTCAACACATGCCCCCGTGTCTGGGGCATCAGCCCCAGGCTCCCGCTCTCGTCCCCCTCTCTTCGA
Source organism: Bacteroidaceae bacterium (assembly GCA_016280855.1). GTDB lineage: Bacteria > Bacteroidota > Bacteroidia > Bacteroidales > Bacteroidaceae > Physcousia. The sequence continues at coordinate 11,202 of JAEEHP010000048.1, forward strand.
GCCCAATTACAACGACCACATCCTCATGCGCGACGGACAGCTGGAGAATTGGAAACGCTACCTCCGCGACAATCCCCGCCGCCTGATGATGCGCCGCGAATATCCCGACCTGTTCCGGCGCGCCCTCTGCATCGTCATCGACGGAGTCCGTTATAGCGCCTTCGGCAATTTGCTGCTCCTGCGCCAGCCAGAGAAACACCAGGTGTTCTTCCATCGCCGCACGGGTGGCGTGCCCACCGAACAAACCGATTTCTGGACTACGGAGTGCGAACGCCTGATTTCAGCGGCCATGAGCGGCGATGTGCTCGTGACGCCTGGTATTTCGGAATGCGAGAAGCGAATCAAGAACATGGCATTGGCACAGGGGCTGCGCTTGATACATGTGCAATCCGAGCCCATAGGCCGCTATTGGAAGCCCGAACGCAGCCGCTTTGAGGCCTGCGCCGCAGGGGCTCTGCTCATCTTAGCTCCATGGCCTGAGGACATGCCTTCCTTCGAAAGCGATTACGGGCGTTTCCATTATCTCAACCGCCTGGCAGGGGCTGTCTGCGCCATCGGGCATTCCACGAGCGTGGCGGTTAGGGGGGTGTGTCAAGGCTGATGCCTTGACCGCGGGGATAGTTTTTTTATAGTACATTTATGCACTATAGTTCAGAAGGACGATAGTGCGTACCTTTGCAGCAGGAATTCCAAATCGGGGTTTCTGCTGCTTTCTTTTTATAGATGTCAGTCAGCAGTCAAAAACTGAGCACGGCCCCGGGCACGAGATGAAGAACGCCTGTCTATGTCATCGTGTGAGTGCGAGAAGGCATTTTAATACCGATAATAAAAATCATGAAACAGGTATTAAATCTCACCATCGAGGCAGGTTCACGCGAATCTCACGAACCTCGCCTCATCGGAAGCATCGTGGATGAGATGCTTCAAGGCTGGAACCGCAACTCCGAATTGTGCGTCGACCTGAAAACCATCCTGCACAGCGACCGCAGGCTCCAGTACGGCAAGGCTTACCCGGGTATGCTGCGTCGCGACTGGGCGTACCACTACACCTTCACCGAGACGCTGCCCGCAATCGTCGGCAAGCGCAACCCACACGTCTTCCGCGGCCGCTACATCACGGTCACCCGCCGCGACGACGGCTCGCTACGCCCCAACTTCCGTCCGATGCCAATCGGTAAGGACTTCAGCCTCGACGCCTATGCCATCGGCGTGTGCAACGAGCTGCGCCTGGCACTCAGGGGCCTCGTAAAAGAAAAGTAAGTAACCGAGCCTCCAGTCTCAAATCTCAGTCTCAGTTAGCTTTACAAGTCACAATTCAACTCAAAACCTACTTTTATAGAACTTATAACTAATTAATAATTAGATATATATGTGTATAAACACAGGTTGTGCGGGTGGCTTGAAAACTAACTGAGACTCTGAGACTGAGACTGCGGATGACATTCAGAAACATTTAATTCTTTATAAAGCAATGAATTACGACATTTTCAGCAGCACCGCTCCGGCGATGCCTAAGCCCTCAAAGGGCACAGAATTCTGCAAACTACTCCTTTCACAGGCCTCTCAGGACATGCGCGAGCCGCTGGTTCCGATGGCTATTCCTGCGTTGGCGGCTCACTTGACGGACGTGGAGTTCATGTATTCCGACAATAAATACTACGAACTTTGCGGCCAGATGGGGCATCTCATAGGTCCTTCGGGCGTGGGTAAGGCGCAGCTTACACATCTTGTGGAGGCCATCATGAGACCGTTCCGAGACCATGATGAGACTGAATACAAGAAACTGGTGGATTGGCAGCGCCAGATGAAGACCAAAGGCGCCAACAAGGAGAAGCCCGAGCGCCCCGACGTCAGCTTCTGGTTCCCGCCTGCCGACCTGACCAACCCCGCCTTCATCCAGAATGCCATGGCGCTGGAGAAGATGGGCGGGCGCACACAGTACCTGAACCTGCCCGAGGTGGAGATGGCCGACAAGATGTGCGGCGGCCACCGTCAGGTGAGCCAGACCATCCGCAACATCTACGACCGCCAGCGCGCAGGTGCCCTGCGTGCCACGGCCGATGGCGTCACGGGCAACCCGATTCTCCGCGTCAACATGACGTTCAGCTCGACACCCGATGCCGCGCGTGCGTTCTACAAGAAGGACCTGACGAACGGCTTCTTTGGCCGCATACCCTTTGCCTACAAGGCCCGCGGCGAGCGCAAGGGCAAGATTCCGCGTCAGGGCGTGTACGACGAGGCGTTCCTCGCGCGACTCGACGAGTACATCCTGCGACTGGACAGCTGCAAGGGCCGCTTCGTGGTGAAGCCCCTGAACAAGATTGCCGACCAGCTGGCCGAGGAGATGGCGCGCCTGGCGGACCTCGCCGACGACGACATCCTCTTTGAGCTCTCCCACCGCAGCATCTTCGCCGCATGGAAGAAGGCCGCCACGCTGTGGATCCTCAACGACCAGACGTGGACGCGCAGCATCGGTGAGTTCATGGTGTGGTTCTGCTACTACGACCTGTGGTCGAAGGTGCGCGTGTTCGGCGATATGTTCAAAGGTGGCGATGCCCCGATGGAGGACGCGCAGAAGAGCGGCCCCAAGAACATGCTCGACAGCCTTGCGACATCGTTCAACGAGCAGCAGCTGGAAGCCCTGCGCGTGGATCTCGGCAAGAGCAAGCAGGGCACCCGCCATCAGCTCAACGTGTGGAAAAACCGCGGCTTCATCACCTACTCCGCGCAAACCGGCCTCTACACCAAGACCGAGGCGTACATGAAAGGAAATGGATAAGTTTGAATTGCAAAAGCTCCGCGACCTCCCCATCGAGGGGGTCGCAGGGCGACTCGGGCTCGAGGTCGTGAGGCACAAGTGCCTCTGCCCGTTCCACGACGACCACCACGCCTCGCTGTCGTTCAGCGTGCGTAGGAACACCTATAGATGCTTCGCCTGCGGAGCCCACGGCGGCGTGATAGACCTGGCGATGGGGCTCCTGAACAAGCCCTTCCTCGAGGCGTGCAAGTGGCTGGCCGACGAGCATAACGTGATAATTACGGACTGCAAGCCTCGCGAGATGCCACCGCCGAAGCCTTTCGACGCCCGGCGCTACGCCCGCTATTTCGAGCGCCCCTGGCTCTCGCCCGAAGCCTGCAAGTTCCTTTTCGATGAGCGGCGGCTCAATCCCGCTGTCGTCAGGTACTGTCGCCTCAACTCCTTCCGCGACTGGCTGCAGATCCCTTACTTCAACCGGCAGGGAGAACTCATTGGCATACAGCGCCGATACATGGGCAGCGACCCGTCACAGCCCCGCTTCCGCTTCCCTGCCGGCTCCGAGTGCGGCATCTACAACCTGCCCGTGCTGAACCTGCTGAAGCCCGGCGAGGAGCTGTGGATCACCGAGGGCTGCTCCGACTGCTGGTCCATGCTCTCCGCCGGGCACAAGGCCATCGCCATCCCATCCGCCACCCTGCTCACGCGCAAGGACATGGAACTACTCTCAACTTTCAACTTTCCGCTCGACCTTGGTCGCTCCACACTTGGAGAACTTTCAACTAAATTCCACATGTACCCCGACTGCGACGAGCCCGGCGAGCGCCTCTTCCTGCAGCTCAAGCAGGTGCTGCCCAACCTCGAGCACCACCAGCTGCCGCCCGGCTGCAAGGACTTCAGCGACTACTACCTTTCCGCCGGCTTGGCTAAGTTACCCCGCTGACTTCGCCAAGTCACCCCGCCTCCGACGTCCATACGTACAAGCCTCTACGTCCAGACGCTCAGCCTCCGACGTCTATACGTGCAAGCCCCGACGTCCATACGTGCAAGCCTCTACGTCTATACGTAAAAACTGCAGAAATATTGCAAAAAAAGTTGAGGAAATGTTTGGCGGTTTCGGGAATTTTGCGTATCTTTGCAACGTCAAAGAGGAAGGACAAAAGCGGCTGATGCAGCGCGCGATGCAGAGGACGCGAGGACGACTCCGAAACAACCGTTAACCCCTTTTCATTAACCCTTAAATCTTTTTACAATCATGAAAGAGACTATTAAGTACTCGTTGGCCATGCGTGCCAACCCCATGAAGCCCGAAGAGTCCAAGAAGGCTTATGCCACCCTCCAGAGCAACGGCGTCGTCACCCTCGACGACCTCACCGAGCACATCCGTGCCCACGGCTCCAACTTCTCCGAAGGAACCATCATCGGTGTGCTGCGCGACATGGTCGTCTGTGCCCGCGAAGCCCTCATCGAAGGCAACTACGTGGAGCTCGGTCGCCTGGGCAAGCTCAAGCTCACCATCTCCAGCGAGGGTGCCGAGACCTATGACGCTTTCTCTGAAGGCAACATCACTGCCCTCAACGTGTTGTTCGAGCCCGGCAAGGGTCTCCAGTGGAACCTCGACGAGGACGTGAAC
>JAEEHP010000005.1 GCA_016280855.1 Bacteroidaceae bacterium
CCCACGCCTGGCGAGCGAGGAGATCGCGAAGGAGTGGATAAGGCAGACGTGGGGGAAGACACACGCGGCTCTTCTCTCCATGATGCTCCGCAGCCGCGAGGCTTGTGTGGATTACATGATGCCATTGGGCCTGCACCACATTTTCAAGTTCGATCACCACTACGGTCCTGAGCCCGACGGCTTCAAGGCTAACTATCCTCTCGCGTGGTGTCCCGTCTATTATCATCAGTCCGGCAGCCTGGGCATAGGCTTCGAGCGCAGCCACATCGGCACGGATGCCACCTCGCAGTATGCCCAGCCCTACCGCTCGCTCTACGATGACCTCCGCACCTGTCCCGAGGAGTATCTGTTGTGGTTCCACCACGTCCCCTGGGCCTACCGCATGCGCAATGGTCGTACCCTCTGGGAGAACATACAGGAACATTACAACCATGGTGTTGCCGAAGTCGAAGACTTCGTCCGCATCTGGCAGGACGCAAAGCCCTTCATCGACGACCAGCGCTGGCAGGAGACCAACGACCGTCTGCTGCATCAATTAGACAACGCCCGTGAGTGGCGAAAGGTTTGTCTCGACTATTTCCGCACGTTTGCCGAAGGGAAGTAAAATGGAACCCTGAGACAAAGGTTGGGATGGAGTTGTGCCATGCGCTGAATGTTAAAAAAGAAAAGTTTTCAAGGAAAGATTTGGCGGGGAATGGGAATTGTAGTACTTTTGGCGCGCAAAACCGCAAAACGATAATCATACTATCACAAAAACATTTTATTTAAGTACATGAGAAGAAGTATCAAGCATTGGGTCAACTGCAGGGCAGTTCTATTGCAAAGTTCACGCTTTGCGATATGATCTCGAACTGTCTTGTAGGACATTGATGATGTGCGTTCTTTGACATATTGTACGACGCTTGTGTTTTTGTGATAGGGATTTCATAACACCATAACACGAAATCTCTATGGATACTAAGGGCATTTGCTTCGGCATTTGCCTACTCTCTTTTGTGCCCTTCTTCGGAAGGGCTTATGCTATTGTTATTTATTATTGAAGAAAGTGTTTTTATTTGGAATTAGAAATCGGAACGTTTATGAAAACAGGAAACAGACTTATCAATGGATTCAAGAAGCAAACCCAGGAAACAATATGGAATTATCTGGACGGGCTGGCAGATCGTAAGGACGTGTACTCTGAGGGCCTGTACGGCATTTTACCCCAACTGTCGAAAAACAAGAACACCTATATCTACGTACACAATACGTGCGTTGTCGTGGTCGTCATGGACCCCTGCGGAGCCATGAAGGAGATTGCCGATGAGGAGATGATCAACGATGAGAAGCCGCTCTATTTCACCGGGCAGAGGCACCGCATCAGCCCCGTCTATGGTTTGTCGGAAGCTGTTCGAAGCGTGAGGCATGAACTGGAGACGTCCCACATTCAAAAGCCCGTGTGGGGCGTGCTGCTCACCGAGAGCAATATCATGAATGCTTATGGTATGGAAGAGGTTTGGGAAGAGATGGGCATCACGGTCATCGACGAGCTGGAAAACCTGAATAACAGGGAGATCCGGGTGAACACGGATGAGTGTTTGCCTGCCGGGAAGAAGGTCATGGATGCTTTGATCAGCTTGACTTATTTCACTGAGCCGACGGAGGAAGAGATGAATGCGTTTGAACAGCTCGACGATGATCGAGCTGAGGACGTGAAGCAATCCCGCAAGGAAGAGGAGGTGGATGAGTTCGAACAGCTGCTGAGGGATTTCATCGACAGCTTGGGACAAGGGGAAAGTGAAGGGGCGGACGATGACATCGACGAGGATGAGGACGAGGAGTTGGATGATGAGGAAGACGACGACATGGAGGACATGGAAGATGAGGATGACGAGGAACAGGAGGACGAGCATCAGTCGGGTTCCCCGTTTTTCGGCCAGCCGTCCGGCACCGTCGAACAGAACAACAACGTCAGCGTGAAGGTGGAGATACTGCCTCCCTTGGCGAACCCCAGAGCGGAGTTGGATAAGCTGGTAGGTTGCGACGACATCAAGAAACGCATCGACCAACTGTTGGCGCTGACGCGTTTCAACAAGATGATGTGCGAGGCATACCCTGACATCAAGCAACATGAGGTGGCGTTGCACAGCATCTTCTTCGGACGTCCGGGCACGGGAAAGACCACTGTCTGCAAGATCTACGGCTCGCTGCTCCACGAGGCTGGCGTGCTGTCGAAGGGACAAGTGGTGGTGGCCGACCGCGGCACCTTCATGGGTACGCTCTGGGGCGACGAGGAACGCAGCGTGCGACAGGTGGTGGAGATGGCTCAGGGCGGTGTGCTGATGATCGACGAGGCCTACCTGTTGAACACCCGCAACGAGAGGGATCCGTCGCACATGATTATCCCGTTGTTGCTGAAGATGCTGGCCGACGAGAAACAGCGCGACATCGCCGTGGTGCTCTGCGGCTACAAGAACGAGATGATGCAGCTGTTGGACACCAATCCCGGCATCCCCTCGCGTTTCCCCAACCGTTTTGAGTTCAGGGATTTCACTATCGACGAACTGCTGGAGATCACGCGTCGCCGGATCAAGGAATACCGCTACCACTTCACCGCCCATGCCTGGCAGAAGTTCAGGAACCTGTTGGTGTCGGCCTATGATGCACGTGATCCGCAGTCGTGGGGCAATGCCCGCTTCATTGCCAATCAGCTGGAGCACATCTATATCCAGCACGCCCAGCGCTGCGTCAAGGAATGCCCCTCGGATAAGAGCCAGTGGCTCACCCTGACATCGGCTGACATCCAGCCCGTAGAAGTTGCTCGTCCCCGTCCCCGCATCGGTTTCTGATGTGGGGGCGGGGGGCAAAATGAAGAGGTCGCTATGTATCTGTCACAGCGGCTGGCATGGTTTATCGGGGGGAGGGGTTAGAGGACGCTGACGAGGCGTGAGAAGAGCCAGATGTCCTCGGGATGGGTGATCTTGAGGTTGACACGCTCGCCACGGGATTTGTAGAGGGGCCACCGGCCTAATTCGGCCATGAGGGTGTAGAGGGATTGGGAATCGGTGATGCCGCGTGCCTCAGCTTCGTGGAAGACGCTGACAAGGGCGGAGAGGCGGAAGGTGTGCGGCGTTTGTGCTCCCCAGAGTTGCTCGCGGGGTATCATGCTGGTGGCCTTGACGTTGTCGCCCGTCATGTAGGCTTCCTCGCCTTGCATGGCGGCAATGGCGTTGCCATGGCGCTGGCAGACGGCAACGGCATCGGCGATGATGGCAGAGGAAACGAGAGGGCGGACGCCGTCGTGGACGAGGACGATGGGGTCGGAAGGGGATGAGGAGAAGAGGGAGGAGAGGGTAGCGACGCCGTTGCGGATAGAGGTGTGGCTAGTGTCGCCGGCGGGGATGGTATCGCGGAATTTGGTGAAGGCGAGTTCGGTGGCGGTGCGGCGGACGAGGTCGGCCCATTCGTCGCGACATACGACATAGATGTCGTCGATGAGGGGATGACGGTCGAAGGCTCGCATGGTGTAGGCGAGGATGGGTATTCCTTCGATTTGCACGTATTGCTTGGGTATGCTCTGTGCGGCACGGGTGCCTTCGCCGCCGGCGAGGATGAGGGCTATGGTGTGGGGTTTGTTCATGACTGGGAGGGGATGGAGTCCGACGGGGGAGCATCGGGAGTGGTGGATGGGGTGAGGTATTGGGTGGTGATGTCGGTGCAGAGCTGCTCGTGGCGGCTGCGCAGGCGGAAGAAGATGATCTGCAGGACAATGGCCTCAAAGAGGAAATATACCCAGACGATGTCGAGGAGGGCGGTGAGGTAGAGGACGGCGATGCGCAGGTCGAAGGTGAGGGCTTGGCAGGCTGGCATCATGGGACGGCTGCGACGGAGGAAGGCTTCGCGGAGCGAGGGAGAGGGGGAGGGAGCGGCAGGAGCGGAGGGAGTGGCGGCGAATACACCGCCCACCGAACCAGCGGAAGTGGGGGAGAGGAGATGGTTGAGCATCTCTTGGCAGCGGGGGGTCATGTGCTCCTGGCGGAGTGTATAGCGGATGTAGAAGAAGAGGTAGAGCTTCTCAAACCAGGCGGAGGAATGCCAACGAAGGGAGTCGTAGCGCTGGCGGAGGAGATGGCTGCGGTCGAGCTCGCTGCGGGCTGGGCCGAGCTGGAAGAAGAGGTGGAGGTTGCGGTAGTAGTCGGCAAGGTTGGCTTGGCGGATGTGGCACCAATAGCCGGCGTAGGCCCCGAGCAGCCAGCCCCAGATGCCCCACGTAGGGGTGAGGCGTATGGCAAGGGCTACGTAGATGAACTGGAACCATACGTCGCCAGCGAAGCCGTCGAGGATGCGTCCGACGAGGGTCTTCTTGCCGGTCATGCGGGCGAGCTGGCCGTCGGCACAGTCGAACCAGTTGGCCACGACGAGGAGGGCGACGGCGATGATGTTGCTGACGAGGTCGTGGCGGACAAAGAAGAAGGCTGAGGCGGCGCCGAGGACGATGCTGATGAGGGTGACGGCAATGGGGTGGACGTGGAGGACACGGAAGAGTTGTGCCCATAGGTATCCTGGGGTGCGTGTGAAGATGAGTTCGAAGGTGCCTTCGGTGTCAGCCTTCATCGTTGCGCGTACGTTATCGAGTAGTTTAGACATGTGTCAATTTGGTTATGCCGCGACAAAGTTACACAATTATATGAATAAGAAGAAAGGAATGGGCGAAAAGATGATGTTTTTTGTCAAAAGTTGCGAACGGGGTTGTCAGAACTTGCGAAAAGTGAGTGTGGTGTCGGCGCTTTCGAGGGTGAGGTTGTGCGGGTCGAGGCGTCGGATGCGATAGCGGGCGTCGGTGGCGTGTATACCCCAGGCATCGAAGAGCCCTTCGTGCATCTCGGCGGGTGTGATCCATTCGTCTTTGTTGTTATCGACGGCGTACTTCGAGGGGTGCACGAAGTCGTAGAAGAGGAGGGAGTCGGCGGTGTGGGTGAAGTGGGAGAAGAACTGGCGGCCGCGCTGTACGTTGTTCCATTGCACGAGGTGGAGCTGTATGCTCATATAGACGGCTTGGGAGCGGGTGTCGCGGGTGGAGTCGGGGGTGGTGATGGAGGTGAGCTGCCACATGCCGTCGAGGTCGCCGTTCATGGGCATCTTGTCGCAGGAGGGGAGGAGGAAGGAAAGGAGGACAAGGGCGAGGGGAAGGGAGCTGCGGCGAATACGCCGCACACCCGACATGAGGGAGACGGGAGAGGGGAGGGGGAGGTGTGGGTGTTGCAATAGAATTGCAACAGAAGAGACGGGACGCATGACGGAGTGGGGGTTAGGGTTTAAGGGATAGGGCTTTGGAGATGCTGAGCTGGGCACCGAAGGAGTTGCCGATGAGGTTGCCGTGGTCGAAACCGAGGGCCAGGGAAATTTGAAGGTCGGAGGCCCAGTGGCGCTTGCCTTTGAAGGTAGGGGTGGAGGGATGATCAAGGTTGGAGGGATGCTCAGGGGAGGAGGGCCGATTAGGGGAGGAGGGTTTGCCTTTGGCGGCGGGTCGGGGACGGAAGGTGAGCTCGGCCATGGCGTAGCGCTGGCGGAGGATGTCGGGGAGGGGGATGGCGTAGCTGCCCCAGTTGCGGGTGAAGGAAGCCTTGGCGCGCCAATGCCATTGGGACGAGGGGTCGCCGGAGAGGGCTATGTGCCAGGCTTTGACGCGATTGTTGTAGATGTGGAGGACGTGGCTGTGGCCTAAAGCGTCGTTGTAGAGGGGCGAGGTGATGAAGGGGTTGCCGATGGGAAGGCCGTAGTTTAGCCATCCGGCGTAGAGGTTGTGGTTGTAGTAGTTGTCCCGTCCTGCTACCTTCTCGGGAAAGTTGGGCGTGGGGTCGTGGAAGATAGGTCCTGTCTGGTCGGTGGACGACATGAATTCTACCACAGCCGTGGTGAGGTACGGATTGCGTGGCACGGTGACTTCGCCGCCGATGAGCATGTCGCGTATGCCGTACTGCACGGTGAGCATGGAATGGTCTTCGAAGAAGCGTTCCCAGTAGGCACGTGCCTGCCACGTGCTGCCGTGGTAGCGCAGCTGCATGATGTAGCTGCCGAGGGTGTTGCCGGCGACGTTGGGGTTGCTGCCGTCGGTGTTGTCGGAACCTTGTTGGGTGAGTGCCTGCCAATAGGCTTTGAGGCCCGAGTTGTAGTGGTAGTTGGCCTTGGCGCCGTCGTTGACGCGTTGGCTTTGTATGTTGTAGCAGTCGCCTCCGAACTGCGTGGCCATGCGGAGTCCGAACTCATAGGTGAGGGGGAAGATGTCCTTGCGTCCGAAGAGCCAGTAGAGCGCCTTCTCGTGGTATCTGACGTGGCGTGCGTAGCGTTGTCCTTCGCTGACGTAGCTTTCCTGCCAGCGTCCGTCGGTCATCCATCCGAAGGAGCCGAAGATGCGCCATTGCCACCACCCTCGTGTCCATGGGAAGGGGAACCAGTCGATGTCGAGCCGCACCTGGGGGATGGGGCGTGCGTTGATGCCGAACATCAATTCTCCGGACGCCAACTCGTGGTTCTGCGTCTCCATGGGTTGTTGCTTGGCACCGATGGTGAGTCGTATCTTTTTCCATGCGCCTTCGACGTAGGCTTGCTGTAGGATGCCCGTGCGTTCGTGGTTGTAGGCGACGGCGAGGTCGAGGCCGTAGCCGAAGCGCCAAGTGCGCGACGAGTCGTTGATGATGTCGCGCTGCAGGGAGGCACGGAGGTAGGCCGAGGAGGGTCGCACGCTGCCGAGGCCGTAGCGGTTGGCGGTGAGCCAGAGCGGTGCGAACTGACCTGTGGAGGCTGTGGCCGAGGCTTCGACCGTCGCGATGGTCTCGCGCAGGAGGTCGCGGCCTAAGGTGTCGGGCTCCGAGGCGGCGGAGGGGACGCCGATGAGGGCGAGGAGGATGAGCAGGAGGGCTATGATGTGGCGCATCTGTAAGTCTTAAGGGTTGGGGTGATAAGTCTTAAGGGTTTTGGCGTTCAGCCTTAAGGGTTTTGCTTGGAAGCCTTAGGGTTCTGGCAGACCTTCATGAGGAGGATGCCGAGGGCTGTGAAGAAGAGCTCGCGAACGCGTATGATGATGGATACGAAGAGTCCCGTTCCGCCGGTGAGCCCGATCTGGGCGGTGGACATGGCGAAGCCGCCTTCGCGGCCGCCCAGCTGCAGGGGGATGAAGAACAGGAGGTTGGCGAACAGCGAGGTGAAGGCGAGGATGAGCAGGCTGTGGACAAAGCCTATCCATCCGCCATCGACGCCGAGGAGCCGGAGAATGAAGAAGATCTCGAGCGACTGCATGATGCGCCCCACGTATTCGAGGAGTAGCGAGGCGTAGAAGGTGCGACGGCTCTGGGCGTGCAGCTCGGCAATCTGACGGTCGATCTTGCTGAGGTCGTCGGCATGGCTCTCGGCGAAGCGCGTGGCCCAGCCGCGGAGGCCTGGGATGTGGGCTGCCCCGCGGATGGCACGCACCATCATGCCGTTGCGGTAGCCTTTGAGGAAGAGGTAGATGCCGGCGGCGCAGAAGACGGCGGAGAGGCCGAGCACCGTCGTCATCACGGGGTCGAGGGGCATGAGGCAGAGCCAAAGCACGATGGCCGTGACCCAGTACCAGAAATGCGAGAAGATGTGCATCATGGCGAAGAGGACGACGGATGACGTGGCGCGCTGCACGCCGACGTAGGGCGTCAGCTCCATGATGCGGTAGGGCTCGCCGCCGAGGAGACCTACGGGCGTGGCATAGTTCAGCGCGAAGCCCGACACGGTGAGCTTCATGAGCCGCCAGAAGCTGATGGTGACGGGGCCGCTCTCGCTGAGGATGATGCGCCAGGTGAGCGTGTTCATCATGTAGAGCACCACCCACAGGAGGGCGATGACGACGAGCCAGTAGCCTGCCGTAAGGAGACTGTCCCACAGCATGTTCCAACTGACGTCGAAGGTGATGAGCATTATCACCACGGCGGCTATGCCGACGACGAAGAGTATGTTTCGAATCTTGTTTCTCATTGTGAATGCGGTGCAAAGATACCATAAAAAGCTTAAACTTCACACATTTTAGCATAAAAGATGCACGTTGATTCTCTCTTTTGACGTACATTTGCCCCCGCAAACTGCAATTTGCACTTTGTTTAACTCAAAAAGAAAGGAAAAAATGAAGAAATTAATGATGCTAACTCTTGCCGCCGTAGCGATGAGCTTTGCGGCCTGCGGCGTTCAGACGCGCAACACCGCAGAACTGGATTCCCTGTCCTTCGACTCGCCTTCGCAGGAAGAGCTTGCGGTGGACCAGGCCAATGCCATCGTGGCACTCTTGCAGGATCAGTTGCAGAATGCCGACTCGGCAGAGGTGAAGGCCATCAGTGATCAGATAGCCAGCCAGGTTGCCGGCTTCGTCGCTGCCGGCGATGAGGAAGCCGCCAACCGCTACACCACCATCATCAGCCAGTTCATCGAGAGCAACGCCGTGAAGCTGCAGCAGGCCGGCGTGCCCGACGCTTTCGCACAGGCCGTAGCCTCGGTGAAGGACATCCCCACGGCCATCGTGAAGTTGGCTACCCAGACCGCCGAGAAGACCGACAGCGCTGCCGCTGCCGTGCAGAAAGGCGTCGATGCCGTGCCGCAGGCCGTGAAGGAAGCCGTCAAGGAACATGCCGGCGACATCATCGACCAGGTGGCTGCGCAGGCCAAGAAGGAGCTCGGCGTAGAATAATCCTCGCGCGCGTACATTATTAATATATTATATGATATGGCAAATAACAACGAACAACCCAAACCTGGACAAGTGCAGGTGAACATGACGCCCGAAGTGGAGAAGGGCGTGTACTCGAACCTGACGATCATGGGCTTCACGCCCACGGAGTTTATCATGGACTTTGTGTTCCACCATCCCGGTATGCCTCGTGCCAACGTGCAGAGCCGCGTCGTCATGTCGCCCGTTCAGGCCAAGCGCCTCATGCGCCTTCTCGAACAGAACATGGCGAACTACGAAAAGGCCAATGGCATGATCACTTTGCCTGAAGATGTGCAGCCTAAAGGCCCTATTTCGCCCTTCAAAATCAACTGAGAAAGTTAAACTTTCTTAAATTACGCCCTTTTGGGGCTACTTTAATGCCCTCAGTGCAAATTTATGGCCCTGAGGGCATTGTCATTTGAATGTTTTTGCGTACCTTTGCAGCCCGAATGGGCATAGTATGCCCGTTTCCGTCGTGTTCAGACAATAAAATATACAATAATATATCATTAAAAATCAAACATTATGCCTACAATTCAACAACTGGTGCGGAAAGGCCGCAAGGTGCTTGTAGACAAGAGCAAGAGCCCCGCTCTGGACAGCTGTCCCCAGCGTCGCGGCGTCTGTGTGCGTGTCTATACGACCACCCCTAAGAAGCCTAATTCCGCCATGCGTAAGGTGGCCCGTGTGCGCCTTACCAACACAAAGGAAGTCAACAGTTACATCCCCGGTGAGGGTCACAACCTGCAGGAGCACTCCATCGTGCTCGTGCGTGGTGGCCGTGTGAAGGATCTCCCCGGTGTACGCTATCACATCGTTCGCGGCACGCTCGACACCGCCGGCGTGGCCAATCGCACCCAGCGCCGCTCGAAGTACGGAGCCAAGCGCCCCAAGGCCGCTAAGAAGTAACCAACCACTGACGTCGAGATGACGAGAAGCGAGCGTCGAGAGACCTCGAATCCGAAAATCGCAATTCAGTAAAGAAACATTTTATTAAACTGGTTTTGTGTTGTATAAACGCGGTTGAGTAAATGCCTCGGAGGAGGCGTTGAAGAAAAACAAACGAATACAGCCCAAACGAAAGAGTCTCACCCAACAAAATGAGAAAAGCAAAACCAAAAAAACGTTTAGTCCTTCCCGATCCCGTGTATGGCGACGTGAAGGTGTCGAAGTTCGTCAACCACTTGATGTATGACGGCAAGAAGAGCATCTCGTACCGTATCTTCTATGATGCTCTCGAAATCGTGAAGAACAAGATGCAGAGCGAGGAGAAGTCCTCCCTCGAGATCTGGAAGGAAGCCCTCCAGAAGGTCACCCCGCAGGTGGAAGTCAAGAGCCGCCGCATCGGTGGTGCTACGTTCCAGGTGCCTACAGAAATCCGTCCCAGCCGTAAGGAGAGCGTTTCGATGAAGAACCTCATCCAGTATGCCCGCAAGCGTGGCGGCAAGACCATGGCCGACAAGCTCGCCGCTGAGATCATGGATGCCTACAACGAGCAGGGCGGCGCTTTCAAGCGCAAGGAGGACATGCACCGCATGGCCGAAGCTAACCGCGCTTTTGCCCACTTCCGCTTCTAATTTAAAAAGATTCAATTTCAAGGTAACAAAGCATGGCAAAACAAGATTTGCATCTGACCCGTAACATCGGCATCATGGCACACATCGACGCCGGAAAGACGACCACGTCCGAACGTATCCTCTTCTACACGGGTCTGACACATAAAATTGGTGAAGTGCACGACGGCGCTGCCACCATGGACTGGATGGCCCAGGAGCAGGAGCGTGGTATCACCATCACCTCTGCCGCCACAACGACGTTCTGGAATTGGAACAACAACAAGTACAAGATCAACCTGATCGACACTCCGGGACACGTGGACTTCACCGCCGAGGTGGAGCGCTCGCTGCGTGTGCTCGACGGCGCCGTGGCTGCCTACTGTGCTGTGGGCGGCGTGGAGCCTCAGTCCGAGACCGTGTGGCGCCAGGCCGACAAGTACAACGTTCCCCGCATCGGCTACGTCAACAAGATGGACCGCAGCGGAGCCGACTTCTTCGAGGTCGTGCGCCAGATGAAGGACGTGCTCGGCGCCAAGGCTGTGCCCGTCGTCATCCCCATCGGCGCAGAAGAGAACTTCAAGGGCGTCGTGGACCTCGTCAAGATGAAAGCCCTCTACTGGCACGACGAGACCATGGGCGCAGAGTACAGCGTCGAGGAAATCCCCGCCGACCTCATGGACGAAGCCCAGGAGTGGCGCGACAAGATGCTTGAGACCGTGGCCGAATACGACGAGGCCCTCATGGAGAAGTTCTTCGACGATCCTTCCACGATCACCGAGGATGAGATTCTTGCTGCCTTGCGTGCCGCCACCGTGAGCATGGAGATCACGCCTATGCTCTGCGGCTCCTCGTTCAAGAACAAGGGCGTGCAGACCCTGCTCGACTACGTCTGCGCCTTCCTGCCCAGCCCCTTGGACACGCCCAACGTCGTCGGCAAGAACCCCGACAGCGGCGAAGAAGAAGACCGCAAGCCCGCAGAGGACGAGAAAACCTCCGCACTCGCGTTCAAGATTGCTACCGACCCCTACGTCGGTCGCCTGACCTTCATCCGCGTCTATTCCGGTAAGGTTGAGGCCGGCTCCTACATCTACAATCCCCGCTCCGGCAAGAAGGAGCGCGTGAGCCGTCTCTTCCAGATGCACTCCAACCACCAGAATCCCGTGGAATGCATCTCTGCTGGTGATATCGGTGCTGGTGTCGGCTTCAAGGACATCCGCACGGGCGACACCCTCTGCGACGAGGATGCACCCATCGTCCTCGAGAGCATGGAGTTCCCCGATCCCGTTATCGGTATCGCCGTGGAGCCCAAGACCCAGAAGGACCTCGACAAACTCAGCAACGGCCTTGCCAAGCTCGCCGAGGAGGACCCCACCTTTACCGTACGCACCGACGAGCAGAGCGGTCAGACCATCATCAGCGGTATGGGCGAGCTGCACCTCGACATCATCATCGACCGCCTCAAGCGCGAGTTCAAGGTAGAGTGCAACCAGGGCAAGCCCCAGGTGAACTACAAGGAAG
>JAEEHP010000049.1 GCA_016280855.1 Bacteroidaceae bacterium
TGCAAGTACACCCTCGGCTCCGTGCTGAACCACGTAGCCCTTCACCAAAGCGTCATCGGCCTTGAAGCAGAGAAGCAGATGGCCATGGCCGGCGAGTACCCCGACATGGTGATTGCCTGCTTCGGCGGCGGTTCCAATTTCGGCGGCGTAGCCTTCCCCTTCATGCGTCACAACATTAAGGATGGCAAGAAGACGCGCTTCATCGCTGCTGAACCCTCATCCTGTCCCAAACTCACGCGTGGTGTCTTCCAGTACGACTTCGGAGATGAGGCCGGCTACACGCCGCTGCTGCCTATGTTCACCCTCGGTCATAATTTCATGCCGGCCAATATCCACGCCGGTGGATTGCGCTACCACGGTGCTGGCGTCATCGTCAGCCAGTTGCTGAAGGACGGCATGATGGAGGCTGTAGATATCCCACAGCTCGAGACGTTCGAAGCCGGTGTGCTCTTCGCACGTGCCGAAGGTATCATCCCTGCTCCCGAGAGCAGCCACGCCATTGCCGCAACCATTCGCGAAGCCCTCAAGTGCAAGGAGACTGGCGAAGAGAAGGTGATCCTCTTCAACCTCAGCGGACACGGACTCATCGACATGAGCGCCTACGACCAGTACCTCTCCGGCAACCTCCAGAACTATGAAGTTACCGACGAACTCGTCGCTGCCAACATCGCTCAGCTCGACAAGATCATCTAAGCATCTTTCATTCCTCAATATCCCGCCGTCTGCTCATGGAGTATGACGGCGGTTTTGCTTTTTATTCACATTTTTCGGCCACTTTGAGGGCATTTCAAAAATAAATCAATATCTTTGTACCCAAACCCAAGAAACAACTCATAAAAAGATGAAGAAAGGCGAACGTTATGAGGCTGTAATCGCCTATTTCTCAGAAGCCATGCCTGTAGCCGAGACAGAGTTGAAGTATGAGAACAACTTTCAATTGCTGGTGGCCGTTATGCTGAGTGCCCAATGTACTGACAAACGCGTGAACATGGTGACGCCTGCACTGTTCGAGGCCTACCCCACCCCTGCCGCGATGGCTGTGGCATCGGAGGATGAAGTGCTATTGTACGTGAAGAGCGTGAGCTATCCCAACTCGAAGGCACGCCACCTCGTGGAAACGGCACAGCAACTGGTAGAGCGTTTTCACGGCGAAGTACCTGAAACGTTGGACGAGCTGACATCGCTGCCGGGCGTGGGAAGGAAAACGGCCAACGTGGTAATGAGCGTGGCCTTCGGGAAGGCCCGAATGGCAGTGGATACTCACGTCTTTCGTGTCAGCCACAGGCTCGGACTCGTTGATGACAAGGCCAAGACACCACTCGCCGTAGAGCTGGAGCTGGTGAAGAACATCCCCGAACTTTTCATCCCGAGGGCTCACCATTGGCTGATACTGCACGGACGTTATGTATGTACCGCACTTAAGCCTAAGTGTTTGGAATGCGGGTTGAAACAGGTGTGTACATTTTACCATAAAGGTAAAAAATGAAAAAGAGAAATGAAAAATGGCTTAATTACTTGCACGCCTCAACGGAAAAGCGTACTTTTGCACACGATTTAAGAAAATTACTCACTTAGACTATACATTAAACATTAATCATTAAACATTAAACTTCACTCAATCATGACTATTCACGATTACAAATTCGCTGGCAAGAAGGCCATCGTACGTGTAGATTTCAATGTGCCCCTCGACGGCAATGGTAACATCACCGACGACACCCGTATTCGCGGTGCCCTCCCCACCCTGAAGAAGATCCTCGAGGACGGCGGTGCCCTCATCATCATGAGCCACATGGGCAAGCCCAAGGGCAAGGTGAACCCCAAGCTCTCGCTGCAGCAAATCGTTCCCGCCGTGAGCGCTGCCCTCGGCGTTGACGTTCAATTTGCTCCCGATTGCGCCAAGGCTGCCGAGCAGGCCGCTGCCCTGAAGATGGGCGAGGTGCTGCTGCTCGAGAACCTCCGCTACTACCCCGAAGAGGAAGGCAAGCCCGTGGGTATCGACAAGGAAGACCCCGCTTACGATGCTGCCAAGAAGGCCATGAAGGAAAGCCAGAAGGAGTTCGCCAAGACTCTGGCCAGCTATGCTGACTGCTACGTCATGGATGCCTTCGGTACGGCCCACCGCCGTCACGCCTCGACCGCTGTCATCGCCGACTACTTCGATGCCGACAACAAGATGCTCGGCCTCCTCATGGAGAAGGAAGTGAAGGCTGTGGACAACGTCCTCACCAACATCAAGCGTCCCTTCGTTGCCATCATGGGCGGTTCCAAGGTGAGCACCAAGATCGGTATCATCGAGAACCTGCTGGGCAAGGTGGACAAGCTCATCCTCTGCGGCGGCATGACCTACACCTTCATGAAGGCTCACGGCGGCGAGATCGGTAGCTCCATCGTAGAGTTGGACAAGCTCGACGTGGCCCTCGGCGTTGAGGAAATGGCCAAGAAGAACGGCGTGGAGCTCGTGCTGGCCGAGGACAGCGTATGCTCCTCGGGTTACGACTTCGGCAACTTCTGCCAGAAGCCCGGTGCTGAGATCAAGACCTTCCCCTCCAACGCTATCGAAGAGGGTTGGGATGGCCTCGACGTAGGTCCCAAGAGCCAGGCCAAGTTCGCCAAGGCTATCGAAGGCGCCAAGACCATCCTGTGGAACGGTCCTGCCGGCTGCTTCGAGTGCGACGACTTTGACAAGGGCAGCCGTGCCGTTGGCGAGGCTGTTGCCAAGGCTACTGCCGAGGGTGCTTTCTCCCTCATCGGCGGCGGCGACAGCGTGGCTTGCGTCCATAAGTTCGGTCTCGAGGACAAGGTCAGCTATATCTCCACTGGCGGTGGTGCTCTGCTCGAAGCCATCGAAGGCAAGGTCCTGCCCGGCGTAGCGGCTATTAAAGGCTAATACAAACCAAGAAAAAGACCCACCCCTCACCCTCCCTGTGAGGGAGGGGTGGTCACCTTTCAAGAATTGTAAACCATTACAATATGGCAACAAATTCAATACGCAAAAGTGACCACTCCCTCCCTCAAAGGGAGGACAGGGAGTGGGTCTTTTGCATTCTTTTATTATTCTTCTTTGTCTCCTGCCACCATCAAAGTGGCCCTTCAGCAGAAGAGTTAGCTCAACGTGACTCTGCCGCGCTGCACGTGGCATTGATGCCTGTTCACGATTGTCTGCCTTTTTATTTAGCTGAATGCACAGGCATCTACGAACGCCTTGGATTGGAAGTCCGACTCATCAACTATCAGGCTCAACTCGACATTGACACCGCCATGGCCAAAGGTCATGTCGAAGTGGCTTACAGCGACTTGGCTCGCGCCATCATGCTGCAACAAGATAGTGTTGACGTCCGTGCCATCGCAGCCTTGAATGGCGACTTGCAGCTCATCACAGCCAGACGTGGCCGTATCCGCAAGCTCGAACAGTTGAAAGAGAAGATGGTGGCTGTGGCGCGCCACAGTGTCACGGACTACTGGAGTGATCGCCTCACAGACACAGCCAGCCTTCAGCGCGCTGACATCTTCCGGCCACAGATAAATAATGTACGTATCCGCACGGACATGCTCTGCAACGGCACCATGGATGCCGTTTTCCTTCCGGAGCCCTACGCTTCAGAAGCACTATTGAGGGGCAATAACCTCAATTTCACCACCAAGGGACTGAAACCACAGCTCGTAGTACTTTTAGCGTCCGGACGAGCCATGAATGACACTTCACGTCGTCAGCAAATCGACCTGCTGCTGCAAGGCTACAATCAAGCCGTATCGCTCACCTACAGCCTTCCTGCCATGCGCGACAGCTTGGCCTCCGTCATCCGTTCGCTATGCCAGGCACCTGACTCACTGGTCGATAGCTTGGCTTTCCGTCAGCCACGCTTTCACCCCCTCGCTTCGCCTCAAACAGCAGACATTGAAACCGTTATGCAATGGTTGCGTAGCAGAGATAAGATTAAGAAAGGTTATCAACCAGACTCGCTAATCTGGAACTAAGCAGATTCGTCCGTCTGATAACCTTGATTTGTACCTAAATAAGTCAACCGCCATGGATCTCAAAGCCTTCAACAAGATCATCGACGAAGCCGAAGAGGCGATTGCCGAACGCCGCGTTTTCGATGCCCTGTCGCTCACGGAAGCTATCTTCAAGGACACCACTTGCCCCTACGCCGTCATGGAAACCGACATGCTGCGCCAGCGCTACACGGTGCTCCTGCAAGACTTCGCCACCACCTCGCACGATGAGCGCTCATCACAAAGTAATGTCCTCATCCGACAGGCCATTGACGTCTTGCAGAAGGCACGCGATTTCTGGAAACGCGACAACGCCCAAACGTCGATGTATGCGACCCTTGTGTTGAAGACCAACGCCATCGGCGAAACGGATCTCATAAGCCAACTACAACGCCTCACAACGCTGCAGCTCGGGCAGGAGCAATATCATACAGCGCTCGACGCTACCTTCACGATGCTATGGTGCCTGCATATCACCCCCAAGAACAGCCCCATCATCGCCACGTGCCTTACAAGCATCGACAGTTTCGCACGCTGTACCCTCGTTAGCGCACTCCTACTCGGAATCCTCGACTATTTTTGCCCCGAGAAACTTCAACTGCTGTTGGCACTCGGCAAGCCACAAGAAACAGACAGCGAGAATGAAAGCAATGACTTGCAATCACGTGTTGCCGTAGCGCTCACCATCATTAGCCAACGCTACGATGCCTTCTTAAGCTACTTTACTGATGAAATGCAGCAGATGCGAGCTTTCTTGGAAGAATCTGACATACGAAAGGAAATTCCCACACTGCTGTATGCCATCACGGCACAATCAGCCACATTTCTCGCAGACCACGACATTGAGAGCATCGAATCCATCGTGAGAGAACTGTTCAAGAAGCAGCAACCACGGCTGGATGACAATGAGAAGCCCACGGATGCAGAGAAGAATACTAAGGAACAGCAAGTGCAGAAGCCTAAAGATTTCAGCGCCGAAATGCTTGATATCAGCCAGATTGACAACGAGGAGCTCTTCAACAAGTTGTCCAATCATGCACGCAAAATAGATGAACTGCGCACCATGAACATCGATGTCAACCAGCAGTCTTTCACGCACTTGAAGCATTTTTCATTTTTCTTGTCTCCTGCCCATTGGTTTTATCCATTCAACACCAATGTACCACTTGTTCAGCAAGCGCTAACACGCAGAAATGGGAAAGTTGATAGATTGACACTTAGCATTTTAGGGCATAATCGGTTCTGCTCCAGCGACTGCTACTCCTACGTTTCGATGATGGCCTATCTACGAAGAGATGCGTCCGAAGGCAAAGACCCATTCAACGATGTACTCTACAATCAATTAGAGGAAATTCAGGATAGTTTTGATGACTTCAGCACCGGTGAAAAACCGTTTGTCAACCCGCTTCATCCCCTTTTTGACTATTGCCAAAGCCTCCAACGCTTCACGTCCGCTTCCAAGATAGACTTCAGCTACCCCTTCCGTCCCTTCGACCTCAAGAAGCAACGACCACTTCCGCTTTTGCCGCTGTTTCAAGGACTTTTCGACAGCTACAAGGATATATCCCCAACAGTTAATATGCTCATGCAACTTGGCGGCTTCGAGGAAGCCATCGTTCTGCTTGATTATTCGGCAGAACACTTTGGTGTCGATGCTCAGACACTCTATGCCCGTGGCCATGCCTTCATGCAACTGCAACAGTGGCAGCGCGCACTCTCAGCCTTCCAACAACAGTTGCTTTTCGAAGAGAATGCGGACGCACAATTGTCTATGGCACGCTGCTACGAAGCCATCGGCTACTGGGATAAAGCACTGCCCCTGCTCATCAACGAAGAACAGCGACAAACGGACATCGACGAGAATAAAGCAGTGAACATTATCGAAGAGACTGGACGATGCCTCATCGAACTGCAGCGATGGGACGAAGCCGTCCAGCGCTTCTTCAGACTTGAGCTCATGGAAAAACATATCAACATCGCGAGACGTGCCATCGCCTGGTGCTCGATCAAACAGGGCAAATTCGAACGTGCTGCAACATACTATCAGAAACTCATCGACCAGCACAAAGCTAATTGGGAGGATCGTTTGAACTGCGGCCACGCATTGTGGATGCAAGGTCTCGAGAACGAAGCACTGGAAGCCTATAAGCTATCGCAAACGGCTTTCAACCGTGCAAAGAAAGAGCAGCGACGCCATTTCCGTCATTGGGCAGAAGCCTTCAATGAGGACAGTCGTACCATTCTGGCCACACGTTTCGACCACACCGACTGCGCACTCATGCTCGATGCCGTGGCTCTGCAATAAAATCAGAAGAAACCTCTGAAGAGAGAGAAGAAGCGTCCTGTGATTCGATGCCCCAATGAGAACTGTTTTCGGTAGTCCTCTGCGCGGAAGCGCGTGCAATGCTGTTTGTCTTGTTCGAAGATGTTCTGCAATTCGGCTGTGGTCTCGGAATCGAGAATAAAGCTGTTCACCTCGTAATCGAAGAGGAAGCTGCGGGCATCGAGATTCGTGCTTCCTATGGTGCAGAATCGTCCGTCAACCATCATGACCTTTGAATGGTGGAATCCGGTCTGGTTATAGTACACCTCCGCCCCACGTTTCGCCAAACGCTTCATCTCCAATGCCACCACATCGGGCGTAATCGGCACATCGCTCTTGGCAGAAACCATAATCTCAACCCTCACTCCACGTTCCAACGCACGGCGCAACGCACGTCGCACACTCTTGACGTTTGTGGGATAAGGGTTAACAATCTGTATGTGTTCACGTGCAGCATCTATGGCTGTCACATACGCCTTTCGCATGTGCTTTGGAGTATAGTGCGGCCGACGGTCCACGACACCGATGACTTTATGATGAGCCGTCGATGACGTGTCTTCAAGAAGGTTGAACTCCGATGCAGGGCGCACCAACGACGGAATCACCACACCCTCCATCGCCGGAACATCGGGCACGCCATAGCGCTCATTCAACAGCACTTCACCAGTCTGCTGCCACCACATTCGCGCAAAGATGCGCTCATATTGTTCGACAACGCTACCTGTAAGCTCCATGTGCATATCGCGCCACTGGCCATATTCAGGACGTCCATTGATATAGTAGTCAGCCACATTCATGCCTCCGGCATAGCAGACAGCTCCGTCAATGACGACAATCTTACGATGGTCGCGATGGTAGGCGTGATTGATCCAGGGGAACTTGATGGGGTCGAACTCCTCAACCTGAATGCCCAATGCACGGATAGCACGCAGGTGACGGTTCTTCAAAGGAGAATCATTACTCGAATTGCCAAAGCTATCGAACATGGCTCGCACCTCAACGCCTTCCTTGGCCTTCTCGCCAAGCAACTGGAACAAAGCAAGACCGATGCTGTCGTTCCGGAAGTTGAAATATTCGAGGTGAATGTAGTGCTTGGCTTGTCGGATTGCGGAGAACATCGCCGCAAACTTATCCTTTCCGGTGTGCAGGAGCACCACACTGTTGTCGTCGGTGAACGTGATGCCCAATTCCTGCTCAAGGGTATGACGGAGGATCGTGTCCGAAGGTACATTGTCTGGGTACTTCGGCAATGTAGATTCCCCAATGACAGAATCCTCCAATTCCTCTGCCAATAAGCTGAGGGGCAGAAGAAGAAGAGCGGGAAGAAGAAAATATTTTGTCATCTGCAACGGGGAATAAACGTTATTAGATCATGCAAGACAACGACTCGACAATGCCGACGAGATGGTTCTCATGGTCTGTTACCAACACGGCATGGATATTGTTCTTGTGAAGAATCTGCTGAATCTGAGTGAGTTTAGTGTCGGCTGACACACACTTAGGCGAAGTCGTCATCACCTCTGCTACGCGAACATTATAGAAATCCTCGTGCATTCGCTCCATGGCACGGCGCACATCACCATCCGTGATGATACCAGCGACACGTTCGCCCTCCATCGCTACAGCCATTCCCATCTTTCCACGACTGACGATAAGTATGGCCTCAGCCAACGACATGGAAGGCGAGATGGTTGGCAAGTCCTCTGTACGCATCACATCGTGTGCCGTTGACAACAGGCGTTTGCCTAACGTGCCACCGGGATGCAACTCGGCAAAATCGCGGGCATCGAAATGACGGACCTCCATCAGGGCTATGGCCAAGGCATCGCCAAAAGCTAATTGAACGGTAGTGCTGCTCGTAGGTGCCAGATTCAGCGGACACGCCTCATGAGCAACATGCATCAGGACGTGTACATCGCTGTTGCGTGCCAACAACGACTCGGGATTTCCCGACACGCCTATCAGCGGGATGTGATGTTCGTGGAGGAATGGCACAAAGCGAAGCAGTTCATCGGTTTGTCCACTGTTGCTAAAAGCCAACACCATGTCCTTGGCCGACAACATGCCGAGATCGCCATGAAAAGCATCGAGAGGATTCAGGAAAAAAGCTGGGGTTCCTGTTGAAGCCAGCGTGGCGGCAATCTTTGCGGCGACATGACCGCTCTTACCTACCCCCGTGACAACGACCTTGCCCTCGCAGCCAAGAATCATCTCGACAACACGATTAAAAGCGTCGTCGAGTTGAGGAATGGCCTGAAGGATAGCATCTGCTTCATCGCGCAGGCAACGCGCAGCCACTTCCCTTACATTCATATGATTAGTCATAAATAGATGATGAACAAATTAGCTGATAAGTGATAGGATGACTTTTTCCAAATCCTCCAGCGCGAGCATGTTGGGACCATCAGAGAGCGCATGATCGGGATCGGGATGTGTCTCGAAGAAGAAACCATTGGCTCCGAACGCCTTGGCGGCCAATGCCATCGACGGCACGAACTCACGGTTGCCGCCAGTCTTGCCCCCCGCTGCTCCCGGACGCTGCACGCTATGAGTGCAGTCCATCACCACACGCGATGTCCATTTCAGCATATCGGGGATGTTGCGGAAATCAACCACTAAGTTGTTGTAACCAAACGCATTACCCCGCTCCGTTAGCCACACGTCCATGGCACCGCTCTCGCGAGCTTTCTCAACAGGATACTGCATATCAGCGCCCGAGAGGAACTGAGCCTTCTTGATATTCAATGCCTTACCTGTCTTGGCAGCTGCCACGAGCAAATCCGTCTGACGGCATAGGAAAGCCGGTATCTGCAACACGTCAACCACTTCAGCAGCTGGCGCTGCCTGCCACGATTCATGGATGTCGGTGAGCAAACGCAGTCCATGTTTTGCCTTCACGTCGGCCAACATCTGCAAGCCGCGTTCCAAACCAGGACCTCGATATGAGGTCAGGCTGGTGCGGTTAGCCTTGTCGAACGACGCTTTGAAATAGAGGTCCAAATGATACGTCTTTTGCAAACGAACGAGCTCTGTAGCCACCACATCAAGCAGCTCTGCACTCTCGATGACACAGGGTCCTGCAATGAAAATAGGTTTCATAATTTCTCCTTTTGGGGTGCAAAATTACACGAAATCACGCGCTTTAGCAAGTTTTCGTGCAAAAAAGCGGCAAATATGCAGTAGATTTGGACAAAAAGCAGTATTTTTGCAGCGAAATTGAAATGAGGACATCATAAATTGTAATTCCTAAATCGTCAGATTGAATATATGAATAGGGTAATCATCAACAGTTACGAGGACTTCGAGAAGCTCCTCGGCAAGGAAATAGGCTCCAGCGACTACCTCCAAGTGGACCAGAAGCGCATCAATCTCTTCGCAGATGCAACGCTCGACCACCAATGGATCCACGTCGATGAAGAACGCTGCAAAACCGAAAGTCCATTCCATCAGACCATCGTCCACGGCTATCTCACCCTCTCACTGCTTCCCTACCTATGGGATCAGATTATTCAGGTGAACAACCTTGAGCGTCTTGTCAATTATGGTATGGACAAGATGAAGTTCGGTCAACCGGTTCTTTCAGGCCAGAGCGTGCGTCTGAACACCTTCATGGAAGCCCTTGCCAATCTGCGCGGTGCCATACGTATGAGCATCCGCTTCAACATCGAAATCAAGGAGACGGGCAAGACGGCCTTGGAAGGCGTCGCCACTTTCGTCTATTTCTTCAAGAAAAGCTAATTTACTCCCCACACCCACACAATGGCACAAAATAAATTCCACGGACTCGGCATAGCGCTCATCACGCCTTTTCGCACAGACGGAAGTATCGACGAAGAAGCCCTCGTCAGACTCGTCGAATATCAGATTAAGAATGGTGTCGACTTCCTGTGCATCATGGGCACCACAGCCGAGACACCGACCCTCACTCGCGACGAGAAGCGCTGGCTCCGCGATACACTCGTCGAGCGCGTAGCTGGTCGGGTGCCCCTGCTCATGGGATGCGGAGGCAACTGCACAGCTGCCGTCGTCGAAGAACTCACGACCACCGACTGGAAAGGTATCGACGGCGTGCTCAGCGTTTGCCCTATGTACAACAAGCCCTCGCAAGAAGGACTCTACCAACACTTCCGCACCATCGCTCAAGCCTCACCCGTGCCTGTCGTATTATATAATGTACCAGGGCGAACGGGTGTCAATATGACTGCCGAGACGACCTTGCGCCTGGCACGTGACTTCGAGAACATCGTCGCCATCAAAGAAGCCAGCGGCAACATCACGCAGATGGACGACATCATCAAGAACAAACCAGAAGGCTTCGACGTCATTTCCGGCGACGACGGCATTACCTTCCCCCTTATCACGCTGGGAGCCGTGGGCGTCATCTCAGTCATTGGTAATGCCCTGCCGCGCGAGTTCTCACGTATGGTGCGCCTTGCACTTCAAGGCGACTACGCCTCTGCCTTACACATCCACCACAAGTTCACCGAGCTCTTCAAGCTTCTCTTCGTCGATGGCAACCCCGCTGGCGTTAAAGCCATGCTCCATGCCATGGGCATGATCGAGAATCAGCTCCGTCTGCCTCTCGTGCCCACCCGTCTCACCACCATGGAAAAGATCTCCGACATCCTGCGAGAGCTCCACATCAAGTACTAGAATCATTATTTCCCCAAAGAGCTAAATACTCATTAGCCGCCACGTCTATACGTGTGAGCTCTTACGTCTATACGTGTAGGCTCTTACGTCTATACGTGTAAAGCCATACGTCTATACGCGTAAAGCCATACGTCTATACGTGTGCTGGAGCTTAAGCGTAGCTGTGCATTCCGCCAAAGAAGAAATTGACTCCGAAATACGTGATGAGAAGCGTTGCGAATGCGAGGAGCGAATAAATCCGATAGTTGCGCATGGATTGGAACCAGGGCAGACTCTTCTGGTGCAGAGGCAAACTATAGGCGATTAACGTGACGAGCGCCCATGCTTCTTTGGGATCCCATGACCAGTAAGTTCCCCATGAAATATTCGCCCATACGGCTCCGAGGAAGATACCGGTAGCTAAGAGGAAAACGGCAGGACGCAGCACCTCACGACGTAGGAGGCTCACCACCAACAGGATATAGCTCAGCATGATGGTGCCGACATGTACGAAAAGGAAGGGTGAACGCAAGATGGGCACGAGTGGCCTCATGCAGAGTGCGATGACCATATACGAAGCCATGGCCGTACCGCAGAGCGCCAACAACAGGGTAGGCAGCCAGGACGCGCGATGATGCTCATCGTGGCTTTTCTGCTGGCGCTTAGTCACTGATACCCAGACCATACTAAGAGCGAGCAGAAGATAACCCGTATAGGTGACCGCTGTGCCCCAAGGGTCGTAGCTGACGGAGAACACGCTGCCACGGAAATCGTCGTCATAGGAGGTCTGATAGATACGATAGCCCTTAACACGTCCAATGTTGTTCATGGAAATCGTTGCCTGCTCTTCACCACCTTCCGTGCCAATCACCACTTGACTGACATAATCGGAAGGCGTGATGCTGTCGGCATCATAAGTGACCGAGAAATCCTTGAGCGCCAGAAAGAAAGGCATCGTCTCAGCCTCGGTGTATGCTCCCTGATCGTCCTTTGCCCAAAAGATGCGCGTTGCTTCACCCTCACGCAGATGCGTCATACCGTTGCGGCTGAAGATGTGAGTAATCAAAGCTCCTGCCAAAATAACGACGAAACTTACATGAAGGAGCATGACGGGCAGCTGCCGCCACATCTTCCGTTTCACGAGCAGCCAGCACCCTGCTACGACAGTGAGCAACCAAAGAGCTATGAACCACCACGCCCCATAGATGTTATGATGGGCATAGTCCGATCCGTAGTTGTTTTCGACAACGGTTGCTACGGCAATGACGACAGCCACTATGCCAAGAAGCACAAAGGGCAGCACTCGGAGGGTGTTGGAAATTTTGTTCATTAGAAATGAGGATATTGAGGGTTATTATTTGTCTTGACGGCGATGCATTCCATTTCAATAAGCCAAGTAGGCCGGCATACGGGAGCCAGGGATATGACGGTGGGGATGTCCGGGAAACGCTGGCGGAACAATTCGTTTACCACTTCATAATCGCCGGTGTCACGCAGATAGACAACCAGATGCATCACGTCGTTGAAGTCCATTCCACCTTCTTGGAGCAGCACTTCAACATTCTCCCACATTCGCTTGGTTTGCTTGACGATATCACCGACATGCAACACTTCACCACGATTATTGATACTGGCTGTTCCGGAGATGAAAATGTGCGAGCGATCGCCATACTCTACACGTGTGCCGCGTTCGAACGTGACACCGTATTCGTAGGTGGGATTGAGGTGAGACTTGGCATAGAGATAACGCAGTTGACTGGGCTGGAATCCGGTAAGGGCATAGGTGCCCATCTGGATGAGGGCTTTCGTGTCTGCCGGTCCACCACCGATACCCGTAGAGGCAATATAGTGGGTAGAAGGAGTCAAGCCCTGTTGTATGAAGTTTTCGCGGCGAGCACGTACCATGCCGGCATATTGGGTATCGACATCACGCACGAAGAACCAAGTGCGGACGCAGTTGTCGGCCAAGGTGGCACCAAAGTGTTGCAACTGTTGTTCATAGGCAGAAAGGATGGCTTCGGTCTGCTGTGCTGAATCGCCTTGAGGACTGACAAATCCCATTTGCCACAAGTGTTGATAGCCGTTGTGTGCAGCCACCACCATGCCATGTTCCGACATAATCTGCTGCCCACGGGTGAGGTATAGCCAAGCTGCAACCTTTGAGCCGTCAAGGGGCGGCTGTTGGATGACAGAGACGGCCACCTCGGGCTGCTGGCGCATGAGCGGCTGCTGATTGGTACTGTCCGACAGGAAGTAGCGTTTGAGTATATACTGAGCACCCTCGAAAGCGGGCATGGACGGCAAGCGGTCCTCTGCAGCGTAGAGTCGGCGAAGCTGATCGTCGAAGCTCGTGCGGCGGGGTTCAACGTGTAGCATCACATGCCACTCGCCGACAGCTCCGACGG
The DNA here is from genome assembly GCA_016280855.1 of Bacteroidaceae bacterium. Classification (GTDB taxonomy): domain Bacteria; phylum Bacteroidota; class Bacteroidia; order Bacteroidales; family Bacteroidaceae; genus Physcousia. The sequence goes on from JAEEHP010000049.1 coordinate 13,357, forward strand.
GGCAGAATGATGCGACTTGGGCTGTAACGCCTAAGTCCTCGAAATATATCATGTTCCTATTCATCTTTCTTCATGCTGTTGATCCAGTCATCGATAAACGTACGAACGGCGGGAGCGTCGTTCTTGAACTGGCTGGTGAGTACCTCGGTGTGATTGTAATGTAGAATGTCCTCGCCGCCTTCGGCCAGAATACGATGAAGCAGCGACTGGCCGGCATTGCCGCTGACGATGCGGAAGGTGCCCTCCTTGCGTGTGCTGGCAACATCCTTGAGATTGGCCAATGCATGACCCTCCGTGAGGTTCAGGTCAGCAGCGCCGTTGCCGCCATTGCCACCGTGGCATTGAATGCACGAGGCGTTGAAGACATGCTGTTGAATAATGCCCGTCATGCCAACTTCAACGGTTCCCACATTCATGCGGATAGTGTCGGTGGCTGCAGCGTAGTCGGCCATATTGATGCTGGCCAATGAGATGACACGTTGGCGCAGGCGGTTGGTGACCACGAGTTCCACGGTGCTGACATCACTGGTGATGTTGGATGCCACGATGCTCACCTCCGCGTTGTCCGCTGAGGTTGAGGGGATGCTATAAACCGTAAGAGCATAGTTGTCATTAGCCTTGAACGTGGCAAGTGCAAGGGTGTATTTATCTGACAGTGCGGCCATTCCAGATACGATGGCGTTCATTCTCACGGTGTATCCATTGCTCTCCTGTTCTGTGTCGTTCTCCACGATGTCACCGGAATCGCAGGAAGTCAAGACGAGCAGGAAAGCGAGAAGATACAGGATACGGTATGGTTGTAGCTTGGTCATCATCATTAGAAACTGAATTGCATTTGGAGCGAAGCGTGGTGTGTGCTGACGCCGAGATCGTCGTTGTCGCGATCGAGCTGTGTGGCGTGACCATAGCGACCTGTGAACTGGTACATAGCCGAAAGTTTCAGGTGCACCTTGGGAATATAATAGTTACAGACGACGGCAGGCATATTGAGGAAGCCGTCCTTAGTGGTGCCGTTGCGATCCATGAAATCATAACGCACACCCAATTGTACCGACCGACTCACGAAATAGCCCAGCTGTGCATAGGCACCCCAATAGTTAAAGGTGTCGCTGATCTTCTGTCGCTTGGTGAACCCCACGTGCATCCAGTAGGCCTCAGCCCCAACGTACCAGCGATTGTAAAGCATGGCAAATTCGGCACCCAGTCGTGCATCGTTGGTGCTCTCGCTCTCGCTTTCCACATTAAGTCCTCCGGAGATACCGAACTGCATGTGGCGTCCGTTGAGCATTCGGGCATTACCTTGCGTCATCGGCATCCGTCCCCAAGGCATGAAAGTAATACGCCCGGCATAGAGCAACGAAGGAATATGCCAGTCATCGGAGAAGGTCTTCGTGGCGCCATTGACGGCAGATCCGCTGCCATTCCACAGGCCTACCTCATAACCCATCAGCCAACTGGCAGGCTTGCGGTTGAGTTGGGCAATGCCATGAAACTGCACGCCGACATCGAAACCCGTAGCAATTTGGGGAGCTACGGCATTGAGGGTGTGAGGCATGATGGTGGATGCCGTGAGTGAGGTCGGAACGATGGGGAACAGCGTCTCGCCCAACGTGGTCAAATAAGCATGGGTAAAGGGTGTCTTGAACTTACCGGCACGGAAACGGGCTGCTGGACTGATGGCGTAGTCAATCCAGGCCTGTTGAAGGATATTAGCACCCGTGGCTGCTGCATTGATGCTGAGGTTGTAGTCCAGACAGCCGAAAGTCTTGCCCGTGAAGCCGAGTATGGCATACGGCATGGCAAAGCCGGAGTTGGCGACGTTGTCCTGGTTGTAGGCCTTGTCCAAACCTTCGTCGTCGTAATAGTTCATCTGGCCGCGCGTCTGCAACATCAGATATGGTTTGAACACAAACTTGCCGTTCTTCGACTGCAGGGTGAAGCCACGGTCGTCGGCGATGCCCAGCACGCCGTTCTCCATATCGATAGCCGAAGCTTCCTGAGCATTCAGGGAGGAGGCCATGAATAATAATAGATAAGAAGCAATAAATATAATTCGTTTCATAATGCTAATGGTTTACTGTTTTTTTATATATACCTACAGGTCCGTTAATATTTATATATACCTACAGGTCCCGTTAATTTTTTATATACCTACAGGTCCTGTGGGACGCGGTTCGTCCGCGTCCAACCACCTACAGGCTTTTGAGGAATTTGATGAGCGCCGATCGGTCGTCTTTCGACATCTTTGCGAAGATATTTTTCGAAGCTTCGGCTTCACCGCCGTGCCACATGATGGCCTCTGTGAAGTTGCGTGCACGACCGTCGTGCAGGAAATAGGTGTGACCGTTCACCGTCTGTTGCAGGCCCACGCCCCACAGCGGTGTCGTACGCCACTCATTGCCGCGTGCCAAACCGCTGACATAGTGGTCGTCCAAGCCAACTCCCATGATCTCCGACCCCATATCGTGAAGCAGGAAATCGCTGTAAGGATGAATGGTTTGGTTGCCCAGGAGCGGCAGCTCGGTGCCGTTCAGCAGTTTTGCACCGCGAGGCTTAGTATGCAGCGTCGTCACATGACACAGGTGGCATTTTGCCTCGAAGAACATCTGCTCGCCGCGACGAACGGTCTTGTTGTTCACATTCCTGCGGGCTGGCACTCCCAACGTATGCAGGTATAGGTCAACATTCTCCATGTCCTCGGTTGAGACTTCCAACTGGTCATAGAGCAAGCCCATCATCGATCCCTGCTCTATCTGGCGCTGTCCCTCGCAGATCTCTTCGGGATAACGACTGTTCGTAACCCCCATATCGCTCGAGAAACCCAGTTCCACAGTGAGGTCGGCATGTTGTGCTTTATTACCCGAGAGCCCCAGCTGCAAACGGCCTCGCTCGTTGATGTAGTTGGCGCGACCCGAGATTCCGTATTCAGGATAGTTGGATCGGCGTGCCAGCTCCTCGATCTCTGCGGGGTCGATAGCCATCATCTGTCCCATCCCGACATGTCGCAACGGGATGCGCACCGTGCAGAACAGATCTTCCGGGCGAATGGGCTCGTCGGTATCGCGATAGGTGGGCTTATACCAATCGGTTATTGTATATTCGGGATACACCAGTTCATAGGGCGTACCGTCGGGGAACTGGAATTGCTGCGCATGCCAGCGACACTCGAGCTTGCCTTCGGCTGTCACGCCATAGATGCTTTGGTCATGAACCACACGTCCGTAGTCCTGAAAGAAAGCGCCGTTCTTGCGCGTGATATAAACCAGCATCGACGAAAACCCATAAGAACCGCTGCCATATACTGGCGTGCCATCGGGATCCGTACCCGTCTGTGTCCACAGGGCTGGCTTCGTGCGGCCGGCATTGCGATGACACGAGCCACAGGAATAGCCGGCATACACGGGGCCAAGGCCGCCGCCATAGTCATTGGAACTCGTGCGGGCATCATCGTAGAGCTTGTCACCTCTAATGAAACGGCGTTTCAATTCGCCCGTAACCCAATCGGCCTCAGAGTCGTAAGCGAACGACGAGCTGCTGTAGATGGTGGACGTTCCGGCCGAGAGCGCATAGCCCTTGGGAACGGTCAGATCACCCTCGCTGAGGCCTTCGTCGTTAGAACAGCTAACGACGGCCATGCTCATGACCGTCGCCAACACGATTGCGAAATAAAATCTATTATTCTTCTTCATCATCATTATCTATTTCATGGCTAAGGAACAGATCCTTATAGGCACTGCCACCTTCGTAGCTCACTGTCCAGGCGTTGTACAGCGCCGTGGCATCTTCTTCCAGCAGCTTGCCAACCTGTACCATATAGTTACCCCAACTTCGTGCGTTGGCTGCCGTGTAGTCGAGGTCAGCAGCTTCGGTGCTCGTACCTCCATTGACGGTACGTGCCTTGCCGTCCTTAAAGATAAGGTACTCCATGGTGTGGAAACCGCGAACGCCCTGCTTGGCCTCAACGGTTTCATCGTCGTCACCCTCACCCCAGACCATGTTTTCGAATTCGCCGGAATTGAGGATGTTGACAATGGCTTCCTGATCAAGCGGCCATGAGTCCATATTGGGGTCTAGTCCCAGCGCATCAACAGGGCCGAAGAGGAAGGCCTCACTCGTCTCCCAAGGTGTGCGAGCCTCTAACCAGGCGTTGCAGCAACGTTGGAAATTATCGTCAGAAGGACTGGCGGCAAAAGCCTTGGCGGCTGCGTAAAGGGCTGCATTCTTTTCCTTGAGATCATTGTAGGTCGGCAGGACCACTGCGTTCACATAACTCACGAGAATGGGTTGCAGCACATCATCGCTGTTCACGGCATCCGTGCGTTGGAGATAAGCTTTCAACGCCTTCAGCGTCTCTTCCAACTCGTTGCAAGCCGTCACCGCTACCGTCACTTGCGGGGCGTTGATGTTGTTGCGGAAAGGAGCGGGGATATTAAGGATGGCTTGATAAGCTTTATCTATGGCTCCATCTACGTTTTGGAAAAGCCCTTCGCTGTTTGCCTTCACCAGCGATGCTATCGAGCTGGTGCCGATGCTACCATCACGTGTGCCATAGAAAGCATTACGAATCGAAAGAATGTTGTTGGAGTAATCCTCGCGGCTATGCCAGCTGTACCACGATTCCACGGCATACAAAGCCTTGGTGTGGTCGCCGTTGTTCCACAAGTCTAAAGGATCGCCGATCTTGGCATTACCCACTTCGTTGGCAATGTCCATACAACCGTCGATAATCTGTTCCACACTTACCAATGCGGGCTGTGCATCATCCTCGCCACCGGGGGTAGGCGTAGGATCATCTTTACTACAGGCCGTGAAAACCATTGTGCCCATCACGAGGGCCGCTGTCATAAAATACTTTTTCATAGTTGATTGATATTTAGTTTAATAGTTTATATTATGCTATTCTACACGTTTCAAGCTAAAAGGAAATTCTTATTTTTCACTTTTCACTCTTTCACTTTTCACTTCTTCCAGAACCACCCTGCGTAAGCCACCGCCAGCGAGAATTCATTTTCGCGGTTATAGCGTCCTCCGCCAAACACTCGCTGTGTGCCGATACGGCGGGTATTCCAGTCAGCTTTGACGACAAGGTTGGGCAACACGAACCAATTCACGCCTGCCACCCATTTGCTCACCTGACAACGGGCATCCATGGCCTGTCCGGCTTCGCCCTTCTGTTGGGGGTTGAAGTATTCATAACGTGCAAAGGGATACAGCGCTGGCATGTGCTTGCAATGAATGAACGAGCGCATATTCACGCCTGCTTCCACACCATAGGCCAACGCATTTTGAGCCACGCGATGCATGGCACCGTGGTGATAGTTCGATTTGTTGCTCAGGTTCACAGCGCTGAGCTTCGAAGCATTGTCCACCTGGCCCCAGATCACGTTCGCACGAGCCGTGAAATAGCGATGCTGATATTGTGCATCCGCTGTAACGATATTCAGATGCGACCGGCCTACGCTCGAATATTTGTAACGCTTGTCGGCATTGGCCGTCACGTCGTTGCAAAAATAGTAAGTAGCCCCAATACGCAGCCCCTTCACGCCCTCGTATTCCAATCGGGCGGTGTAGGCCGGGCTTGTGAAATTGTCTGTCTCGAACAGCCCCTGCTTGCCGTCGGCTACCCAATGGTCGCGGCCAAAGCCGTCGGCATTGAGACCCGCTGTCACGTAAGCCGCATACGACAGGCGTGAATAACCGCTGCCCACCGTGCCGAAAACCGACAGACCCGTCTCGTGCCACGTGCTCGGGATAATGGTCGTCTCACCCTCGGGACGCACCGTACCGAAGAACAGGATGGGTTCATGATGAGCATTCGTCAGGCCGACGGGCAAGACCATGTGTCCCACACGAACGTTGAAGGCTTTATTATAAGTATAGGTAAGGTGGAATTGCTCCAGCGCCACTTCACCGCCTTTCTCCATCTCTGTTTCGTATTCGCCGTTCTCCGAGGCCTCCATCTCTGTCTCAATGCCGACACCTCCGGCCTCGAACTCGATTTCGGCACCAAGGTTCCAATGCTTGTTGAAACGATAGTCGCCGGCAATGACGAAGCGAGGGATGCTGATGCTATTTCGACGCTCGTAGGTATTGCCGCTCGTGGTGCCGTTGAAACGGCTTGTGCCGTAACCCATGAACGAGGCCAAAATCTCACCGTAACCACCCACACGCAGCTTGCTGTAGCCCTCCGTCTGAGAATTATCCTTCGTTGATGAGGATTTGACGGCTATCTGCTGCGAGGCGCCAGTCACGGCGTCAACCGTCTGGCTTTCCGCATTTTGCGCTGAGGCACCTATCGATGCCGCTGCCATGATCAATGTAACTACTGCTACTTTCATTTTAAGTTCTGTTTGCGGCTGCAAAGGTACAGGCTTTTTACGATTTGTGCAATACCCAAAATAAATGATTTTCATCCCGAAGCCCTCGTAACCCACTACCTAATCATGACGAATCACGACCCGCGAAGCCCTATGAGACACTGCTATTTCAGGTTTTGCTGAAAGGAATAGCCGATTGATTGAATAAATTTGGCTATATGCAGTTGAAACCATACCTTTGCACCGAAATCATTCATCATCATTAAAATTATTTCGTTATGAAAAGGATATTCTTTTTTTCGTCACTTATTACCATCTTTGCAGTGATGACCTGTTGCACAACCGATGATTTGTTTGAGGATGACGGGTCCGTGAGGGACAATTCCGGCATGGTTCCCGGCGGCAGCGGCACGTCAACGACCACCGGTGAGTTGGCAACCTTTGATATCACCATCGACAACACCACAGCCGAGCCCACCGACGTAGCCGATGCCTATTATCCCGACGAGGAGGACATGCTCGGGAACGGCGACTTCACGACGGAAGTGAGCATCGATATGAACAATCCCGTGGCAAAGAACGAGAATGGCGTGCAGGTCACCGTCAACGGCCATCATGTCACCGCCAGCCACAGCGAAACCAAGAACGTATGCTACGTGCTCTCCGGCACCACCGACAACGGTTCCTTCACCGTTGTGAGCGACAAGAAATATGCCGTCAAGCTCAATGGGGTAAGCATCACCAACCCTGACTCTGCAGCTTTGAATCTTCTCAGCAGCAAGCGCGCTTTCATCATTCTCGCCGACGGCACCACAAACACCCTCACCGATGCTGAGGGCGGCAGCCACAAAGGCGCACTCTATGCCAAAGGCAAACTACTCTTCAACGGAACAGGTTCACTCCGCGTGATCGGAAACACGAACAACGGCATACACTGCGCCGACTACATCACTTTCTCTAAAGGTAACAACATCTATGTCCGCTCCACGGCCAACCATGGCATCAAAGCCAACGATGGCATCTTCATCAACGGAGGCATACTCAATGTGGAGGTTTCAGCCGCTGCTGCCAAAGGTCTCAACTGCGAAAGCCACATCATCGTCAACGGAGGACGAACCACCGTGCTGACCACCGGAGGCGGCGCTTACGACAGCGAAGAACGCGAGGCCAAGGGGGCTGCTGCCATTAAAACAGACTCCACACTGACCGTCAACGGAGGCGAACTCCGGCTGAAAAGCACCGGAGCTGGCGGAAAAGGTATCAACATTGATACCGATTCGCAGTTCAACGGAGGCACCGTATATATTGTCACCACTGGCAGCCAGTACGCCAGCAACAACGACACCTCATCACCCAAAGGCATCAAGGCTGACGGCAACATCAACGTCAGCGGCAGCACGATCTGGGTACGCACCAGCGGCAGCAACGGTGAGGGGATTGAGACGAAGAAGGAACTCACCGTCACGGGTGGCGAAGTGGCTTCTTATGCTTACGACGACGCCATCAACTCCAAGGGAAATATGACCATTAGCGGAGGCTATGTCTATGCCCACGGACAGCGCAACGACGGACTTGATGCTAACGGCAACTGCTACATCCAGGACGGCATCGTCTATGCCATTTGCTCTGGTTCGCCCGAGGTAGCTATCGATGCCAACAGCGAGGGTGGCTACAAGCTGTATCTCACGGGAGGCACCGTTGTTGCGCTCGGAGGGCTCGAAAACGGATCACAGCTCTCGCAAACCTGCTATGCCGCAACGTCGTGGAGCGCTTCCACGTGGTATGCCCTCACCATTGCCGACAACACTTTCTCCTTCCGTACGCCCTCCAGTGCCGGCTCCGGCCTCGTCGTCTCCGCGGCCTCGCAACCATCCCTGCAGTCGGGCGTCAGCGTCAGCGGCGGCACATCGCACTTCGGTGGCATCGCCATCACCGACGCCTCCCTCAGCAACGGCACCAGCGTCACCCTCTCCGCATACTCCGGCGGCAACAACATGGGCGGACAGCCTGGAGGCGGACAACATGGCCGATGGTATTAATTAATGATAATAATTACTAGTCAAAAAGAACAATAATCATTTGGTTGATTCGTTATAATAATGAAAGCTACCTTTTCGATGAATCAGTCTCGCAAAGAGCATATCATATATGTAGTCGTGTGGGGCGTGCTCTTTGCAGCACCGCTCCTCAGCCTCTATGTCCGCACCGCCAGCGATCCCAACCTCTCATTCGACTGGAACGAGATCTTCATCGTGTGGCGTCGTTTCGCCGTTTACCTCCTGCTCTTTCTCATCCATAACTTCCTTCTTGCTCCCCTCTTGGTGCATCACCATCGCCGCTTCGTCTATTTCTCGGCCCTGGCCGTCATCGTAGCCGCTTTCGCCATTTACCAGTACAACCGCCCCGAGCGAGGTCCCAGGAAACATAAACCTCAAATCGAGCAAACGGACAACCATCCGCCTTTCGACCAGCCTCATGCTGACACACAAACACCTCATCGCCCTTCATTCCGCCATCCCTCCCCATCAGCTCCCGACGGTTTTCCCGGCGAGTTCCGTCCGCATCACGACAAGCCACCCTTCATCCGAGAGCACGACATACTGGACGTCCTCATCCTCCTACTCATATTTGCCGCCAACCTCGGTCTGAAGGGCTATTTCCGCAGCCGTGACGACCGCAAACGTCTGGCCCAGCTCGAGCATGAGAATCTTGAGCAGCAACTGGAGTACTTGCGCTACCAGATCAACCCACACTTCTTCATGAACACCCTCAACAACATCCACGCCCTCGTGGACATCGATCCTGAGAAGGCGAAGGACACCATCGTCGAGCTGTCCAAGATGATGCGCTACGTGCTCTACGAGGGCAACAAACAGGGCGTTCCGCTTTCTCGTGAATTCGAATTCATCCGACACTATGTCGCGCTGATGCAGTTGCGCTACACCGACAAGGTGAAGATCACGCTCGACATCCCTGATGCCGTTCCCGACCGCGAGATTCCCCCGCTGCTCCTCATTACCTTCATCGAAAACGCTTTCAAGCACGGCATCACCTATCAACGCCAGTCCTTCGTCAACGTTTCCATCACCATCGAGGACAACCGCCTGCATTTCATCTGCAGCAACTCCAAAGCCGAAACGCCCAACCAGGAACGGGGAGGCGTAGGACTCGACAACGTTCGCAAACGGCTCGATCTCATCTACCCACAACAATACGCCCTCGACATTGACGACCAGCCCCAGGCCTACACCGCACAGCTCATCATCCCCCTCCCCACTCATCCTTAAACACTCACCTCAAACAATGGCCTACCATTCACTATCCTGCCTTGCCATCGACGATGAGCCTTTAGCGCTCCAACAGCTCGTGGCCTACATCAACAAAGTGCCGTACCTCACGCTCGCCGCCCAGTGCCAAAGTGCCCTTGAGGCACGAGCCTTCTTAGCGCACGACACCGTCGATGCCATCTTCTGCGACATCAATATGCCCGACCTCAACGGCATGGATTTCGTCAAGTCGCTGGCCTCGCCTCCCCTCGTTATCTTCACCACGGCCTACTCCGAGTACGCCGTCGAAGGCTTCCGCGTCAATGCCGTCGATTACCTCCTCAAGCCCTTCGGACTTCAGGATTTCCAACGTGCAGCCGAAAGAATCAGGGAACGCATCACCACCCTGCCATCGTCAGCCGAGGACGACAGCCTCTTCCTCAAAGCCGACTCACGCATCGTCAAAGTCAACATCGCCGACATACGCTACATCGAGGCCATGAGCGAATACCTCAAGGTGTGGATTGATGCTCAGCCCAAGCCCATCATCACGCTGCTGTCGATGAAGAAGATGGAAGAACGTCTGCCACGTTCCTTCATGCGCATTCATCGGTCATACATCGTCAACCTCAACAAGATTCAAGAGGTCAACAAAAACCGCGTCGTCCTCGACCCTCAAACCGAGCTACCCATCGGCGACCTCTACAAAGAAGCTTTTCAGACTTACTTAGACTCACGCGTCTTACTGAAATAGGCCGTATTTCTTTCCATCCCGGATATATAAGCCCTTCTGCGGCATCGTGTTGAGGCGTATTCCGCTGATGGTGTAGATGGCTCCATCTTTCATTTCCTTCACGTCCTCTACCCTATTCATCTCCTCGCCCATGAACACGAACGAGGCTCTTCCGCCGTCATCCACCGTCATCCGTGTGATGGGCTTCGACATGAGCAGGCTGCCGTTGGCATTCGTGTTGTTCAGTATTGCAGCAGGTTCTGAGGTGTCAGTCAGGCTGTCGTTTTCCACCACTTCGTAACCCGTCTCGTCTTTGACCACATAAGGATAAGCCCAGTCCTTTTTCCCCGTTTTTCTGCTAATGTTGTTGGCAGCGAAGATATGGTAACGCTTCTTGCTTCCGTTATTAGGCCATTCATTGATGGACACCCAGACCATCGGATCGTAATCGACGTGGAAGACAACGATGCCGCTGCCGGGTAGCAACTCGTCCCATCCCTTTCGCTGGCGATTCTCGACGATGTAATACTCATTCTCGGCACCGTCGTTGCGGATGAGGTACGCCGTCGGCTCATCCTCCAAGGCCGGGATGTCATCGATGTGCGTCGGTGAACTCAGCTCTATCGGCTCCAGCCAACCCATCAGCATGCGTTCGTGGGCCGAATAGCTGCAAGGGTGGAAACCACCACCCAAGTAATTGCCGCTATCCATGAGGTCCCAATCCCAAACCACACTATTATTGAAATAAAAGTCAGGCAAACCGAAGCAATGGCTGTACTCGTGGCAGATGGTGCCGAAGGGCGAATTCGTCTCGCTCTGTGATGACAACTCCTGAATGCAGCAATAACAGTCCACGTGATACACCTTCTCTCCGCTGGTCACGTCGCGGTAGCTGCGGTAGTCGGTTGGATCTTCCGTCTCCAGATTACTGTGCAGGCTGAGCCACAGCTGATGAGGCCATATCGTGTTCGACCCACCGTCGTCATTCTGCCCTTTGCCTGCATAGATGATCATCAGCTGATCCACAAAATCATCACCGTCCCAGTCATACTGGCTCCAGTCGATGTCCTTCGTCGCAAGCACGTCAACGATGTCATCGACCAAATACTGAGAATTCTCGTCATCGTAATCATTACTGCGGTATTTCTCGAGGCCGTCAGGCAGCTCAACGAACATGAGGTCGAACCTCAAGCTGAACTGCCCGTAGCTCTGTGCCATGAAATAGTCGTGCACCGAACCCACATACCGACCTTCCCTGTAGTTCTCAGTGTTGAAGATCTTGTCCCACTCCTCCATCGCAGCTGCTGGGCCGTTGATGAAGTCCTTGTCCTGAAACGATGCCAACACCACCAGCTGATGACGCTCACCGAGATAGGGTGTCTGTTTCTTGACATTACCTAACACTTGAGCGCGACGAGCCATAAACTCTCCATTCTCTATACCCACCCTGCATCCGCGACGGCGAACAGCATCGGAAGCACATGCCACCTGCGACACGAACAGCAGCAGACATGTGCATGCTATGATCTTCATTTTCATTATATGATTCGTCTTAGTTTTCGTTTTCGTTTTATAAATTGTGAATTGTGAATTATGAATTGTGAATTATGAATTGTGAATTATGAATTGTTTTCGTTTCTTGCCGCAAAAATACAGCAATTCCCTCACACGAGCAAGAGTGTTTAGATTTAATTAACACTAAAAGAAGCCACACCTCAACATATTCTTTGTATTTTTGTCTCCTGAAATCACTAATTCATCATTTTCAGCACTATGAAAAAGCCCACTTCTGCGATTCGCCGTTCGATGTCGTCCATCGCCTCCGTCTTCGTTTTCGTCTTCATCTTCGTCGCAACCCCAGCCTTTGCCTGGGAACGAGAAGCCATCTGGCCCAAGGGGAAGATGCCTGATGCTCAGCCCCACCAGATTGCGGCCATGACCGACGAGGCTGGCAGCAAGGACTTCAAGGCCGACAAGCACCGTGTCGCCTACCTCGAATGGTTCGACGCCCCTGCCCTGCCCAAAGGCACAAAGCCGCTGGGATGCATGATCCTCATCTCGGGTGGTTCCTATATGAACTGCTGCGACGTAGGTCTCATCAAGCAGTGGCGCGAGACATTCACGCAGCTTGGCTTCCAATGCGTCAACTTTGTCTATCGCACCCCGCGCCCCGAAGGACTGCCCATTTACCAGACGGCATGGGAAGATGGACAGCGCGCCGTACGACTTGTGCGCAGCGAAGCCCGAAAGCGCGGCTTCGACCCTGAACACATCGGCGTCATCTCGATGTCCGCAGGCTCCCATCTTGCTACGCTATTGGCCACCAGTGCCCTCACCCCTGCCTACAACCCTGTGGACAAGCTCGACACCGTGCCATGTCACATCAACTGGGCCATTATCAATGCTCCAGCCTACGTCACCACCGACGGCGAAACGGGCACTCCCGCCACGCGTCAAGGCTATGGCACTGACGTCCACCTCTCCTCCATATTCAAGTTCGACGCAAAGACCTGCCCCGTCAGTCTTCACCACGGCGGCACGGATCCTTATACGCCCAATGGCTCTACGCTCATCTATCGCGAGATGCGAAAGCACAAAGTGCCGGCCGAGCTCCATCTCTATCCCAACAAGGGTCACGGAGCATTCGGACTCGAACGCGGCATCGAGTTCATGCGTCAGATGGGCTTCTTGGGCGAACTCCAACCCGAGGAAAACCTCATGACGCGATTCTCAAGCGACGAAGCACGTAGCGAAAAGGTGACCGAGGACGTTTGGCCCGAGGGGAAAATGCCCAACGTTCAGGAGAACCAAGGCAAGCCATACATCGAATGGCACCTCCCCAAGGAACTGAAGACAAAGGCCATACAGATCATATATTCCGGCGGCAGCTACCAGGGCAACGACCCCAACGGCTTCGAAGTGGCACCCGCACGACGCTATCTCAACGAGCGAGGCATGACTGTCGTCACGATGCGCTACCGCACACCGCGTCCAGCTCCCGAAAGCCATCTGGCCAAGCACACCGCAGCATGGCAGGACCTGCAACGAGCCATACGACTCGTACGCAGCAAGGCCGAGAGCTATGGACTCGATCCTAATAAAATAGGTATCATGGGAAGCAGTGCCGGCGGGCATCTCACCCTCATGGGTGTCACCTCGTCGCAGCATCAAGCCTACCTACCCATCGATGCCATCGACCGCCAGCCTTGCAACGTGCAATGGGGCATCGGTATCTATCCCGCTTATGCCCTGACCGACGGCGCTGACGGGCATAATGCCACTGGCGGCAATGAGGACAGCGACCTGCTCGTGCCCGAGTTCAGCTTCGACCTCAAGACATCACCCATGCTCTTCATCCACGGCGATGCCGACGGCTATGCCTCCATGGGCTCGGTGAAGACATGGGAGAAGATGCGCGCCATGGGCATCCAAAGCGAACTGCACACCCTCGCCCTCCGCCCCCACTGCTTCCAACGCACGGCATCACCGGGAACGGGCAGCTACACCTGGCTCGACCGCATCGGCGACTTCCTCCAAGAAATCCTTAAATAATCTCTAGAATCTCTAGATCATCTAGAAAATCTAGAAAATCTAGATCGTCTAGAATATCTAGCCCCACCTCCCCCCAAAAATGAGCAGAATGCCCCTCCTATCCGCTATCATCGCACTCGCCGTATCATGCGTGTCGCCCACCACAGGCAACAAGGACAAACTGCCTGAACGCCTCACCGCTTTCCGATTCAACCACCATAACTCCATGGCAATGTACAATGGCGAGAACTACAACGTCACCACCATGAATGATGGGAGGGTACATGTCGTCATCGACGAGGGCTTCCCCGGCGAGAAGGAATTCTACCTCAACGACACCACCATCTTCGACGAGCTCCTGACCATCGTCAAGACCTACAAGATGGACAAGTACAAGGAGAACTACAAGACGTGGATGGACATCCGCGACGGCGACTCATGGAGCCTCCACTACACTTACAACTCCCGGCGCAGCGTCAGCTCCGGAGGCTACATGGCTTGGCCCAAGAACTACAAAGAGATGCGGAAGACCCTTGCAGACTATTTCCAGAAATGGCGCAACCACACGCAGGGCGTTTTGATCTTTGACTACTTCAAGTTCACCAGCAAGAACAACAAAGGACAGGACCAGGAGTTCACACTCGAGCGGGGTGACGACGAGGCCACGATGACACTGCGCGACGCAGAAAGAGGCATCGACAAAACAATCAACGTCAGCAACGATGTCCTCCAACTTTTACAAGAACGGGCCAACACCGTCAACCTGAAAAGCACCATCTACGACTACGTCACCGACGACAAGGAGGCCACACGATGCACATACTTCGTACGTTACAACACCGGAGACACCATCAGCGGCATCACCTGCCACACCCAATACCCCAGCCATAAAGTCCGTGGCATCCTCGACTTCTTCGACAAATGGCTCAACGAGTAGCCACACCTATATCCTTATAACCTTATAACCTTACAACCTTATATATATATAACTTAGGAACATAAATACAAGAAAACATGAAAACGATTAAGTACTTCACATTGCTGGCTGCACTTTGCCTGTTGACGCTCCAGGCCGCAGCCCAACCCCGCATTTCCATTTTCTTCGACCACGTGTCAGAGATAGCCCGCCAAGAACATATCTCCGTCCGTGAAGCCGCACAGCGCGTTCGTCAGCTGGGCGTCGAAGGCATCGACGTCAGGGTGACGATGAGCGACGACCAACTGAAGATGCTCGACTCATTAGGTTTCCAGAACGCATCCGCCATTGCCGACATCAACTTCGTCCGAGGCGAACAACCCCAAGCGGTTCGCCAAGCGTTGGACTTCATGAAGCGCCACGGCTACAAACGGCTACTCATCATACCTGGCCTGCTGCCCGAGAACCCCGCACCGCAACTCATGGACGAGGTATGCACCCGTATCGCATCCTTCGTGACCGAGGCCGCCAAGGAAGGCATCGACGTCATGGTGGAGGACTACGACAACCCACGCTCACCGTGCTACAACACCGCGACCCTGGATCGACTCTTTGCCGCCGCACCTGCGCTTAACCACGTCTTCGACACTGGCAACTACCTCTTCTGCGACGAGGATGTGATGACCGCTCTGCACCACCATCTCGGACGCATCCATCACGTTCACCTCAAAGACCGCAAGGCCATGCACGACTATGCTTCCCTACCCGTCGGCACCGGCATCGTACCGCTCAAGGAAGTGATGGGCGAACTGCTGCGCAACGGCTACGACGGCTGGTTCACCGTAGAACATTTCGGTGCTCCGCGTATGCTGGACTATGCCACGCAGTCCGTTGCCAACATCCAGGCTGCCTGGCGAGCCCTCTCCTCGCCGTCGTTCGATGAGGTACTGAAGTCTCGCCGAAGTGTGCGCAGCTACGATGCCACGAAGAAGATCTCCGAGGCCGAGGTGCGCGAACTCATCCGTGCCGCACAGGAAGCACCATCGTGGGCCAACCAGCAGCCCACGCGATACTATGTGGCCATCAGTCCCGAGAAGCTCAAGGCCGTGCAAGACCTGGTGGGTGGCAACAAGGAACGCATCAAGAACGCACCCGTCCTCATCGTCTCCACCTTCGAACGCGGCAAGTCAGGCTTCTTCCGTGGGCAGCAGACCAACGAGATCGGCGATGCCTGGGGAGCGCATGACAACGGCTTAATCAACAGCTATCTGATCCTCAAGGCCAGAGCGATGGGCTTCGACACCCTCATCATGGGCATGAGAGATGCCGACAAACTGCGAGCCCTGTTCCAAATCCCGGAGAACGAAACCGTCATGGCCGTCATCGCATTAGGCTACAGAGCCGAAGAACCCCGACAGCCGATGCATAAGGATCTCGACGAAATCGTTCGCTTCTACTGATAAAGGAAAAGATGAATCCGTCGCAAAGATAATACCTCTCTATCTCCTTATTCTTTCACACGAATGTACATGAAGGATTCCATATCATTATCCATGAATGATTTATGATATCTCCGTGTGTCCATTCATGGCTATTCGTGTGAGAAAGATATTGACTGTGCGCTGCCAGGGCCTCTTAGCAGCACTTTTCCCGATTCTGATTTTCCAAATAATCTTGGAAAAGAGCGACAGGCCCCATATGCCATATCTTTGTTTCTTCTTTTTCCATTTGCTTATAGGTATTGGAAGCGTAGAAATGGCGCAAGGCTTCCAATGCCGGGATCTTATCGTGCTGAGCTACACGCATTGCGACATCCGCCACCTTGCCAGGTAACAGTAAATAAAGATTAGCATTGGTTATTTCGGGAATCATCATCTTACCTCCTTTGCTTCAATAAACGTCAGTGAAGATAAAGACCGTTCCGTATGAAACAGCAACTGGTCTATTAATTTATAGGTTCGCAGTTCCTTTATCAGACCGGCCTTGTCAATAAAATGTTGTTCATAGAGTGCGAAGGCTGCGTAAACACGATCATTTGCTACAGGACCATACACTATATCATAAGGGTGCTGATATCCTATGATTGTTCTGTTGTTCATGACGAAATCAAGCCAATCTTCGCTTGGCGTTTCAAATCGCAGGATTTGTAAGCCCGCAGATGATTCTTCGTCCCACTCATAAACATTGACATAACCATTTCCTGCTTTCTCATTCAATTTGCGACGTAACCAATCCTTAGCTTGCTTCTCTGAAGTGGTTGTATAGAAACCATTTCCATAATCCAACTGCCTATTGGGCTGAAGAATAATGGGATGTGAAACGATTTGGAGACTACCGTGATAAAGTTTCATGCTGCTTGTTTTTGTATAAAATCGTCAATTTCTGAGATAAGCCACTGATGTCCTTGGGTGTGAAGGACCTCATAGTTGTCGCACAGATATTCTGTCACGTGATATTTGTCAAACAACTGCATGGCTTCGCTGCCCGAGATTCCTTTATGCATCTTGTAATGCTCAACACAAAAGGAAATAAAATAAAGAATGTCTGAATCCATGACGCTGACTATTACGTTCAGAGAATATGTTTAATATATGTCTACCCCACCCACGACCTGTTTGAGGTCATTTTCTGCGTGGGACGCTGCAAAGATAAATATAATTTTCGTTTCAACCTCTTCTAATCACAATAATTTTTCACTTGAAGGGTAAAAAAGGAAGGAATGGGCTATGGATGCATGAATACACTTATTCTTTCACACGAATGTCCATGAAGGATTCCATATCATTATCCATGAATGATTTATGATATCTCCGTGTGTCCATTCATGGGTCGAACAGTCTGCGTTTAGACATGCAATCCAAGACCTATAGAGCTTTCAGTCTACACCTATAGAGCTTCCAGCCTGAACCTATAGAACTTTCAGTCTGAACCTATATAGTCGTTTGGTTTTCCCATTGGTGGGAAAACTGCGAGAGTCTAATGGATGACCCTCCTATGAGGGGGTGTCATACCCTCTTAAGAGGAGGTGTCATATCCTCCTAAGAGGGGCCGCCTTACCCTCCTAAGAGGGTCGCCAAGGTCGTACAGAAGACACATTCCATGCAACACGCATATATGAAAACAATTCAAAATAGCCTTCACATCTTCACGTTTTGGTTTATACACTTGTATATCAGCAGATAAAAGTGTGAAGGGTAGTGTGAAGGCAGTGTGAAGATGTGAAGAAAAGGCCAGTTTTTAGGGCAAATTTTAAGGAATATTCACAATCAAAATGACTATTTTCAGCTCATTTCACCGCTTCATCTCCATAATTAAGCCAAATTACTCATTAGCAAATTGATATTCAACTCACTAATCGGAATTTACGATTCAATTCAAATTAATTAGAGAGAGATTGCGCCATTTTCTTTGCGAGATTATTGGTTAAATCGATGCACTCAATGAGACCACGTCATTTTTTCAGTCGTTCTCTGCAAAACTTTATTTTCTCACACTTTTTTGGGGGTACAGACAGCGACGGAGGGGACTGGGAAATGGCAAAATGATGGTAGAAATGTGATTTTTCTGGCATTTTATTTGGTGCGAAACGATTTTCGCGTTAATTTTACGGCGCAAAAACGTAATAAACCCTATCTATTAACTCTTTAAACCCTGTTTCTATGAAAAAGTACTTAGCAGAAATGGTGGGCACAATGGTGCTCGTTCTCATGGGTTGCGGCGTAGCCGTGAGCCTTGGTTGCAACAATGGTGATCCCGAGACAGTTATCGGCACCGCCATGGCGTTTGGTCTGTCCGTCGTTGCGATGGCTTATGCCATCGGCGGCATCAGCGGTTGCCACATCAACCCAGCCATCACGTTGGGCTGCTTCCTCTCGAAGCGCATCTCGGGCAAGGACGCCTGCTTCTACATGCTCTTCCAGGTCATTGGTGCCTTCATCGGCTCTGCTCTCCTGTGGCTGCTTACTTCCAATTCTGGTCTCGAGGGCACTGGAGCTAACGACCTTCAGGACGGTGTAAGCGTCGTAGGCGGTCTGTTGGCCGAGATCATCTTCACGTGTGTGTTTGTCCTCGTTGTGCTCGGCACCACGGACGCGAAGAAGGGCGCCGGCAACTTCGCAGGCCTCGCCATCGGTCTGTCCCTCGTGCTCGTTCACCTCGTCTGCATCCGCTACACTGGCACCAGCGTGAACCCCGCCCGCAGCATTGCTCCCGCCGTGTTCCAGGGAGGCACCGCGCTCAGCAACCTTTGGATCTTCATCGTAGGTCCCTTCGTCGGAGCTATTTGCGCTGCCGGCATCTGGGCGCTCATCGGCTGCGACTGCGAGAAGTGCGAGAAATAAGCTGAAATAGAAACGCTAACGACGAAGAAGGTCGAGCCGTAAGGCCCGACCTTCTTTAATGATGGGAAGTTAAATGAAGGCATGGGGAGTCAGCTCCCTAAACGATCATGTATTGATTTTCTTCTTGAGAAAGCGTCCGGTGTAGCTCTGTGCACAGTTGGCGACCTCCTCGGGAGTACCCGTGCAAACGACATTACCCCCATCAGCACCGCCTTCGGGACCGAGGTCGATGATGTGGTCGGCACGGCTGATGACGTCGAGGTTGTGCTCGATGACGACGATGGTGTGTCCGCGCTCGATGAGGGCATCGAAGGAGGCAAGCAGACGGCGTATGTCGTGGTAATGGAGACCGGTGGTGGGCTCGTCGAAGATGAAGAGCGTGGGCTCCTGTTTCTCCATGCCGATGTAGTAGGCGAGCTTAACGCGCTGGTTCTCACCACCCGATAGGGTTGAGGACGACTGTCCGAGCTTGATGTAGCCGAGGCCCACATCCTGCAGGGGGCGCAGGCGTCGCACGATCTTCTTCTCGCCATGCTCGGTGAAGAACTCCATGGCTTGGTTGACGGTCATGTTGAGGACGTCGTTGATGTTCTGCCCATGGAAGCGCACGTCGAGGACGTCGCTCTTGAAGCGTTGTCCGTGGCACGACTCACATTCGAGCACGAGGTCGGCCATGAACTGCATCTCGATGGTGACGGTGCCTTCGCCCTTACATTCCTCACAGCGTCCGCCTTCGGTGTTGAAGGAGAAATGGCTGGCGGTGAATCCCATCTGCTTGGACAGTGGCTGTTCAGCAAAGAGGCGGCGTATCTCATCGTAAGCTTTGACGTAGATGACGGGATTGGAACGTGTGCTTCTGCCGATGGGGTTCTGATCAACGAACTCTACGGCCTTGATGGCACTGAGGTCTCCTTCGAGAGCCAGGAATTCTCCCGGGCGGTCGGCTACTTCGTCGAGCTGCCGCTTCATCGCCCTGTAGAACACATCACGCACCAGAGAGCTCTTGCCTGAACCAGAGACACCCGTGACGCAGGTCATGACGTTCAAGGGGAACTTCACGTCGATGCCGCGGAGGTTGTTGGCACGGGCACCCTTAACTTCGATATAGCGGTTAAAGGCCCTCCCCCCGCCCTCCTTGTGAGGGAGGGAGTGGTCACCTACAGGGCTTGCATCTAAGCCAAAAAGCCATTGGAGGGTATGGGAGCGCTGGAGGGTTTCTTGGGAAACGGCCTTTGGGGGGAGGGACGACAAGTTACCTTCCCACACGACTTCTCCACCCAAACGTCCGGCTTCGGGGCCGATGTCGATGATGTAGTCGGCGGCACGGATGATGTCCTCGTCGTGCTCGACAACGATGACGGTATTGCCTAAATCTACCAACTGACGAAGGACACCGATGAGACGTTGGGTGTCGCGAGAATGAAGACCGATACTGGGTTCATCGAGGATGTACATGGAACCGACGAGCGCCGAGCCGAGGGAGGTGGCAAGGTTGATGCGCTGGCTCTCGCCACCGGAGAGGCTGTTGGAACGTCGTCCGAGGGTGAGGTAACCGAGACCCACATCGAGCAAGAACTGCAGACGGCTCTCGATCTCCGTGAGGAGGCGCTTGGCGACCTGGTATTCGTGGGCGGTGAGGGTGGGTCCGGGTATACTCTCGTCGGTGAGGCTCTTCACCCATTTTATGAGTTCCGTGATAGGGAGATCGACGAGTTCCGTGATTGCCCGTCCGCCCACCTTGACGTATGTGGCCTCGGGTTTCAGACGCGTGCCGTGACAGTCGGGACACTCGGTCTTGCCCGTGTAGCGAGCCAGCATGACGCGGTTCTGAATCTTGTAGCGTCCCTCGCGAAGGTAGTCAAAGAAGAGGTCGATGCACACATCGCCACGCTGCCAGCGTTCCTCGATAGAAAGCCCGGAATGGCGGCCGTGCCACAGGAGGTTTTTCTCCTCCTGCGTGAGTTCATAGTAAGGTTTGAAGATGGGGAAGCGTATGCGCTCGGCCTGACGGATGAACTCGGTTTTCCACTCGTTCATCTTCTCGCCCCGCCAGCATTGAACACACCCCTCGTAAACGCTCAGCGTAGAGTTGGGAATGACGAGGTGCGGGTCTATGCCTGTGACACTGCCCCACCCTTCACAGGTCGGGCAGGCACCCATCGGTGAGTTGAAGGCAAAGAGCAGGTCGGAGGGTTCCTCGAAGCTCATGCCATCGGCTTCGAAGCGCGTGGAGAATACGTGTTCGATGCCCGCCGGCAGGAAACGAAGCATCATCTCGCCACCACCCTCGTAGAAAGCGGTCTCGGCAGAGTCCACGAGGCGTGAGACTACAGAGGCAGACCCAGCCCCCCTCCCTGCTCCCCCTGTGAGGGGAAGAGCAGTCACCTCTGACTGTTCGGGGACTGAGAGGCGGTCGATGAGAAGACGGATAGCAGAATGTTGATTGGCAGGAGCATTTGCTCCCTCCCTCACAGGAAGGGCTGGGGGTGGGTCTTTTAGATAATCCTCAATGCGCCAAATGCCATTGGTATCTGCTCCCTCACAACCTGGGAGAGCGGGGGTTGGATCTATCCATACCCTCGTATATCCTTCCTGAAGATAGGCCTTGAGTTGTTCCTCGAGGGTGCGCCCTTCGGTGAGACGTATGGGACAGAGGACGAGGAAGCGTGTGCCCGGCGAATAAGAGAGCATGCATTGCACAACATCCTCGGTGGTGTGCTTACGGACTTCCTGCCCGCTGATGGGGCTATAGGTGCGACCGATGCGCGCAAAGAGCAGACGCAGGTATTCGTAGATCTCCGTACTGGTGCCGACGGTTGAACGCGGATTGCGGGAGATGACTTTCTGCTCGATGGCAATGGCGGGCGGAATGCCTGAGATGTAGTCACACTCGGGTTTGCTCATGCGTCCCAGGAACTGGCGGGCATAGGCATTCAGGCTCTCGACATAGCGACGCTGCCCTTCGGCATACAGCGTGTCGAAAGCCAGTGAGCTCTTTCCGGAGCCGCTCAAGCCCGTGATGACAACCAACTTGTTGCGAGGAATGTCGAGGGTGACATTCTTCAGGTTGTTGACACGAGCGTTCTGGATATGGATAGACTCACTCATGCTATAGCTTCACCGTTTTCTTTGCGCCCTTGCTCTCGTTCTGCATACGATCGAGTGCCGTGACGACGTAAGTCCACTTTTGCTTGCCGTTGTCGTAAGGCAGGTTGAGGAACGTGTTGGGGGTGATGGCCAGGATATGGTCGGTCTCTTCGAGTTTCACTTTCTCGCCTTTAGCAAAGCGATAGACGACATAGAAGTGCGCTTCGTCCAAAGGCTTCTTAGCTTTAGGCGCCTGCCAGAAGAGAACGTATCCGTCGCTGGTCCAGATGGGTTTGATGCGTCGCGGTTTGCCGGGTGCTTTCTTGTCAATCCACGGCATCACGGGCTGCAAGGCCGGTGTGCGATGGTAGATGGTGCGAAGCATCGTGCCATAGCCGCCACGGTCATCGGCCACGGCACGGGCATACCATTGGCACGAGCCATAGACGCCGGGCAAGCCACGTTGGAGAACCATCTTGGCATGCATCTGATGCTGCGAAGGATTGGCAGGATCGGGATGAGCCACGGTGCGATCAACATCCTGACCGATATACAAAGGACGACTGGACGCATAGCGGCTCCACCAACGGATGAGCGTATCGTAGTCAGCGGCACGGTTGCCTATCTCCCAATAGATTTGCGGTATGTTGTAATCAATCCACCCTTCGTTGATCCATTTCAACACATCGGCATATAGGTCGTCGTAGTTCTGCGTGCCGTTGGTTGCCGAGCCTTCAGCCCAGGAACGCTGGTTGCGGTAGATACCAAAGGGCGATACACCGAACTTCACCCAAGGCTTGACGGCATGGATGGTGTTATGGAGCTCGCGGATGAAGGTGTTGACATTCTCGCGCCGCCAGTCGCCACGATCCATGCCACGACCATAAGCGGCATAGGAAGCATCATCGGGGATGGGAACGCCGGCAACAGGATATGGGTAGAAATAGTCGTCGATGTGGAAGCCGTCGATGTCATAACGCGCTACGATGTCAGCTGCGACCTGGCAGATGAAGGCGCGGTTCTCAGGACGGCCCGGGTCGAAGATCATGAGGTTGTCGTAGAGGAAACAGCGGTCGGGGTGCTGCACGGCATAGTGGGTCGTGGCCATCGCCGTAGTGCCCTTGGTCTTGGCACGATAGGGGTTGATCCAGGCGTGCAGTTCCATGCCACGTGCATGGCATTGCTCAACCATCCACTGGAGAGGATCCCAATAGGGCGAGGGCGGTGTGCCCTGCTGACCCGTCAGATAGCGGCTCCAAGGTTCGAGCTGACTGGCATAGAGCGCATCGCCTTCGACGCGACACTGGAAGAGGATAGCATTGATGCCATCGGCCTGCAACGCATTGAGCTCACGCGTCAGCTCGGCTTGCATGGCATCGCGGCCGATGCCCTGCCATTGACCGTTGACAGCCTGAATCCAAGCACCACGAAATTCACGTTTGGGGTTCTTCGCTACCTGAGCAGCTATCGTGCCTGACAGCAAGCAGGCAACGATGAGGAGAAACAGAGATTTGTACTTTTGCATAGTGGAAAAATTGTTTTTCGACTGCAAAAGTAATAAAAGAAGAACGGTTAACCAAAGAAATACCGAAAAACTTACTTTACACCTTTATAATTATACGCACGCGAGGCTTTTTCATGCCCTTGCGAAGGACTCGAGGAGCCGGAAAGCATCGCCATCAAGGGCCTGAACATCGAAATCGGCTTCCACCGCCGGCACGAGGCACGACATGCCTTTGTGCAGTTCAACGGTATTGCCCGAAGCTGTGCGGATCACTCCCCTGCCCGACAGGCACGACAGCGTGACGAAGCTGTCCTCGGCAAGGAGGTTGCGGCGGAGCTGCGTTGACGTCGAAAGCACACTGACAACGAAATAACGACAATCGACGATGCGCACAGCACCTTCGTCAACCGGCGAGTAGGCCGTGCGGTAGTTAGCATAGACGTTGAAGTCTATGGCATCCAGCGCCTCATCGGTATGCAACTGGCGCGGCTTGCCGTCGAGCCCCAGACGATGGTAGTCAAAGAGACGATAGGTGACATCTGAGCTCTGCTGAATCTCGCACAGGAGAATGCCGCTGCAGATGGCATGGACACGTCCGGCTGGAATGAAGAACACATCGCCGGGATGCACCTCATGACGGGCGAGGACATCCACGATCGAGCCATCGGCCACACGACGCCGGTATTCCTTGCGCGTAATCTTCTCCTTGAAGCCAGCCAGCAGCGTAGCCCCGGGCTCCGCATCCATGACATACCACATCTCGGTCTTACCCAACTTGTTATGTCGTTCCTTGGCCAAGGCGTCGTTGGGATGCACCTGAATGGAAAGGTCGTCCTGCGCATCAATGAACTTCACGAGCAGAGGGAACGAACGGCCGTCGGCCTCGAAGATATGACGTCCCATGAGCGAAGGACCATAGCGTCCCACCAGCTCATTGAGCGTCTTGCCGGCCAGAGGGCCTTCGGCCACTACGGACTGACTCGTCGGCACGTCGCTGATCTCCCAGCTCTCGCCCAGACGGCGGTTGTCGAGGGGAAGACCTTTGAGCACTTGAAGCTTGTGACCACCCCACACCAGTTCATGCAGGTTAGGTTGAAACGTAAGAGGATAAAGCGATTCCATAATGTCTGTTTATTGTTTTCGGCAGCAAAAGTACTCCTTTTTGCAGAGAAATAGCGCCTCTTTTTATGCAAAAAATGTCACATTCTCGGCAAAGACGCACTTTTTGCATCTTTTTTTGGCATTTCATATCATTATTAGGTCAGAAAACGTTATCTTTGCACCCTCATTCAACAACGCATCACATACCAATGGCCCATATTGCTCTTATCACAGGTGTCACAGGACAGGACGGTTCGTTCCTATCCGAATTTCTGCTGGA
Organism: Bacteroidaceae bacterium; assembly: GCA_016280855.1. GTDB lineage: Bacteria > Bacteroidota > Bacteroidia > Bacteroidales > Bacteroidaceae > Physcousia. Next base: position 38,432 of record JAEEHP010000049.1, read on the forward strand.
CAAAGGCTACGAAGTTCATGGCATCATCCGCCGCTCGAGCGTGGATTTCCGCGAACGCATCGTTCATCTCGAGGGGCGTCCCCATTTTCATCTTCATTACGGTGACATCACCGACTCGATGTCTGTGTTGCAAATCATCGGCAAGGTTCGCCCCACCGAAATCTACAACCTGGCTGCTCAAAGCCATGTGCAGGTGAGTTTTGACGCTCCGGAATATACCGCCAACGCAGATGCTACGGGCGTGCTGCGCATCCTTGAAGCCGTGCGCCAAAGTGGCCTCACCGACACCTGTCGCATCTATCAGGCTTCGACCTCCGAGCTCTACGGCAAAGTGGAGCAGGTGCCTCAGAACGAAGAGACACCCTTCCACCCTTACAGCCCTTACGCCGTGGCCAAGCTCTATGGTTATTGGATCGTGCGTGAATATCGTGAAGCATACGGCATGTACTGCTGCTCGGGCATCCTCTTCAACCACGAGAGCGAACGACGTGGCGAGACCTTCGTGACACGTAAGATCACACTGGCCGCAGCCCGCATCGCTCAGGGTAAGCAGGAGTGCCTGTACCTGGGCAACCTGTCGTCGCTACGCGACTGGGGTTATGCACGTGATTACGTGGAATGTATGTGGCTCATCCTGCAACAGCCCAAACCCGAAGACTTCGTCGTGGCAACAGGCGAACAGCACAGCGTGCGCGAGTTCTGTCAGCTGGCGTTCAGACATGCCGGCATCGAGTTGGAATTTCGCGGCGAAGGAGCCGACGAGGAAGGTGTATGTGTGGCAGTTAGCGGACAGGCAGCAAAGACACTTATCGGTAAGACGCTCGTCAAAGTGAGCCCAGACTTCTACCGCCCCACCGATGTCGTCAACTTATGGGGCGATCCAACAAAAGCAAAGAAGGTGCTCGGATGGAATCCACAACGGACCACGTTCGAAGAACTCATCCGCATCATGGTAGAACACGATATGGCCAAGGTGGCAGGCGACGAAGCGGCAGCACACGTGCGAACCAACCTGGCAGAATATCTCGAAAAAGGAATCGTTAAATAATGAACAAGAACGCAAAGATATACGTTGCCGGTCATCGCGGACTCGTAGGTTCCGCCATCTGGAACAACCTCATCGCCCGCGGTTTCACTAACCTCGTGGGACGTACCCATGCCGAGCTCGACCTAATGGACGGTGCTGCCGTGAAGGCTTTCTTCGACAGCGAACGTCCTGATGCTGTGGTACTTGCTGCGGCCCATGTGGGCGGCATCATGGCTAATCTGCACGACCGTGCCGATTTCATCTTCCAGAACCTACAAATCCAGCAAAACGTGATCGGCGAAGCCTGGCGCCATGGCGTGCAACGCCTGCTGTTTCTCGGTAGCACATGCATCTACCCCCGTGAAGCCCCACAGCCTATGCGCGAGGACTGCCTCCTCACCTCCCCTCTCGAATACACCAACGAGCCTTACGCCATCGCGAAAATCGCAGGCCTGAAGCTCTGCGAAAGCCTGAACCTGCAATACGGTACCAATTACATTGCCGTCATGCCTACGAATCTCTATGGTCCCGGCGACAACTTCGACCTAGAGAAGTCACACGTCCTGCCTGCCATGATACGCAAGTTTCATGATGCAAAGGTCTCTGGTGCTGACCACGTTACGCTCTGGGGAACAGGCAATCCCCTACGCGAATTCCTATGGAGCGAGGACATGGCAGATGCCAGTGTACACGTGCTGCTCAACGTAGATTTCAAAGATACATACAATGATGCCGCAGTCAATGCCGACGGCATCCGCGAGATACGCAACTGCCACATCAACGTCGGCACAGGCATCGAGCATACCATCCGTGAAGTGGCAGAAAAAGTAAAGGCCGCAGTTGGCTTCCAAGGTACCATCGTATGGGACACGACGAAACCCGACGGCACGCCCCGCAAACTCACCGATGTCACCAAGCTCCATCAACTGGGCTGGCACCACACCGTAGAGCTCGACGAAGGCATCCAAAGGCTCTACCAATGGTTCCTCGAGCACCCAGAACATCGCTAACCCGTTAAATAAACCTAAAATTAGTTCTCATTTTTGGTTAAAAGCCGCTTTGTCATTAGCTTTGCATAAAAATAGTTAACCACACATAAAAAAAGTATGATTATGTACAAGAAGATTATCATGGGCTGTCTGATGGCCCTCTGCGCGCTCAGCGCCAACGCCCAATTCGAAGCCGGCAAGTTCTATACGAACCTTTCCACGACCGGCCTGGGTCTTTCCTACAGCAAGAACGACAAGCTTCGTTTCGACGTCGGTGCCACTGCCGGTATCTTCGTTGCCAACGATTGGTTGATTTTTGCGCAAGCCGACTACAACCACAAGCGCTTGATGTACTCCCGCCTCGGCAATCGTAAGGTGCATCAGGACGAAGTGCTCTTAGGTATTGGCGGACGCTACTACATCGAACAGAACGGTATTTACCTCAGCCTCGCCGCTCAGTACTGCCACCATGAACAATCCAACGACAATCTCTTCTTCACACCCGAGATTGGCTATGCCTTCTTCATCAACCAGTACCTCACCATCGAGCCGGCCGTCTATTATCAGATGTCAGTGAACAACTTCGCTGATGCCAGCACCGTGGGCCTCAAGCTCGGCGTGGGCTTCTACTTCTAACCTATCTCCTCATCAACTTACCAACTAACTTATCTTATGAAAACTAACCTCAGTTCACAAATCACGTTGGATCGCGTGTCACCACGTTACTACCGTCCGGGAGGCAACATTGAACGGTCCGTGCTCACACGCTTCGAAAAGCTACCCACGGACATCTATGCCTCTGCTGAAGAAGGAGCTTTGGAGGTGGCTTTGAAGATTGCTGCCACCATACGTCAACGTCAACGCGAGATCCGAGCTTGTACCATGGCTTTTTCGGGAGGCGCGACCCTCACGGAAGTCTTCAACCAGCTCATCCGTATGCACAAGGAAGAGGGGCTGAGCTTCCAGAATGTTGTCGTCTTCGTCACCTATGAATACTACCCCCTGCCTGCTGATTCCGTGCAGTCGAATCTCAAGATGTTGAAGGAACAGTTCTTCGACCATCTCGATATCCCATCCCAGAACATCTACCCGCTCGACGGCACGACACCCCAGGAGAGGGTGACGGAGCATTGCATGGCCTACGAGAAGATGATCGAACAGATGGGCGGCATCGACATCGCGCTGCTCGGCATCGGACGTATGGGCAACATCGCGCTGAACGTCACGGGTTCCCAGCGCAACAGCCACACCCGTCTCGTGCTGCTTGATCCTACGAGCCGTGCTGAAGCCGTCAAGGTGTTCGGCTCTGAGCAGAACGTTCCCGTCTGTGCCATCACTATGGGCGTTTCCACGATTCGTCAGGCTCGCAAGATTTTCCTCCTGGCATGGGGCGAAGAAAAAGCAGAGGTCATCAAGAACGCCATCGAAGGAGAAATCACGGATGCACAAAGCGCTACCTTCCTGCAGATGCACAACAACACGCAAGTGGTTCTCGACCTCTCGGCAGCTGCCAACCTCACACGTATTCGCCGTCCGTGGCTCGTCACCTCATGCGACTGGGACGACAAGCTCATCCGATCAGCTATCGTATGGCTGTGCCAAAAGACAGGCAAGCCCATCCTCAAGCTCACCAACAAGGATTACAACGAATATGGACTCGGCGAACTCCTGGCGCTGTACGGCTCGGCTTACGAGGTGAACATCAAGATCTTCAACGACCTGCAGCACACCATCACAGGATGGCCTGGCGGAAAGCCTAATGCCGACGACTCCAACCGTCCGGAAAGAGCCAAGCCAGCTCAGAAACGCATCATCATCTTCTCACCCCACCCCGATGACGATGTCATCTCGATGGGCGGCACACTCCAGCGCCTCGTTAAACAAAAGCATGAAGTTCATGTGGCTTACGAGACCAGCGGCAACATCGCCGTCGGCGACGAGGAAGTCTTCCGTTTCATGCATTTCGTACGCGGCTTCAACAAACTCTTCGACGAGGGCAAGAACGAGGTTATCAACGCACGTTATAAGGAATTCACCGATTTCATCAACAAGAAGAAACCCGAGGACTTTGACACACGTGACATCCTCGAAGTGAAAGGTCTGATCCGTCGTGGCGAGGCACGCATCGCATCGCTCTACAGCGGCATACCTCTCGAGCGCGTACATTTCCTCAACCTGCCGTTCTACGAGACAGGTAAGATCCAGAAGAACCCCATCAGCGAGGCTGACGTTGACATCGTGCTGAACCTGCTGCGTGAGGTTAAGCCCCACCAGATCTTCGTCGCCGGTGACCTTGCCGACCCCCACGGCACACACCGCGTCTGCACGGATGCCGTCCTCGCTGCCATCGATCTTGAGAAGGAAGCCGGAGCCGAGTGGCTCAAGAACTGCCGCATCTGGATGTATCGCGGCGCATGGGCTGAATGGGAGATCGAGCATATCGAGATGGCCGTACCCATCAGCCCTGAAGAGCTCAGAGCGAAACGCAATGCCATCCTCAAGCATCAGAGCCAGATGGAAAGCGCACCCTTCCTCGGGAATGACGAACGACTGTTCTGGCAACGTGCTGAAGACCGCAACCACGCCACGGCAGAGCTCTACAACCGTCTCGGCTTGGCGGCTTACGAGGCCATGGAAGCCTTCGTGCAATATCATCCTCTTTAATCGAGAATCCATCTTTTATCTCCTTTATTATGAAGCTCCGTGGTGCTATCCGCGGAGCTTCTGTGATGAAAAAAAGCGAAAAATTTGGAGGATTCAACAAAACGTTATATCTTTGTAGCGCTTTTGTAAAGCCGACCTTGCAAATCAACGTAATGACAGATATAATATCTCATGACGCCGTGGTAAAAGCCATTGATAATGAGTGTGTTCACGTAACCATCATTCAATCATCGGCTTGTTCGGGTTGTGCGGCAAAAAAAATGTGTAGCAGCGCCGAAGCCAAGGAGAAGGACGTGGATGTCTTCACGTCGCAGGCCTCGTCGTATCAGGTGGGTCAGAAGGTGGTCCTCGAAGGACGTCTCACCGACGGCCGTCGTGCAGCAATCATAGCCTACGGACTGCCGCTGTTGCTCATGTTGCCCGTGCTGTTCGTTGCTATCCGACTGACAGGCAGCGAGCCGCTTGGCGCACTTTGTGCTTTGATTACCGTAGCTCTCTACTACGTCGTCATCTATCTCTTCTTCCGTAAGCGTTTGCAACAATCCTTTTCATTCCGCATCAAACATTAAACAA